>NZ_CP003915.1:3160344-3476378 GCF_000521505.1 Advenella mimigardefordensis DPN7
GCTTCTGCCGGCACATCCCGCGTCCAATAGGACAGATCTGCCTCTGGTGCAATATGCACAATCAGGGGATGGTTGGCGGGCCGCTGCTTGGCCTGATAAATTTTGGCCACGGCCTGCGCGCTTTCTGCGTCAGCCCCCAAACCATAAACCGTTTCGGTAGGCAAAGCCACCAGACCGCCTTCGTCCAAAATGCGTGCAGCATAGTCAATCGAGGTGGTCATATCGGTCATGTGAATGGTCTTGCGTTGCGTGGTCATTAAAGGTAATCCTGATCTGTCTGGACGGCCTCTTCGGACAAAAAGTGATTGAGATAAATTTGAAAAACGGTCAGGACAAAACGGTACGGATGCCCATTTTACGGATCACATCCCGCGCCCGTTCCTTGGCCTGTTCTATGGTCGTACCAACAACATTGATGTGCCCAACCTTGCGACCCGGGCGTGGCTCGTCCTTGCCGTAAAGGTGCAGCGATACACCGGGAATGGCAAGAATGTCGTGCCATTGAGGCTCACGCGCATGGCTGGCATTGCCATTGAACCAGCAGTCACCCAGAATATTGAGCATGACCACCGGCGTGAGCAAATCCGTTGCGCCCAGCGGCATGCCGGTCATGACACGGACCTGCTGTTCAAACTGGCTGGTGACACAGGCGTCCATTGTGTAGTGGCCACTGTTGTGCGGCCGCGGCGCTATTTCATTTGCAATAAGACGGCCATCAGACAGCACAAAGAATTCGACACACATCACGCCCTGATAATTCAGGCCTTCAGCAATGCGCAGGGCCGCTTCCCTGGCTTGTTTGGCCAGGTCTTCCTTAACCAGACCCTCGGCAACAACCGTGCTGGCCAGAATACCGTTCTCATGTGTGTTGATACCAATTGGGAAAATCGCGGTCTCGCCACTGATTGCCCGCGCCATCACAACTGAAATTTCATAGTCGAGCGGCAGCATGGCTTCAAGTACGCAGGGAATCTGTCCAAAGGTACGAAACGCTTCAATTGCTTCGGCTCGGCTTGATACCCGCTGCTGGCCCTTGCCGTCATAGCCCAGGCGAGCCACTTTCAGAATACCCGGAAACAATGCATCCTGCGCCTGCTCCAGATCGCTCACATCGCGCACCTCACAATACGGTGCCACTGGAATATCCTGAGCACTGATGAATGCCTTTTCAGCGATGCGGTCCTGTACCACGGCGACCGCTGCGGCACCAGGCGTTACGCGGCAGCTTGCCGACAGTTGCTTCAGACTGCTGGCCGGTACGTTTTCAAATTCGGTGGTCACGGCGGGTGTGCTGGCGGCCAGTTCCTTAAGCGCCACGATATCGTCGTAGGCTGCAGCCATATGCCGCTCGGCCACCATGCCGGCAGGACTGTTGCCGGATGGATCCAGAACAACGACTTTGTATCCCAGCTTCTGCGCCTCATGACAGAACATGCGGCCCAGCTGGCCGCCGCCCAGCATGCCCAGCCACTCACCAGGATGAATGCGGTCAGAAAGTGCTATTGGTGTTTGCATTAAAAAATTCTCTTTCAGTTCTGAGGAGCCGGCGGCAGGGTCATCGCCCTGGCCGCGTTGGTTTGTTTCTCACGAAACGCACGCAATTGCTCGCGCAACGCCGGGTTGTTCATGGCCAGCATGGCAATCACGTGCAGCGCGGCATTGGCAGCGCCGGCTTCGCCGATGGCAAAAGTAGCCACTGGAATGCCCTTGGGCATTTGCACGATGGATAACAGCGAATCTTCGCCGCGCAGATAACGCGATGGGACCGGCACGCCAAACACCGGCACCTCTGTGAGCGCCGCCATCATGCCTGGCAAATGAGCGGCACCGCCGGCACCGGCGATAATGGCGCGCAAGCCGCGATCATAGGCTGCCGCACCGTATTCGGCCATGTCCTGAGGCATACGATGGGCCGAGATGACCTGCGCCTTGTAAGAGACACCGAATTGCTCGAGCATGTCTGTGGCGTTTTTCATGACGTCCCAGTCACTGGACGAGCCCATGATGACGCCAACCAGTGGTTGATCTGCCTGCTGCGATTCGGTATTTTGATTACCGGGATTAACTGTGTTGTTCATAGCGCCCTGCTCACCCGATCAGGCGGGTCGCCGCCTCGCGATACTTGTCTGCGGTTTTCTGCAAGACCTCTTGCGGCAGCCGCGGCGCCGGCGCCGTCTTGTTCCAGGGCTGGGTTTCCAGCCAGTCGCGTACAAACTGTTTGTCGAAGGATGGTGGGCTGATGCCTGTCTGATAGGAGTCTGCTGGCCAGAAACGGGATGAGTCTGGTGTGAGCACTTCATCCATCAGATGCAGCACGCCTTTTTCGTCCAGACCGAATTCGAATTTCGTGTCGGCTATGATGATGCCTTTTTCTGCGGCATAATCGGCCGCCTCGGTGTAAAGGCGCAGCGTGATGTCACGGATCTGCTCGGCGACCTCCTGCCCGACTTCGCGTACGACATGGGCAAAATCAACGTTCTCATCGTGCGAGCCCATTTCGGCCTTGGCCGCCGGTGTAAAGATAGGTGATGCCAATTTCTGAGCCTGCACAAGACCCGCAGGCAGGCTCACGCCGCAGATGGCGCCGGTTTTCTGATAGTCGTTCCAGCCGGAACCGATCAGGTAGCCGCGAGCAACGGCTTCTACCAGTACCGGCTTCAGGCGCTTGACGACCATGGCCCGGCCGCGGACCTGATCTGCTTCCGAAGGCTGCACCACGTCTTCGGGTGCTATGCCGGTCACATGGGTGGGAATGATATGGCCCAGTTTCTTCAGCCAGAATTCGGTCAGTTCAGTCAGCACCTGGCCCTTGCCGGGAATGGGGTCATCCAGGATGACATCGAATGCGGAAATACGATCAGAAGCAACAATCAACAGTTTGTCGTCGCCCACAGCGTACATATCACGGACTTTACCACGTGCCAGCAATGGCAGAGACTGAATATCGGATTGAAGAAGCGCAGATGTCACCGGAAATCCTTTGCAAGGGAAAATATCATGCCGTACGCAGGGCCCAAAAGCATGGGCGCGCGCGTATGTTCATGGAACAGAAATGGGAATAATCCGTTATTTTACCGCTATCTGTTGTGCTTTTACGCAAAAAACCCCGCCACAACGCATTGTTGGGGTGTGGTATCCATGGTCGGCCGTCACGGGAGGCGGAGCCGTCGTCAGCCTCGCATGGTTAATGCGGGCTCTACCTGTATCGCTGAAAAAACGCGTCTACCGACCGAAAAAAATACCCATCGTCGTCGGGCACGCCGCCGGGCTCGCTGACACGGCTCATCCCGGATAGTCACCCGAGGGGCTTTTTGCAAAACATTTCGTCCTCATCCGAGTTTACACAAAATAATAATGTGATTAATTTTGTCATGCACCAACCGTTATGCAGTTGGGCTTTGCCTAAAGACAATATTCGGAGACAAAATGAACTATTCATTTCGGTATAAAGCACTTCATTTTCATACGCTTATTGCCCTTCTATTGGGTGGCTCTGCGTTTGCACCGATACACGATGCAGTCGCCAATGCACAAACGAGCAACCCGCAATTATTTACGCCCAGCACTGGCGGTGACCGGGCAAGCTTCAGAACGCCCGAGTTTTATGCAAACTGGGGACTCAATTTACATAAGTTCGATGCGGCCTATGCGGCGGGCGCAACCGGCCAACGAGTAAAGGTGGGTCAGCTGGACAGCCCGCTATATATCGCACATCCTGAATTGGCGGGGATCAGCTTCAGCACCGTTGGCAGCTATCCTTTGGCCACCACGCCGAAATTCGATGCGGGCACAGGAAAGCCTGCCTATCACGGCATGCACGTCGCGGGCATCATCGCAGCCAGAAAGGACGGCAAAGGCATGCACGGCGGCGCTTTCGGCGCCACCGATTTCGTGGCAGGCGACTTCGCAAGACTGTACGAAGCGTATCTGAAGGCAGGAGAATCTCTGTTCAAGCTCGGGCAAACCATCGTCAGCTCGGGTGCGGATTTCATCAATCACAGTTACGGATACAACTTTGCCAATTACGCGTTTCCTGTAGCCCTTCCCGACAGCAAAACCGGCGCACATGGCCCGGATATTCGCCACATGCGGCAATATCGCAACAATGGGCACATCGAGTTCAGTTCTGCCAACGGTGTCGTCAATGTGAGTTCGGCTGGAAATGATCGTTATTATGCTGCATTCAATGCAGCGTTCAACAAACACGACACGCGCCCCAGATTGTTCCGAGGGATCGGAAATGCCACCGGCATAAATAGCATCCCCTATCTGAATTATCTCGCGACGGATCTGACCGATGCCGACTGGAGCCGAATAGAAAAGGGTATTGTAAGTGCAGTCATTCTGAATGGCACCAACGATATCAACAGTTATTCAAACATTTGCGGTATCAGTAAATACTGGTGCATCGGCGCGGCAGGCGGCATGCTGGCTGAGCCGAATAAGGCCTATGCCACCGCCCTGCCCAGCCTGCCTTACCCGGTAGACTACTATTACCCCGGTGCCAGCGGCCAGAAGTACATTTATGAACCTCTGAATGGCAACATTTCTTCGGACAAATATCGGATCCTGAGTCTCGCAGTGACCAGTAAAGCACCACCCGGTTCGCCTGAGGCCGAGGTCATGGATCCGAAAAACCTGCAGCCGATATACCGGATGGCAATGGGTACGTCCATGGCAGCGCCGACACTGACAGCCGGGCTTGCGGTCACAAAGTCCCGGTTTCCCTATCTTCAGAACTGGCAGATCCGTGACATTGTGCTGAGCACGGCACAGGATATTGGCGCGCCCGGCATTGACCGTGTGTATGGCTGGGGCGCAATGGACCTGGAGGCCGCCATGGGCGGACCGCGCACCTTGTTTGCACTAAGCAGGGACTATATTGAAAAGCTTAAACAATACGAAATAGAGGCTGCAGACAAATACAATCCGATCGTTGCAAAAGCCGATTATTACGCTACACAGGCGTATGAACTGAAATTGCAAATGATCGACAATGCCCAACGTGCTGCAGAAGCGGAAAAAGCGGGTGATCATCAACTGGCAGCCCAATTGCTTGCACAGAACCAGCAACTGGCCCCACAAGAGGCGGCGTTTCGCAGGCAGGCCTATGAGCATGAGCTCACGCGCATACAGCCGAACAACGCAGCAGACACCCCGGAAAACGCATTTGAATATATCAATTTTGTGGTTAACATTCCGGGCAAAAAAACAGAAGCCTGCGCCGAAGATGCATGCGTGGCCGATGTCTGGACCAACGATATTTCCGGTCCCGGCGGTCTGGAGAAAAAAGGCGCCGGCCTGCTCGCGCTTGCGGGTAACAGTCATTATACCGGCGGCACAAAAATTACCGAGGGCGTGCTGCAATTCGGTATCGGCGGCAGAACCGGCAGCGTGACCGGCAACATCATCAATAACAGCTCGCTGGTTTTTGCCCGTTCTGATGAATGGGCCTACAAGGACAATATTACCGGTTCCGGAGACGTTACAGTGCTGGGTGGTGGCACCTTCCGTCTGCACGGCAACAATACCTATACGGGTTCCACCCATGTCTATGATGGTCGGCTTGCTGTCGACGGTTCAACGATCTCACAAACAATTGTTTATAGTGGCGGGATGCTCAGCGGTACGGGCCGGGTCGGTGGCATTCAGGTCCGTCAGGGTGGGATTGTATCGCCGGGCAATTCCATAGGCACATTGACTGTCGCGCATTCAGGCGCTACCGGCGCCGCTGCGGGCAATGCGGTCTTCGAGCCGGGTTCACGACTGGCCATCGAGGTCGATGGTCAGGGCAACCATGACGTATTGAAAGTTGAAAACTACGCGGATATTCATGGTGGCGTGGTTGATGTCGGTATTGCCCGTCTATCCAGAACACAACTGGCGCAACAGGTCAGACAGAGCACGCAAAAACCGTATGAGATTCTGACTGCCGGTGCGGGCGTGACCGGCGCTTTCGATCAGGCCCGGCTCGATATTGACCTGCCCTTTATTGCCGCCGGCTTACGCTACTGGCCACAGACCGTGGGCCTGACGCTAGGCAGAAGCCAGCTTGGCTTTGGGACAGCAGGCCAGACCTACAACCAGAAACAGATTGGCGGAGGCATTGAGTCACTGACGTCTGGCCACCCCTTGTATGATGCCTTACTCACGTCGGCCTCACGCCAGGAAGCAGCCAATAACCTGCAGCAGTTGTCCAATGTCGATATTCACGCCTCACTCAAACAGGTACTGCTCAACGACACGCGCTACATGCGGGATGCCGCCCTCGGCCGGACCGGGTACGCGGCTGTCCAGTCCAATGATCGTGCCGGCATGGAGCGCAAGCCGCATACGGACACGAATACGAACGTGTGGGGCAAGGTGCTGGGTTCCTGGCAAAAACACAAGGGGGATGGCAACGCCGCCGGGCTGGATCGCAATATCGGCGGCGTGATCTTTGGTGTAGATCATGTGATGAACCACAACTGGCGAGCCGGGGCCCTGGTGGGTCTGTCCAATAGTTCGCTCAAGAGCGAGCGCGCGTCAGCCAAAGTAGACGGTTATCAAGTGGGCGCGTATGCTGCCACAGAACGCGAACATTTTGGATTGCGCGTCGGTGCCTCCCTGGCTCACCATGCAATAACCACCCAACGCAGTGGCTTTGTGGACGTCAGGTCCGGAAACAAGGCCAAATACAGTGCTAACACCATGCAAGTCTATGGCGAGCTTGGCTACAAATTTGCGGCAAAAGCCGTTGTCATCGAACCGTTTATCAACAGCGCATATATACATCTGAAGACCCGCGCATTCAATGAAGATGGGGATGCCAGCAAGGTATCGGGCAAATCTCAATCGACTAATGTTGTATCCAATATCCTGGGCGCAAGAATATCAAATGTCATTGAAAGTGGCTCAGGTACAGCAATCAAACTGTCCGGCATGATTGGCTGGAATTACAACGTCGGAGATATTAATCCCAAGGCGTCAGTGAAGTATCCAGGCGGCAACTCATTCGACGTCCGTGGAACTCCGCTTTCCCGAAACGCGTTCGTCACTGAATTGGGGATACAGGCCAACCCCGACAAGCGTCTTTCCGCAGGTTTGTATTATGACGGCCGATTCGGCAGGAAGGTATCGGATCACACCTTGTCCCTGGGTATCCGGTATGCGTTCTGATCGCCCAACGTATGCCCGACGATTGCTTCAATATGATGAATGACCCACGTCATTGAATGACACCCCAAAGGTTGTATCTGTTTTCAACCTTTGGGGGTTGTTATGGGCTAAGCTTTCTCAAAGTATCGCCTGCAGCCCCTTGTCGGCAATGACGTTAAGCAATTTCAATGCGGGCCCGGACGGACGGGAATGGCCCTGCTCCCATTTGCGTATTGTGGAAGCTGTGGTATGTAAATGTTGCGCAAAGACAGGCTGACTAATATGAAGTGATTCGCGCAACTTTCGTATCTGTGCCGCCGTAAAATGTCTGACTGGCAACGGGAAACGGGTGTCAAACTCCCCAATGGCCGTCTTGCCAATCGCGCCTACCGCCTGTAGTTCAGCCAGCTCGCCGCGTAATGATTCAATGATTTTTCCAGTCACAATGCAACTCCTGTAGAACGCCAGTTTGCATAGTGCATTTATTCAAAACCATCATACTGCCACTACATAGAATTAATACAGTAGCAGTATATACACTAAGCGCATCGCTTTCTATTACGGAAACCCACAAGCAAAACCCCGCCACAACGCATTGTCGTGGCGGGGTTTTCCGAACTAACCGTCCCGAAAGACGGTGCAGTTGTCTTACTTAACTTGCTGAGCCAGTTTGCCGGCTGCGTAGGCAGCTGCGATTTCGTCCAGTGGGATCGGCTTGATTTTGCTGGCGTTGCCGGCAGTGCCGAATTCCTGGTAGCGTGCCACGCAAATTTTCTTGGCGGCTTCACGAGCTGGCTTGTTGTATTCACGTGGGTCGAATTTGCCTGGATTTTCGGCCAGGAAACGACGAATAGCGCCTGTCATGGCCAGACGGATATCGGTATCGATATTGACTTTGCGCACGCCAAATTTGATGGCTTCCTGAATTTCTTCAACAGGTACGCCATAGGTTTCTTTCATGTCGCCACCGAATTCACGGATTTCTGCCAGCAGTTCCTGAGGCACGCTGGAGCTGCCGTGCATCACCAGGTGTGTGTTAGGCAGGCGGGCGTGGATTTCCTTGATGCGATTGATAGACAGAATATCGCCTGTAGGCTTGCGCGTGAATTTGTATGCGCCGTGGCTGGTACCGATAGCGATGGCCAGTGCATCCAGCTGGGTACGACGAACAAAGTCTGCAGCCTGTTCAGGATCGGTCAGCAGTTGTTCCATGGTCATGGTGCCTTCTGCGCCGTGGCCGTCTTCCTTGTCGCCTTTCATGGTTTCAAGAGAACCCAGGCAGCCCAGTTCGCCTTCGACAGTAACGCCGACTTTGTGCGCCAGATCAACCACTTTCTTGGTTACGTCTACGTTGTATTCGTATTCGGCGATGGTTTTGCCATCGGCCATGAGAGAACCGTCCATCATGACACTTGAAAAACCAAGATTGATGGCGCCCTGACAGATTTCAGGCGACTGACCGTGATCCTGGTGCATCACTACCGGAATTTCCGGATAGCTTTCCACGGCTGCCTGAATCAGGTATTTTAGAAAACCTTCTCCTGCGTATTTACGCGCACCGGCAGATGCCTGCATGATGACCGGACTATTGGTTTCCTTGGCCGCTTCCATGATGGCCTGCACCTGCTCCAGATTGTTCACGTTGAAAGCGGGAATACCATAGCCGTTTTCTGCGGCATGATCCAGTAATTGGCGCATAGAAACGAGTGCCATGTAACGATCTCCTGAAATTGAAAAGTATCTGAATAGGCTCTATTTTAAGTGGGAAACCGCATATAAGGCGCAGGAACCTGGCTTTTTACCAAATTTACCAATTGTGACATCACAATTGTCACCAAATGCGCGAGAAGCCCCCCGGTTTAGCCCGAAGAGGATGTCAAAATTTGGGTTCGCGCCGTGCCGATTTGGGTCTGAAAGCGGCGACAACCTCGGTCCGGGTCTCTATATAGGGACCGCCGATCAGGTCGATGCAGTACGGTACGGCAGCAAAAATGCCGGCGACTTTGACATTACCCTGTTCATCGCGCAAGCCTTCCAGCGTTTCCTGGATGGCTTTAGGCTGCCCCGGCAGATTGATAATCAGCGCCGCATGATGCTCTGTTTCGCGAATCACGGCCACCTGCCGCGACAAAATAGCAGTCGGCACAAAAGCCAGACTGATCTGGCGCATCTGTTCGCCGAAACCGGGCATCTGTTTGGTCGCGACCGCCAGCGTTGCCTCTGGCGTAACGTCGCGCCGTGCAGGCCCGGTCCCCCCGGTGGTGAGCACCAGATCACAACCCTGCTGGTCCACCAGTTCAATCAATGTATCGGCAATGGTTTGCTGATCGTCCGCAATCAGCCTGTCGCAGGTGCGAAACGGCGATTGCAGGGTACGCTCCAGCCAGGCATGGAGCGAAGGAATTCCTTTGTCCTCATAGACGCCGGATGTCGCCCTGTCGGAGACAGAGACCAGCCCAACAATGAGTTCGTCCGGATGAGATCTTTCTATTACAGTTGTGTTCATTTCAATCCTGATACCTGATAGCGACGATTCTGCAGACATGGCAGCAACTCGCGCACTTGCGTAATACGTTGTGATGACAGGGTGTGCACCACTAGTCCCGGGTCGTTGGTCGCCGTTCCCAGCACCATACCCAGCGGGTCTACAATCATGCTCAGACCGCAATTGCGCGGTGCGGTCTGCCCCGAGGCCAGTACATAGCTGGTATTTTCAATGGCGCGAGCACGCAATAAAATTTCCCAGTGATTTTCCTTTAACGGCCCGGCCAGCCAGGCCGCACTCACCGACAGCACATCGGCCCCCTGGTCTATCAGCGCCCGAGCCAGCTCCGGAAAACGCAGATCATAGCAATTGATCAGGCCAACGCGAAACCCCTGGATATCGAACAGCCCCAGCTCAGCGTTTTCTTCGGTAAAACTGCCAGGCCGCACTTTGTCCGATTCTTTGAAATTAAAAGCGTCATAAACATGCATTTTGGTATAACGCAGCACCACATTACCGGTGTTACCAAGGACCAACAGTTGATTGGTTACTCTCTCATCGCCAGGCTGATCGGCCAGACTTAGCACGCCAACAACAATATGCATATTGTGGTCGCGCGCCAGATTCTGCATGTACTGAATAAAGGCCGGTGAGTTATTACCGGCAGTCTCGCGCAATTGCGGCAACGGCGAGCCGAAAGAACACATGGACGCCTCGGGCAGCACCAGCAGTTGCACACCCTGCTCTGCCGCCTGAGTAACCAGGGTATGGATATGTTTTTTATTGGGTTCGATCTCGTTGACGGCGGCGAACTGACCGACGCCTACTTTCAGTTGTGAATGGCTTGTATTGGTTTGCATGAAGCACCACTAGATTGGATGGTTTTCTCAATTATGCTACAGATCGCAAGACCTGTGTCCGCCAGACATCGTGTAGACTGATTACGGCTGTTGCCCCAGATGCTGTCGCAACTGCGCACCGCGTATATTGACGCGCACGCGGTCCTGCGTCTGGCCTTTGCCGTCACGCGCTTCAATCAGGTGATTGCCCGGTATGGGATACCAGTCAACGGGATTGGCGTCACTCAGAAACCGTCCGTCGATATACCAGCGCACAGTGGCATGTGCGCCACCCGCCGGTGTCGTGCTCAATAACTGCAGCCGCTGGTTGTCCGCCGGGATATCAGGATCAAGCGCAATAATGGTGCCGTCGGTTGGCGTGCGAATCACCATACGCCCGGAAGCCGGCGCAGGGGCCGATGCAGCCAGCGCGATACGCGCCATTTCGGTGCCCGGCAGAAAATATTCCTTGCGGGCCGCTTCCAGATTATTTTCAAATGTAATAGCGCGCTCGCTCAACCCGGCTGGCCGGGCTGGCTGACGACTGTTGTCATCCCGATGCAAATACCGCATGATGTCATGCCATACGGGCCCGGCTCCGGTCACACCGCTCACCTGCCGCATGCTGGCACCGGTACTGTTGCCCACCCAGACGCCCACGGTGTATTTGTCAGACCAGCCCACCGTCCAGTTATCGCGCATATCCTTGCTGGTACCGGTTTTTACGGCCGTCCAGAAAGGCGTAGATAAGGCACTGTCCAGGCCAAAGGTGCGGGCCCGGGCCTGACGATCCGACAGAATATCACCAATCAGCCAGGCGCTCTCCTCACTCATGATCCGGCGAGCAGGTGGCGCTGCGCCCACATCCCAATTAACGTCGCTGTACATCCCCTGATTGGCCAGCGCCCGATACGCATTGGTCAAAGACAGCAACGTCACATCGGCGCTGCCCAGGGCAAGACTGTAGCCGTAGTAGTCACCCGATTGCGTCAGGGGTAAACCCAGTTCACGTAAGCGCTGATGAAACACATCAGGCGTCACCATCACCAACAGGCGCACTGCCGGTATATTCAGCGATGAAGCAAGCGCCGTACGGGCGCTGACCCAGCCGCCAAACTGCTTGTCATAGTTTTGCGGCACATACAGGCCATTGCCGGTAGACAGATTCACTGCACTGTCATCGAGCAGAGAGGCGGCCGTGATGCGTCGCTGCTCCAGTGCCTGGGCATACAGGAACGGCTTAAGCGTGGAACCGGCCTGGCGCAAGGCAACTGCGTTATCCACGTAACGGGCGGTTGCCAGATCGCCGGATGAGCCCACGTAAGCCAAAATACGACCGCTACGATTGTCCAGCACGACGGCGGCTGCGTCGTTGGCATGACTGCGGCGAATCTCATATACCACCCGATTGACAATCGCTTGCGCCGTACGCTGTAGCGTGCCATCAATGGTCGTGGTCAGATTCGCCTGCTGCGGCATGCCCAATGCCAGCCGGCGTCTTGCAAAATGGGACGCGGTAAAAGGATCGTCCTGCAGCGCACTGCCCGTATTGCTCAATTGATATTCAGTGATACTTTCCAGATGTTCACAATATTGCGCTTGTGATTGCGCCTTCAAAATCCCGCAAGCCCGGCGTGCAATCACCTCTGGTGTAGCATTTGGAGCACGCAGCATGGCCGCAAGGATCGCCGCTTCACGACTATCCAGGCCGACGGGATACTTACCGAAAAGACTGCGGGCCGCCGCACTTACCCCTGACAATTCGCCGCGCCAGGGCACTAGATTGAGATAGGCTTCAAGGATTTGCGGTTTGCTCCAATGCAACTCCATGGCCAGTGCCTGCATCATCTGCCTGGCTTTTTGCGTCATCGTACGCCGGCCATTACGCCCATCGTCAGCGTCCAGCATACCCGCCAGCTGCATGGTGATGGTTGAACTGCCACGCATACTGTTGCGGGTAAGCCGATCGCGCACTGCCCCGCCCAGGGCAAGTATATCCACGCCGCCATGGCTGTAAAAGCGCCGGTCTTCAGACTGCAGCACTGCGTTCACCAGCGCAATCGAGATCTCGCTCAGCGGGGTCCAGTTGTCGCGCCGCTCATGATAGTCATTACGGACCCGTTCCAGCACCCCCCCATCACGATCAAGCAGGGTGAGATACGACGAGCGGTACTCACTACGCACTTGCTCGTACGCAGGCACCGGCAGGCGGGCGATCGAAACCGCCAGCCCGGCAACGACCACCACCGACAGCGCGGTCAGACCCAGGCCCACCCTTTTGATGCAGCGGCGCCGACGTTCGGCCGCCTCTGCAGCTGGCTCTACGGCCGGCTTCGCAATCATGGCGCTGCTATGCCCGCATTACCGCTCCCCTGTGCGGCCGCGGCCTGCTGGGCTGATTCGACTGGTGCTTCGCCAGCGGACTCAACTATCGTAAACCCTTCCGTATTAGGCAATTCACCGTAGACCTGCGGCGCATACATGGCCTCTACCCGGGTTGCGGGCAAGCTATAGCTGCCGGGTGTGTTGAGCCGCACGGTGTATTCCAGCGAGGTCTTGCCTGCCGGCAACCACGCGTAGTAAGCACGGTACAGTTCGCTTTTGCGTTCAGCAAAGCTTGGCGGCCACCCCTTCTGGTCCGTTTTTTCTCCCTCGGTCGCCACGGCCGAATCCCGACCCAGGCCACCGCCCAGAATCGTCGCGCCCGTGGGTATCGGGTCACTGAGCACCACCCAGGTCATCGTAGCTTTGGCAGAGATGTCCAGATGCACGCGATAGATGTCGCCTACAGACCATTGGCCGCTAACCGCCTGTGATACCGGTATGATGCTGCGGCTGATGGTATAGCCTGCGTAGACTGGCTTGGTAACGGGCACGGCCGCCTGAGCCGCCACAGAGGCCCAGACCCGCCCGGTGCCCTGCAGCGACAGCGACAACTGCTGAGGCTCACTGTTTTTCCACGGTGCCAGGATTTTTTGTGTAGGTTGCAGCCCTTCCCATTGCTGGTCTGCGGAAGCTGCCGCGGCACCGGCAGATTGCAGCGACATGGACAGCGTGCCCTTGACCGGCGTTTTTTCAAAGCTTGCGCTGAATGCGCGCACGGCCAGGGTGCCCCACACATTAGCCGTCGTCGTGCCCCAGGTGCCGCGCTGTTGCTGACTCAGCAGACCCGTCAGCAAGACCGGGATATCTTTCTGCCAGGCCTTGTTGTTCATGACCGTAACAAGTAGTTTGGCCGTTACGGTAGAACGACTGCTCATCATCCACCACGGATAGGCGTTAGTATCGTCTGCAAACACCAGGCTGGTGCCTTGACGACTCATGCGTGCCAGCAGGCCCGAGCGCAGCGACGCCAGGGTTTCGGCCTGATCCGGCAGGTTTTTAACGCGAGATACAATGCTGAGCCAGTCTACCAGCGCAGCCGTACTCATCCGTTCCCGATCAAACTCAATGGTGGACAGCAGACTCGGCGTAACCATACCAACCCGGGACAACGCTTCGAGCACCATCAGCCGGCGCTCGCTATTATCCTTTTTGGGCTGCCAGCCCGTTGCGCTGATTTTGCCGGTCACGTAGGCCATCAGGCCCTCCAGCATCCGTTCGCGATACGCTTTGGGAATCGTATAAGGCTGGCCGCCGCGGCTGGCCTCATGGGAAACGGCAAGCAAATGCGCGGTCAGCACCTCATCGCCTTTCAGTCCCGGGAAATACGCCACCAGCCCGTTACCGTCCATGTAGACCGGCAAGCGGTTCATCAGCGCCGACCAGCGCTGCGGATTGTCAATGCCGATAGCAATGGAAGACAGTTGCTCCAGGCAGGTGTACTGGTATTCGGTAAACCAGCGCCGCACCGGCTCCAGCCCTTTTGCCAAAGAGGTGGACAATTGCACCTGTACGCCACCCAGCGGCCGACCATCGGCTCCGCTCACCGAACCTGCCGGTGGCTGTATCGGCAACCCTTGTATGGGTTCTTTTGCCTGAACCGACTGCAGTGTTGCCTGGCGCACTGTGACAGGCACGGTCGGGATCAACAGTTGTGAGACTTCAACGCTATCCATGGCAGCCACTTGCGTCGGCGAGCTACCAGTATTGGCATCCTGCTCTCTGGCATCAAAACGCCATTTGAGGGTCTGCGAAGACGTCGCCGGCGGCAGGCTGCGCATGTCCATATCCCAGGTGACGCGCTGTGATGATTGTGCGGGAATGGAAACGGTGTGCGCCTTCAGTGTCAGCGGCGCCAGCGCCGGACCACTCAGGCGCGCGCTCACCTGTACCGTCATTGCTCTATCGGTCGCATTGCGCAGCGTGGCCGCCGCAGTGTAATGGTCATCACTGCGGGCAACCAGCGGCAAGCCGGAAATCACCTGCAGATCCTGCGTGGTGACAATATGGGCACTGCCCTGGCCAAACCGGTCTGCACCCAGTTCGGCAACGGCCGCCAGCCGGAAACCGGAAATGGCATCATTCAGGCCCAGCGGAATCGTGGCCTGACCACTTGCGTCCAGCACGATATCGGGTTTCCAGAACACCAGGCTATCAAGCAGCTCGCGCGTGGGCGCGCCGCCGTTGCCACCACCACCGCCGGGCGGCAGGGCCTTGCGGCCATAGTGACGTCGCCCCACCACTTCCATCTGGGCAGTGGAAGTTTCCACACCATAGGAGCGCTCGCCCATCATGGCTTTAACAATATCCCAACTGTCATTAGGCGCCAGCTCCAGCAAGGCTTCATCCACCACCGCCAATGCGACACTGGCATTGGCTGCGGGACTGCCATCGGGCAGCGTACCACGGATCGTAGCCGTAGCCTGATCGCGGATCTGGTAACGCGGCTTGTCTGTCGCAATGCTGATCTTCAGCGCATTGTTATCGCTGCGCACACGAATGGCCGCCAGCCCAAAGCGATAGGCCGGTTTGGCCAGATCGATCAAGGCAGTGGGCAACGCAGCACCTGCTTCACCCCACGTGAGATCCGGATTTTGTGCCGAATCGCGGACCCGGCCACGCAAGGCCAGGACGGAAACGTACACGTTCGGACCCCATTGCGGTTTGATCTGAATGCTGAACGAAGGATTAGTGCCCGACAGCGCTACCTGGCGGGTTTCCAGCACCCCTTCGCGCTCGATGGCAACCAGTGCGTTGGCCTGACGAAACGGCATACGGACCTGAAATTGCGCCGTCTCGCCGGGCTGATATTCTTTTTTGTCGGAAATAATATCGATGCGGTCATTGTTTTCGCCGGAGAACCACATCTCACCTGCGCCCACCACATAGACACTGGATTCGGCCTGGGCACGCCGACCGGCACTATCGGTTACCTCGGCAATCAGGCTGATCCGCCCCTGATCTTTCAGGCTGATATCGCAGGCAAATTTGCCGTCGGCCCCACTGGTACCGGTGCATATCGTACCCAGATCCTTGGCGACGCGATGCGAGTCATAGCTGTAAAAGCCACCCACCAGGCGCTTGCGGACGGTCTGATAGGTATAGCTGACGGCACGTACGCTGACCGGCACCGACGCCGCCGGCTTGCCCTGCGTATCCACCGCAACCACCGATATCGCCGCCGCTTTTTCCTGCTCCACCATATAACCCGTTCGAATGCCGGCCAGATACGCGGCGGGCCACACGGCCACGGTACGACTCAGGGTCTGCACCTGGCCGTTAGGGTCCATGAAGCTGCCTTCGAACGTAATATTACGTGCGCTATCAGACGCGGGCAGTGCGTCTACCGCCAGGGTGCCGTGACCCTGCGCATCAAGCGTCATTTTCTGCTTGTTAACAATAATGCGGCTGGTCTCGCTGTCGTCTGCGACTTCGTCATCCTCAGCAGCAGTGTCGGTCGAGAGCGCTTGCGGTGGGTTAAACGAATAATCGTCGTAGTCGCGAAAGGCTACGGAGCGCTCGCGTGACAGGGCAGAAATGTCCACCGGCAGGCGCCCGGCGCCACCGCCGGACAAATAGTGCATTTGCATGTCCAGACGCACTGCCTGGGGCGCAATCAGCGGTCCCTTATCGCCTGCCGGATCGGTGACCGATATCTGCCCTGCCAGCAAAGGCAGCTTGAAGTCTTCGACACGAAACTCACCGGTTTCGTAGGACTGTTCATCAGGACCCAGCACGATGCGGTATTGGCCGCGCTTGATATCTTCCGGAATTTTCCATTCGGATGTGCTGAACAAGCCACCGCCTGCCGTTTTTTGCCATTTCAGGGGGAATTTATATTGATCCTCCCCGCCGACCAGCTCAATACTCACTTCGGTTGGCAGCGAAGTGGCGTCCGGCTGCGCAAAACCATCACGGGTCAGTGTGCGCAACAGATGCTTCATAGACGCCGTTTCACCCGCTCGGAACAAACTGCGGTCCATGATGGTGTGAGCGCGAACCGTTGGCTGAGGTGAACTGTCGGTGGGCACATTGAAGCGCCAGGACTCAATGCCATTGTCCCAGGATGTAAAGGCAAACGAATAATCGCCCAGGCCTGCGCCCTGAGGGTGATCAGCCCCGATACGCGCCGATACGAAAAGGCCGGACAACTGGGTCGCATTACAATAATCTTCGCCCTTGACCGCTTTGCGATAATGCCAGATGCCATCATTACCGGTCTGACCGGAAACCAGGGTTTTACCGCTGCAATCCAGAACATTCACCTGTGCATTGGCCACCGGTTTGGCGTCATCCAGCGTGGTTACCCACACCAGAAGGTCATCCCGGCCCTTTTTAACATGTACGGCCATATTGGTAACCAGTACCGAGCTGCGCACATACATCGGATTTTTGTTGGCCAGCAGGGCCTGTCCCAGGCTGGCGGACCTGGCTTCCAGCACATGAAAGCCCGGCTCCTGCAATGGTACGCCCAGCACTTCAAAATCGCGATGTCTGGCCGCTGTTTTTACACCCGGCAGCGTAATGGTAGTCGCATTCGGGTTTTCGGCCAGCATGGAAACTGATCGCGTGTCTATATAGACCGGATTGTTTTCCGTATAGCTGGCAGGCTGATCGTTCATCACGGCGCGAATATTCCTTGCCGTCATCGAGGTTTCATCCAGGCGTCGTACACGTGCAAAGGCCTTAAGCACATCGGCATCTTCCTGGGGAACGTAATCGCTGATGGTGCCCGGTGACAGGCTCTGATCCCTGATCGCCAGCTGGTTCTCTATATAGCGAACGGTCAGCGGCACATGCCATGGCGCCTTGCCGTCAACGGCATCTGCCTTGCGCTCAATAATACCGAAAGTGGACGAAGCGAATTTGAGCATGGGAGAATAGGACGCCATGCGTACCTTCATGGGGAACTGGCCTGCGTTGCTCAGCGCACGTCCCGAGTCATCTTTCAGGCCGGCAGGCACCGTAAGCGTCAGCGTCTCCTTCTCGGCGAACGGGCCGGGGAACTTCACGCTGCCTAGTGTGGTGTCGTTCTCGTCGATTTCTGCCGGATACGGTTTACCCGTGGCGCCGACCAGCGTAATGCCCTGCATGTCCTCCCGGTTAATAGACTCGCTGAGGGTCAGATAGACGGGCCTGGCGGGCGAGCAATCGGCATTCTGATTTTCGCGCGAGCATGAAAAGCCGGCAGAAAAATCCCTGCGCACCTCAAATTCCGACTCATACGGTTTACGCATGGTCACGCCACCCAGACTGCTCACCTCCTGGCCGATCACCAGCCGGCCCTGTGCTTCCGCTGGCAGTCGCCGCGCGCACTGAACAAAGGCAATCTTATCTGCGTCGTCTTCCAGATAAGGCCGGGCCTCGCTGATAATCGTCTTCTTCTCCTGCTCGGACAGGACCTTGACCGGAATCTGTTCACCCAATCCCTGCACCACGCAGCTGGCGTTTGCCTGCAGGCTGTCTGGCTGCACAGGTAAATTAAACCGGACCGTAAAAGCCTGGTCTTCACTGATTAAACTTGACGGACCGACAGATTCGACGGCCAGCCGGCCGGTGTCAAATTGATATTGTTTCTTGCCCTTCACCGCCTGCCCGGCGGTATCGCGGAAGGTCGTATCCGGGGTGATCGTGCACTGCACACCTGCCGGCAGTACTTCTTCAAACTCATAGGACCAATGTGCGCCATCGGACCATTTGCCATGCCCCTTTATCTGGCTCCCCTTGCAACTGACCGAGGCCGGCGGCGGCAAATCATTGCGCCCCAGCGGAATGACGTTGGTGCTGAACACAATATCGACGGCCGAAACCTTGCTTTGCGTGCCCGTAGGCGAGACTGAAGCGATATCAGCCGCATTTGCTGAGCCAAAGACGCCGGCCAGAACCAGTCCGGCTCCGGCAAGAAGTGTGCATTTCATAGGTACCGCCTTCCCATAAATAATCTGAGCCACACGCCGAGCCGGTGGCTGCCGGAATCATAACAGAACTCTGTCCTGCATCGCATTTGCCTGAAATCGTTTTTGTGGTGGCGCAACAGACGCAGAATAACACCAGATCGGACATCATGCATGCGGGCAAACCCGTCGCCCCGCAGTCATGGCGTCAATCTGGTTAATAACCATTGTGATTGTGCGCGCCGCAAAAGACGGGCTGATGCAGCGCGCACAAAAAAAGCGACCGGAAGGAACGGTCACTTTTTATCACATTGGCATGCGGCATCTGCAACGGGCAGATGCCGCCACCGGCTTATGCCTTATTGCGTTGCTCGAGTATCTCGACTGCGGGCAATACTTTACCTTCAAGAAACTCCAGGAAAGCGCCACCACCGGTAGAGATATAGCCTACCTGATCGGTAATGCCAAACTTGGAAATAGCAGCCAGGGTATCGCCGCCGCCGGCAATGGAAAAGCCGTCAGAAGCGGCAATGGCTTCGGCAACCTTTTGGGTGCCGTTGGCAAAGGCGTCAAATTCGAACACGCCTACCGGACCATTCCATACGATCGTACCGGCATTTTTCAGAATATCTGCCAGCTCACCGGCGCTGTCCGGTCCGATGTCAAAAATCATATCGTCATCGGCAACAGCGTCAGCTGATTTGGTCTCGCCTTTAGCTTGTGCAGAAAATTCCTTGCCGCAAACCACGTCAGTCGGAATGGGTACGCTGGCGCCGCGTTTGGCCATTTTGTCAATGACCACTTTAGCCTGATCGACCTGATCGGGCTCAGCCAGTGATTTGCCGATTGTCTTGCCGCTGGCCAGCATAAAGGTGTTGGCAATACCACCACCCACAACCAGTTGGTCAACCTTATCAGCCAGCGACTGCAAAATGGACAGCTTGGTGGACACTTTGGAGCCACCCACAATGGCCACCAGCGGACGCTTCGGGCTCTCCAGTGCCTTGCCCAGCGCTTCGAGCTCGGCTTCCAGCAAGGGGCCGGCGCAGGCAATGGGGGCAAATTTGGCAATACCATGCGTGGTGGCCTCGGCGCGGTGAGCCGTGCCAAATGCATCGTTGGCGTACACATCGCAAAGCGCAGCCAGTTTACGAGCCAGCGCTTCGTCGTTTTTCTTCTCGCCTTTATTCACGCGGCAATTTTCCAGAAGGACGACCTGACCAGGTTCTACGACCACCCCTTCGACCCAGTCCTGCAGCAATTGCACAGGTTTGCCCAGTAATTCGCTCAAACGCCGGGCCACCGGTGCAAGCGAATCCTGAGGGGTCAATGTGCCTTCTGTCGGGCGACCCAGATGGGATGTCACCATGACGGCGGCGCCTGCGTCCAGCGCCATCTGGATAGCCGGCACGGATGCACGGATACGGGTGTCTTCAGTAATGCTGCCGTCTTCGGCCAGCGGCACGTTCAGATCGGATCGGATGAAAACACGTTTGTCTTTGAGCTGGCCGTTCTTTGCCAGGGCGGAAAGCGTTTGTACATTCGCCATTATTGTCACTCCTCGGTGTTATTGTGAAAAACGGCACTGCCCGCCGCAGCGAGCAATGCCGTTTGTAATGTCCTTAACAGACACCCACTTGATTACTTGGCAGACATCAGGGCTACCGTGGTATCGAGCATGCGATTGGAGAAACCCCATTCGTTGTCATACCAGGAAGACACTTTGACCAGTTTGCCGGACACTTTGGTCAGCGTCGCATCAAAGCTGCTGGAGGCAGGATTGTGATTGAAGTCTACAGAGACCAGAGGCGCTTCGTTGTAATCCAGAATTCCTTTCAATGCGCCTTCAGAGGCTTTTTTCAGGATGCTGTTGACTTCTTCCACAGTCGTTTCACGTTTGGCGATGAACGACAGGTCAACCATGGAAACATTAATTGTTGGCACACGAATGGCGTAGCCGTCCAGCTTACCGTTCAGTTCAGGCAATACCAGACCTACCGCTGCAGCAGCGCCGGTTTTGGTAGGAATCATGCTCATGGTGGCAGAACGGGCACGACGCAGGTCTTCGTGATAAACGTCAGTCAATACCTGGTCATTGGTATAGGCATGCACGGTTGTCATCAGGCCGGTTTCCACGCCCAGCGCTTCGTGCAGCGGCTGCACCAGCGGAGCCAGGCAGTTGGTGGTGCATGAAGCATTGGAGATGACTGTGTCAGAGGCTTTCAGTGACAGATGGTTTACGCCATAAACAACGGTCGCGTCCACATCTTTGCCACCAGGAGCAGAAATGATGACTTTCTTGGCGCCGCCCTTCAGGTGTGCGCTGGCTTTTTCTTTGCTGGTGAAAAAGCCTGTGCATTCCATAACAACATCAACGTTCAGTTCGCCCCATGGCAGTTCTGCCGGATTGCGATTAGCAAGAACGCGGATTTTGTCGCCATTGACAACCATGTATTCGCCGTCGACAGTGACAGTCCCGGGGAAGCGGCCATGTGCCGTGTCATATTGGGTCAGGTGAGCATTAGTCTTGGGATCGCCGAGATCATTGATTGCGACGATTTCAATATCATGCTTTTTGCCACCTTCATAGTGAGCACGCAGTACATTACGACCGATGCGGCCGTAGCCGTTAATTGCAACACGAATGGTCATTACCATCTCCTTTTTTATAAAACCTGTTTAACCCTGTTCGCCACGTTCTCCGCGGTAAACCCGAAATGCTTGAACAGCACGCCGGCAGGGGCCGATTCGCCGTAGGTATCCAGACCTACTGCAGCGCCATTACGGCCGATATATTTGTACCAGCCCGACGTAACCCCTGCCTCGACAGAGACAGCGGGCAAGGTCGGCGGGATCACACTGTCGCGCCATTCAGCGCTTTGGCGATCAAATACGGACGTGCTTGGCATGGATACGACACGAACAGCAATATTTTCCTGCGCCAGTAGTGCCTGGGCTTCGAGCGCCAGACCAACTTCAGAACCGGTAGCAATGATAACGGCTTGTGCGCCCTGAACGTCACGCAAGACGTAACCACCTTTTTCTATTTGTTCGATGGTCGCGCTGTCGCGTTCAACAAAAGGCAGATTCTGGCGTGATAACAGCAAGGCACTGGGGCCTCCCTGTTGTACCTGCATGCCAACGCTGGCCGGGCGTGTTACGGCTGATTTCCAGGCAATCGCCGTTTCGGTCGTATCGCACGGACGCCAGACATCAAGATTGGGGATCAGGCGTAAGCTGGCTGCATGCTCAACCGACTGGTGCGTGGGACCGTCTTCGCCCAGGCCAATGGAATCGTGCGTGAAGATATGGACAACCCGCTGTTTCATGAGTGCGGCCATACGGATTGCGTTACGAGAGTAATCGGAAAAGGTCAGGAATGTGCCGCCAAATGGCAGGTAGCCGCCATGCAGGGCAACGCCGTTCATAATGGCAGCCATACCAAATTCGCGCACGCCATAATTAATATGGCGACCGAAGCGCAAATGGCCGTCTGTACCGGCACGTACGGCGCCTGCGCCTTTCCAGTCGGTGAAGACCGAGCCGGTCAGGTCTGCTGAGCCACCCAGCATTTCAGGCAGTATGTCAACCAGCGCAGCAATGGCGAACTGCGATGCCTTGCGCGATGCAACCGTTTCTGCCTTGCTGACGGTTTGCTGCAGGAATGCCGCAAATTTTTCGGCGAAATCTTCAGGCAACTGCCCGCTCATGCGGCGCGTAAATTCCTGTGCTTCCTGTGGATAGTCTATGCTGTAGAGCGCAAACTGTTTTTTCCAGTCACGCTGAATCTGATCGCCGCGCTCACGCTGGTTCCAGCCAGCATACACTTCTTCAGAAATGTCAAAAGGCGGCAGCGTCCAGCCGATCGCTTCGCGCGTAGCGGCGATTTCTGCGGCACCCAGCGGTGCACCATGAACCTTGTCGCTGCCCTGCAAATTAGGTGCGCCCTTACCGATCGTGGTTTTACAGATAATGATTGTGGGACCGGATGAGCCACGCTGCGCCTGCTGTTTGGCTTTGGCGATGGCATGATCAACGGCCACCACATCGTGGCCATCTACGCCGCGAATGACATTCCAGCCATAACCTTCAAAACGCTTGCCGGTATCGTCGGCAAACCAGGCATCCACCTTGCCATCAATAGAGATACCGTTATCATCATACAGAACGATGAGCTTGGACAGTTTCAGCGTGCCGGCCAGCGAACATACTTCGTGGGAAATGCCTTCCATCAGACAGCCATCGCCGACGAAGGCATAGGTGTAATGGTCAACAATTTTGTGTTCGGGTTTATTAAATTCTGCGGCCAGTAATTCTTCTGCCAATGCAAAGCCAACTGCATTTGACAACCCCTGCCCCAGCGGACCTGTTGTGGTTTCAACACCTGCGGTGATGCCCACCTCGGGGTGTCCCGGTGTTTTGGAGTGCAATTGACGGAACTGACGCAGTTCTTCAATAGGCAAATCATAGCCGGTTAAATGCAGCAAGGCGTAAAGCAGCATGGAACCATGACCATTGGACAGTACAAAACGGTCCCGATCTGCCCAGGCCGGATCGGCAGGATTGTGACGCAGATGACGCGTCCACAGCGCTTCAGCGATCTCGGCCATACCCATGGGAGCCCCTGGATGGCCGGAATTGGCCTGCTGCACGGCATCCATTGCCAGCGCGCGGATTGCATTGGAAAGGTGGGAATTCGATGTGGCTGCCGTGGTGGTCATGCGGATCCTGTAGAAATCACGGTTTAGATACGATTAGCGAGCGATTTTAACACTCGTTGTTTTGTCCGTGACGCTCTGGCTAAATAAAGTAAAATTTAGCCATGCATACCTTGCCCCGTTTCTACTGCCCGATACCGCTACTTGCGCACACTCGCGTCGCGCTACCCGATGCCGCTGCACATCATGCTTCCCGTGCTCTGCGACTGCGTGAGGGCGATGCGATTGTGCTGTTCAATGGCGACGGCACACAGTATCCCGCACTGCTGCGCTTTGAACAGGGGCGAGCCATGGCCGACCTTGGTCCACAACAGCACACCCGTACCGAACTGCCGGGCCGCATTGGCCTGGTGCAGGGATTGCCGTCGGGCGACAAAATGGACTGGGTCATCGAAAAGGCAGCCGAGCTGGGCGTCTCCGATGTGTTCCCGATCACGGCCGAACGCAGTATTGTGCAACTATCGGGCAACCGGCTGGAAAAACGTCAGTTGCACTGGCAACGCATTGCAGAGTCGGCAAGCGAACAGTCCGGCCGCAACCGTATTGTGCAGGTTCACCCGCTCCAGACACTGAACGCCTATCTGCAACAGGCCAGTGCCTCATTAGGATATCTGTGCCATCCGGAAGGTGAGCGCTCGCTCTTGCAGGCTCTCGCAACGCTGCAACAAACCAGTCAGCCGGGGCCTGCCGATGCATTAACGTCAGACACCATCGCACCCACGCCGCTCTCATTTCGCCTGCTGATCGGCCCGGAAGGCGGATGGTCACCACAGGAATTACGCAAAGTTCAGGCTGCTGGTATCGAGGCCGTTACTTTCGGTGCACGCATTTTAAGAACGGAAACGGCGGGCCTTGCCATGACAGCGGCCGCCATTGCGACGCTTGGCTGGTTGTAAAAGACTGACTGTGGTGCCCGCAAGCGTCAGCCCGTCATTCAGATCGACGCACGCTCGCGGCTGTGGCGAAACAGCACGTCTTTGGGATACGGCAGGGCAAGCGTTGGCATTTGCGATCGTGCAAAATAACGCAATTTATGCCGCTGCACGACTCGCGCATTCGGCTGGCCTTCGGTCACACAGTTGAACACGATGACGGTGTATTCCACCACATTGCCATTCGGGTGAATATAACGGAATGCCTTGCCACCAAAGACATCCAGAAGCTGCGTCGAAAGCAGTTCCAGCCCGGTGTTCTGCTGCACTTGCCTGGCCAGCGCTTCCTGCGGTGTTTCTGCCACTTCAATGACGCCTGCGGGCAGACTCCAGCCCTGAGTGCCATCGTTTTCCTGCAACAGAATTTGATCATTCGCGTTCAGAATAACGGCAGCCACCAAAGGAACCTGAATCAGTTCACTACCGATCTTTGCCTGCAGATTCCATAAGTAATCAGATAGCATAGATATCCTTCCGTTTATGTGATCAGGCAGCGAACCACAAAACTTGTGGTGATCAACACTGCCGGCTCCGGCGCTGCAATACGGCCGCGCCCCGTTAATGACCTGTATCAATCAACCTGTATCAATCAACCTAGATCAATCAACCTAGATCAATCTCAATCGCTTTCTGCGTAAGGCCTGGGGGCATGGCCTGGCTCGGGCGCATCATGCTTGCCGGCATGCTCCACCACGAAAGAAAAGACGCGACCGTTATCCTCACCATATTCCACGGTATCGTTCAGCACGCCCTTGAGCGCGTCGATATGTTCAACCAGTGAATCGTCTTCGGAATGCAGACGACGTAACGCGAGCATCATCCCGCCCTTCTGTTCCAGCAGCGTTTCGCCCAGACAGTCGAGCAGAGCATCCATATTGCTGCCAAAAAATACCGGATAATCTACCGCCTTGGCAATGGCGCGCAGCACGGCCGAGCAACTGCGTGCCTTGTCGCAGTCCGCCTCGAAATAGGCCAGACCTGCTTTTTCAGCATACGCTTTGAGCTCTTCAAGACCAATCGTTTTTTCTTTTATGGCGCCACCCGTTTCCAGGACAGCTTTTAGTGGGGTACCTGTTTTTTTATTCATTGACCTCTCCATAAAAAAACGCTTTGATTTCTTCCTGACGTGTCATCACATCGTTAAAGGCCAGTTCAATCAGTTCGCCCGTATAGGCGGACTCAAAAAGCAGAAACGAAGCAAGCAGACCGCCTGACTCTTTTCCTGGTCGTCCGGAAACCCCCAAGACCCGCAAAAAGGCCCGAACCGACTTAGGCATGAAATTTAAATGCTTCAGGGCGATTTCGTCAATAGATTTACTTGGACTTATCGTTAAAACATCGATTTTTTTCACACCTGTGTTTAACTGTACACCAGGAGGTACAGATTCGAGCAGCGTATTAATACGAGTAATGCGTTCCAGATCAATGGAAAGACCATCAATAAAGATGTCTGACAAGGCATGACCGCCAATTTGCGCCAGTGTAGGATATTGGTCACTTTGATGCATCGAATCGACCTGTTCCGCATCGTCTCCATGTGCACTGGTACTGATAACCAGCACCCGGTCTGCCCCCAGATGAATCGCCGGGCTGATGGGCGCAAGCTGGCGCATGGACCCATCGCCGCACCACTCCCATTTTTTTCCCAGTGACAGACGCGCTGCAGGAAACACAAAAGGGATCGCGCTGGATGCCATCAGATGGTCCAGCGTAATGGCCTCTTCAATTGCATAACGCTGACGCCCCTTCCAGGCATCCAGCGGGCCGCTGGACTGATAGAACGTCAGATGATTGCCACTGGTATAGCTGGACGCCGTAATGGCCAGCCCATGCAAGTGACCTTTGCGCAAATTGTGTTGCAAATTGGGAAAATCAATACTGCCGCACAGCAATTTGGCCAGCGGACGATTATCCAGCAGCGACTTGGGGGCATTATCACGCAGTCCCTGCAGCGCCCAGCCGAAAGTCAGCATACCCAGCCAGCGCAAGCCGTTTCCGAACACCCCTACCGGATCGGAACGATAGACATTACCCGTATGCAGGCCACGCCAGATTTTTTGAAGCCGCCTGAGCGCTGCATGTGGATGGGCCGCACGGCAGGCATAGGCGGTAGCATTAATGGCCCCCGCCGAGGAACCGCATACAATGGGAAACGGGTTTTCGAAACGCGGAGATTTGTTGGGATCCAGAATGGCCAGAATCGCCTGCAGTGCCCCAACCTGATAGGCTGCCCGCGCCCCGCCCCCGGTCAGCACCAACGCCGTCAGGGGAGCAGTGACCGCATGGGTCATGCCCGCCAGGGGCGGATTGTTGCCAGGGAATTGTTGCTCCATTCTGCTTCCTGAGAAAGGTGACGTTTTAGATGGCGTGCGCAGCGCAACCTGTACGCCATTGCGCTGTCAACTAAATTGAACAAAGTCTGACAGCTATCATACGAAAATTCATCCGGGAATGCATCCGGTAAATCCGATACAGGTTTTATCCCCTATTGCTACGGCTATTGAGGTATGCATCCAACCTGACGCCACCTGCGCCGACCACCGCCTGACACGACTAACGCGCGGCGGGCCACTCATCCGGATAGACAAACACCCCGCCTGGATCAAACAGAGCCTTGATATTGCCTTCCAGATGATGATGTACGCCAGTAACAAATTCGTGATCAGCCTCGCTGAGCACAGTATCGGTCACAATGTTAGGGTGACGCAGACGACGGAGCACCAGTTCCTGACACCAGATAAGGGTTCCGCCATGTCCCAGAAATAATTGAGCCAGATTGATATCGCCCAGACGGGGCTTGAGCGCATCCAGCCGGTAGGCCAGTGGCCAGCGCGGCATGGCAGCACAGCGGACAATATCGGGTTCGGACAGTTGCTCGAACAGGGCCGGAATCAGCCGTTGCAGCGCAGGCAGGCGCAGTGGCGACTCATCATTGACACCGAAACCGCCCAGCACGGCAGTCTGGCCATCAGCAAACAGGGCGTGCACCCGCTCCAGCCCGGAATTGGCCGTGCAGCCAGGCCGGCAGTCATGCCACTGCGGCATGGCCAGCCATTGTGCCAGTGTGAGTTCAGGCGGCACCTGTGAGAACTGTTCGTAACCCAGCGCCTGCATATGCGCGACCGATGTACCCGGCAAAGCCAGGCAAGCGTGTTCGCCCAGTGCCTCGGTACCACTAAGCCGCACACCGGCGCTGACAATCAGGCAGGATCGGCCAATAATGGTGTCCGCCGTTGCGGTGCCCTCCAGCACCATGGCCACATCATATTCCTGGCAAAGTTGCCGAAGCGACGGCAGATCGCCCAGGTCCTGCAACAAGACGCGTGCGCAGTGATAACCATCTTTTTCCTGCTCGTCGATGAGCGGCGCTTCCAGTGCCCGCTGCACCCGGCGGCAGAAGGCCTGCCACGGCCCTTCCTGAGGGCGTTTACTGAGCGTGAGGAAACGACGGCGATGTTCATGCATGGTCAAGTGCTAAAACCTTTCTGGTAACGGCGGTAAAACGATCCGGCAAGGGGGCGAAGAACGTGCCGGCCGGCGTTTACCGTTACAATGGACGCGTACGACACGTTTTCATACCGATCTATTTTACCTTGCGCAGTTTCATCATGACCCGTTTTGCCCACCGAATTGACCAGGCCCTTACTTTTCACGCCATGGAGGTCACCAAGGCCGCCCAGCAACTACGTGAACAGGGTCGGGATATTATCAGCCTTGGCATCGGGGAACCCGATTTTACTGCGCCGCCTATTGTGGTCGACACACTGGCAAGGGCGGCACAGGCAGGTCTGAGTGGCTACAGTCCGGCACTGGGCATTATGCCGCTGCGCACCGCCATTGCCGATTATTACAAAAGCCATTGGGGCGCCGAAATTGATCCGCAGCAGGTGATCGTTACCGCGGGTGCGTCCGGCGCGCTGTCGCTGGCCTGCATGACGCTGCTCAATCCCGGTGACGAGATTCTGATGCCAGACCCGGCCTATCCGGCCAATTCGAATTTCATTGTATGCGCCGGGGCCACGCCGCGGCTGGTACCGTGCACTGCGCAAGAGCGCTTCCAGTTGTCAGCCGACAAGATTGCCACCCACTGGACCGATAAAACCCGCGGCGTGCTCATTGCTTCACCCAGCAACCCTACCGGCACCTCCATCGAACGTGAAGAACTGGTCCGCATCATCCAGACCGTCCGGGAGCGTGGTGGCGTGGTGATCATGGATGAGATCTATCTGGGCCTGTGCTATGACCGCGTGCCGCGATCCGCACTCACGCTGGATCCGGAAATTGTCGTCATCAACAGTTTTTCCAAGTACTTCAATATGACCGGCTGGCGCCTGGGCTGGATGGTCGTCCCCGCCAATATGGTCGAACCGGTAGAAAAACTGGCCGCAAGCCTGAGCATCTGCCCGCCAACCCTGGCCCAGCACGCAGCCATTTCATGTTTTACCGAAGAAGCGTTGGCGATTTACGAGAACCGGCGCCTGGCCTTTATGGAACGCCGTGATTTTCTGCTGCCTCGGTTCGAAAAACTCGGCATCCATGTACCGGTCAAGCCCGATGGCGCATTTTATATTTATGCTGATATCAGTCAGCACGGCATGAGCAGCGATCAGTTTGCCCATAAACTGCTGCATGAAGCCGGCGTTGCCGTTGTGCCCGGACTCGATTTTGGTCCCGCCTATGCGGACAAAATGATCCGCGTCTCGTACGCCACGGCACTGGACAGACTGCACGAAGTCATCGAACGACTGCAGAAAATCCTGTAAACGCGGGAAACCGCGCACCAGCGGGTTGCCGGCGTCACGACGTCCCGTTTATTGATATTTACCCAGATTACGCCCGAGTGCGATGCCCGACTCCAGTGCAATGCGACGACGTTCGGCCTGCACCTTTTCAGCATAACCGCCATCATTGGGGCCAATGGCGCCTACATAACAGCCCAGCCCCCGATCCACAGAGCCGCGCCGCGCGATGCAATCGTGAAGAATTTTTGCGCCCACATGAATATTGGCGACGGGATTGAGTGCGGACAGAACGCCGCCATGAAACACATCGAATTTTTCAGCATGGACTTTAGGCATGACCTGCATGAGTCCCTGCGCGCCCACATGGCTTTCAGCAAACGGATTGTAACGTGACTCAATCGCGATCACGCCGAGCATCAGAATCGGATCCAGTTCCTGTTTTTCGGCGACAGAATAAACCGCGCGAATCAGCGCGCCGGTCACGTTACGGGCAATTTTGAACTTGCGCGCCACATATTCACGCAACGCCAGAGCCTGGCCATTGCTTATACCGGGAACAGTAAACTGGCTGTCTGAAATGCCGAGATTGGCAAAAAAGCCCTGATCAGTATAGTCGAGTTCTGTGGTCAGGGCGCTATTGCGCTGCTGCTCAGGCGACGCTGCCGGCGGTGAGGCCAGCTCCCCCGTGAGCACGTGTGGTGAATTGAAGATGGTGAGCAGGTCCTTGTCGGACATGACCGTGCTATCGGGCATCAGGGCATTGAGCGATGCCTGGTGAATAACTCTGATCTGGTCACGGATGGCCGGTAACAACGCGGCTGCGAGCACGGCAACCAGCACAGCGATCCCCAGATAGGAAACCATCAAATGAACGATATCGAGTGCGGTCCGGTAAACCGAGCCGAAATAGCGAACAGCAACAGGACGGGATGTCGCAGAAGTCATGTATAACCAGGACCGGATCGCCGCAGGCGAGGGTCTGAATAGATTTGAGGGAATTTACTATACCCCAGTTTTGGCCGGCCCGCATCCTCCCCTGCCTTTCTCCTATAATGCACTATCTGAGTCATCAATAGGCTGTCTATCGTGAAATATGCGGATCTGCGGGATTTTCTGAAGCAACTTGAAAAACGGGATAATTTCAAATCCATACAAGTGCCGGTGCAAACCCGGCTGGAAATGACTGAAATCAGTGACCGGGTGCTGCGTGCCGGCGGACCGGCCCTGCGTTTCGAACAACCCCTGCATCAGGGGCGCACATCGGATATTCCGGTGCTCACCAACCTGTTTGGCACGCCCGAGCGCGTGGCCTGGGGCATGGGCGCCGAATCGGTCAGTGCCCTGCGTGAAACGGGCACACTCCTGGCCAGCCTGCGTGAGCCGGAGGCGCCCAAGGGCCTGCGCGATGCGATCAGCACCGTCTCCAAACTCAAATCTGCACTGTGGGACATGGCGCCCAAAATGCAACGCCATGCGGCATGCCAGGAAATCATTTGGGAAAAAGATGAGGTGGATCTATCACGCCTGCCGATTCAACTGTGTTGGCCGGGGGATATTGCGCCACTCATCACCTGGGGTCTGGTGGTAACCCGCGGACCCAACGCAAAGCGTCAGAACCTGGGCATTTACCGCCAGCAGGTTATTGGCAGAAACAAAGTCATCATGCGCTGGCTATCGCACCGGGGCGGTGCGCTGGATTTTCGGGACCATGCGCTTGCCTATCCAGACCAGCCCTTCCCCATTTCAGTAGCGCTGGGTGCAGATCCGGCCACCATTCTGGGGGCCGTCACACCGGTGCCCGACAGCCTGTCCGAGTACCAGTTTGCCGGGCTGCTGCGCGGGTCCCGCACCGAACTGGTCAAATCAATAGGCAATACGCTGTCGGTGCCGGCTTCTGCCGAAATCGTACTGGAAGGTCATATCCTGCCAGCCAGTCACCCGGACGCCATTGCACCCAATCCGGCCCCGGGAATGGCCGCCCCGCGCGGCAATGGTTTTGAAATGGCGCTCGAAGGCCCCTACGGAGATCATACGGGTTACTACAATGAACAGGACTGGTTCCCGGTATTCACTATTGATCGCATTACTATGCGCAATAAACCGATATACCACAGCACCTACACCGGCAAACCGCCAGACGAGCCGGCTGTGCTGGGCGTCGCGCTCAATGAAGTATTCGTGCCGCTGCTGCAGAAGCAGCTACCGGAAATTGTTGATTTTTATCTGCCGCCGGAAGGCTGCAGCTATCGCCTGGCGGTCGTATCGATCCGCAAGCAATACGCCGGTCATGCCAAGCGTGTCATGTTCGGGGTATGGAGTATTCTGCGCCAGTTCATGTATACCAAATTCATCGTTGTGGTTGATGATGATATTAATGCACGCGACTGGAAGGAAGTGATCTGGGCAATGACGACGCGCATGGATCCGGTACGCGATACGGTTCTGGTGGAAAATACGCCGATCGACTATCTGGATTTTGCGTCACCGGAATCGGGACTGGGTGGAAAAATGGGCCTGGACGCCACCAACAAATGGCCGGGCGAAACCCACCGTGAGTGGGGCACGCCCATTGCCATGGATCAGGATATCAGGCTCAGGGTCGACGCTCTGTGGCAGGATCTTGGTCTTGATACGTAAAGGTACCGTGGTCGACCGGCAGGTCCTGCTCGGAATAGTGGCTGGACGGTGCCCGACGCCCGGATCGTTGCGATTCCTGCTTCGTCCTGAATTTGTTATAAACAAACCAGGACGTCGCAGCCAGCGCAATGGGCTTGATCAGCGCCGAGCGGGATTTCGCGGCACGCAGCAAAAAACGCGCCACGGTCAGGCTCACTATCGGGTTCTTTTCGATCAGTGAAAAAAGGCCGCTGCGCCTGCGCGTCAGGCCCATCAGGGTCTCGCCCCCCACATCCAGCAATGCCGTCTTAATGGCATCCGGCGAGAGCGAATGACCAAGCGCATTCACGTCTTGTCTCAGTTGTTCGCGCTCGGCCAACACCCTGGCGGTGAGTAAGGACTTGCGCAAGGACTTCTTATTATGTACCGGCTCATTCATCGCCTACTCCTTTGCTCGCGGCAGCAGATGGCGGTACATGACGTCCGCGCAGGGCCTGTGCATCATCCTTCAGGGCATCGATGGTCGCCGCAAACGGCGTAGCCACCAGTCCCAGATGCTTTTTCATCAAAAGCAGACTGCCCAGGCCAATCAGGGCATAGATCAGCACCAGTATCAGCAAGGCGAGATAGCGGTATTCGGTGCCCCAGAAAAACAGGCCAACCAGCACCGCCACGACCGTCAGTGCCAAATGCAAAAACAGCAAACCAACAGCGCCAAACAAAAGAACCGACAACAGCCGGTCCTTTTCTTCCGCCAGTTCCAGAGACAGCAGCTCAAGGCGCGTTTTGACCAGCGAGGTAAAACCGCCGGTCACTGCACGCAGATTCTGTTTAACTGACATCGCGGATCCGCATCACTTGCGGCCGATAATGACACCCAGCAGGACGCCTGCAAGCGCAGCAAAGCCAACCGTACGCCATGGATTATCATGAACATAATCGTCTGTTACCCGTACGGCCTGCTTGCTTTGTTCTACTGCGCGTTCCTGCACATCCTTGAATGAGCCGGTGGCTTTGTTCAGGGCATTCACGGCGCGATCACGCAATTCGCTGGCTTTGTCGCCGCCGATTTCGGACGCTTCCTTGAGCATCCCTTCTGCTTCAGCGATACTGGCACGCAGATTGTTCAACAGCTCTTCCTGAGATTGTTCGAGACTTGATTTACTAGCCATGTGACTCTCCTGCAATGATTATCTGAAAATAGCCGGCAAGCGGAACACCCGCCTTGTCCGGGTCCTGCTTTCTTATGATCCTGCTTTCTTGTGTTTTTATATTAAGCCATTGTTGAGAATTTCAAGTTCATCATAGCGCATTCCGGTAGCGTATTCGCCAGACTTTAAGATTGTTTTCAATTGCAGGGCGCCGGGCAGTCATTGCAACCAGGACAAAAAGCAGGTTTTTATATTTAAATACAATGACTTGTCTTTTTCTGCACAACTCGCACGGCGCAACACTCTGAAAACACTCGTAGCTTATTCTTTCTGTCTGGTGCCGAAGATGCGATCACCTGCGTCGCCCAGCCCCGGAATAATATAGCCGTCCTGATTCAGTCGTTCATCGATAGAGGCCGTGTAGATTTTAACGTCGGGGTGCGCGCTCAGAACGCGCTCAATACCTTCGGGTGCAGCAACCAGCACCAGCGCCTTGATGTCGCGACAGCCTGCCTGCTTGAGCATCGTGATCGTCGCTTCCATGGAGCCACCCGTTGCCAGCATCGGATCGATAATCAGCGCCAGGCGCTGGTCCAGATCACCGACCAGTTTCTTCAGATACGTGCCTGCTTCCAGGGTTTCTTCGTTACGGGCAATACCCACGGCACTCACCTTGGCACCAGGGATAAGCGACAGAACCCCATCGAGCATGCCGATACCCGCACGCAGAATCGGTACCACAGTCACTTTTTTCCCGGCGATTTTTTTGACAGTGACGTTGCCACACCAGCCTTCAATGACGACATCTTCCAGCGGGAAATCCTTGGAGGCTTCGTAAGTGAGCAACGCGCCGATTTCCTGAGCCAGTTCCCGAAAACTCTTGGTGCTCAGATCGGCCCTGCGCATGATACCCAGCTTGTGCTGGACCAGAGGATGGCTGATTTCGTGAACGGACATGTTTTTTTCTCCGAAAAATTATTGTGCTATAAGCCACTCGACGAGACCGTCGACAAAGGATTTGGTTTTCAGGGCGGCCGCATCATTAACGAGACTGACCAGGATATAGGTTTTGCCGCTGGCCGCAGTCACGTAGCCCGACAGTGCACTGGCATTGCCCAGTGTCCCTGTCTTGAAGTGTCCGCGGCCTTTGGCCGCCTGATCGGTCAGGCGGCGTCGCATAGTACCATCGACACCCGAGACTGACAATGAATCAATGAATGTGTCACGCAAGGGGGAAGCCCAGATCGTATCCAGCATCTGAGCCTGACCACCCGCCGTAATGCGCCCGCCCCGGGACAGCCCCGAACCGTTAACGACGGTATACGCGCCAATATTAACACCTTGCTTGCGTAGCGTATCCAGTACCGCCTGACTGCCTTTCTCAAAGGTCGCGGGTGCGCCGTACAGTTCTTCGCCCAGTGTGAGCAGCAGTGTTTTGGCCATCACATTGTTACTGTATTTGTTGATGGTTTGTATGACCTGCCCCAGCGACGGCGAGGTACGCGTCTGCAGTAGCAGGGCACGCTCCGGCACCAGACCGTCGCGTATCACACCCGAAATCGTTCCGCCCTCGGCCGTCCACAGTCGCTCGAAGATGCTGGAAAACATATAGGCTTGCGACCCGACCAGCCGGTACATGGAAAACGGCCCACAGGAAGCGGACAGATTACCCTTGAGCTGCAATGCTGGACCATAGTCGGTCTGTACCGTTCCCGTCAGCTCCGAGCCGGTGCGCGATTTTGTGCAGGCCCCTGCGGTCAGGCCCAGGTGGCCAGCGACGGGCGGATTCTGTATATCCGGCTCAAACGATACCTCCCAGTTGCCGGCCTGCCGATCCGGCTTCAAACTGAGCATGATCGCGCCAAGATTGACCATCATGGCATCGGGATTGGCGTTGTAGGGACGCTCCGGCGAACCGTCAAACTCACCGGGATCAGTAAAAATAGGCGCAAACAGGGAACGATCAACCACCACATCCGACAGATGGCGCAGCCCCTTGGCCTGCACCGCGCGAATCATTTGCCGCAAATCCTGATAATTGAGCGCCGGGTCACCCCCGCCCTTGATATAGAGCGGCGTGCGCATGGCCTGCGATACATCGAAGCGTGCCTTGCGGTCAATATACACGCCCGTCTTCCAGGTGTAGTCGCTGCCCAGCCGATTGAGCGCGGCCCAGGTTGTCAGTGTTTTCATGACCGAAGCCGGGTTGCGTGGCGTGCCCGGATTGATCGCCAGAATAACCGGGCCGCCCGCCTCCTTGATCAGCAATGACAGCGACGACAGCGGCACACCAGTTTTGTCCCAGCGCGCTCGTATGGCGTCGGGCAGATGATCGGCCGACTTGATCGATGCAATGGGAAAGCCATAGGCATTCAGCAGCTCGCCGGCATCAGCCTCGCTTTGGGCCGCAGCAGCCGCCGCCAGTCCGGTTGTACCTTTTTTGACACCCAGACCGCTCTTGCTGTCGGACGGCACGATCTTGACATCAAGCGTCCCCGGCTGATTGAACTCGAACTTCGCGCCGGGTGCAACCCGAATCGCCGTTGCCTTGCCTTTTTTTGCAGTCGATGCCTTTTTCCTGGGCGCTGCCTTTTTGGGCGCTGTCTTTTTGAGCGATGCCTTCTTTGTTGCCTGGGTTTTGCTACCCGACCCGCTATCGCGTGCGCTGACCGGTGTGGCCAGAGTCAGGGCAAGCAACGACAGACCGGCCGCCGCAGGCAGGTGTCCTATTGCAGCACGCATCATCCTGGTTACTATTGGCATACAGCGTTACAAGAAAAACCGGCCTCCGGCCTGATGCGCCCCATTGCAGCCGCGCGGCGGGTAACTGTCGCCGCCACGAGACACTGCCTGGAATAAGAAGGCTTTGGCTGAATCATTGTAATCAGGCTCTCCTGTTGCTGTCCGGATCGAAAAAGACACTTTATAATGGTTTTTTGCGACAAACCGGTTAAAACCGGGCCAATTCGTCCGCCAACCTTCCCGATATTGCGAGCCAGATTCGTGCAACTGCGCGCATCGATGCCTTCGATACCCTGCTTTCCGTTGTTTTTTATTCATGTTACCCATAGACCCTTCGCTGAGTATTGCCGACTTCGACTACGATCTGCCCGAAGACCTGATCGCTCAAGCCCCGCCTGCCACCAGAACCGACAGCCGCCTGTTGCTGATGCAACACAATGGACAATTGCAGGACCTGAACTTCAGCGCCCTGCCCGATCTGCTGCAGCCCAATGATTTGCTGATCTTTAATGACACCAAGGTGATCAAGGCAAGACTATACGGCCAAAAAGACAGCGGCGGACGCGTGGAAGCCCTGATCGAGCGTATTCTGGAACCCACCCGCGCCCTGGCGCATGTACGTGCCAGCAAATCACCCCGTCCTGGCACCACACTCATCTTTGATGACGCCGTTGCCTGTACCGTGATCGCACGCCATGACGATCTGTTCGAATTGCAGTTCGATACCGATATTTTGCCCGTGCTGGACAAACACGGCAACCTTCCGTTACCTCCATACATCAAACACAGCGCCGACCAGCAGGATGAAACACGCTATCAAACGGTCTACGCCCGTCATCCGGGCGCGGTTGCGGCCCCTACCGCCGGCCTGCATTTTGATGCAGCGCTGCTGCAACGACTGCAGGACAAAGGGATACAGACCGCCTGGGTCACATTGCATGTCGGCGCCGGCACCTTCCAACCGGTACGCGTCGAAAAAATCAGTGAGCATATTATGCACGCTGAATGGTATACCGTATCTGAAAATACCGTGGCAGCCATTGCGGCGACCCGCGAGCGCGGCGGGCGGGTCATCGCGGTGGGCACCACAAGCGTGCGGGCGCTGGAATCGGCTGCTCAGCAAGGCGGAACACTAGGCGAGCTGCGCTGCCCCGTCGCGCACAGTGCTGATACACAGCTATTTATCACACCAGGCTATACGTTTCGCGTGATCGACGGCCTGATCACCAATTTCCATTTACCCCAGTCTACGCTGCTGATGCTGGTCTCGGCTTTAACAGGTCGCGAACGCATGCGCGAGGCCTATCGCCATGCCATCGAAGCGCGCTATCGCTTCTTCAGTTACGGGGATGCCATGTTTATCGCGCCCGGCTGATCGGCCTCTGACTGCCCAAAGCCGTTTCGGACGCATACGATGCCAATTTTCCATCCATGACTCAGGCGCAAGGGAACGAATCAGTACTGTTTCTGTCATACTTGGTTCTTTGCCGTTTGCGCCTCTCCCATTCATCCATCGATTATCATGCCAGGACTTTCCTTTTCTTTAATCAAAACCGAGGGTAAAGCCCGCCGGGCCAGCATCACTCTGAATCACGGCACTGTACAGACGCCCATGTTTATGCCGGTAGGCACCTATGGCAGCGTCAAAGCCATGCTGCCGCACGAGCTGGATGACATCGGCGCGCAGGTGGTGCTGGGCAACACTTTTCATCTGTGGCTGCGGCCCGGTACCGACGTCATTGAAAAACATGACGGCCTGCATGGCTTTATGCAATGGAAAAAACCGATACTGACCGACTCAGGCGGTTTTCAGGTGTTCAGCCTGAGTGACTTGCGCAGCAAAATCACCGAGGAAGGCGTCAAGTTCTCTTCACCCATCGACGGCTCCCGGCTGTTTCTGACACCGGAAGAGTCCATGCGCATCCAGCGCTCACTCAATTCGGACATCGTCATGGTATTTGACGAGTGCACACCCTACACCATCGACGGGCGACCCGCCACGCATGATGAGGCAGCGCGTTCCATGCGCATGTCTCTGCGCTGGGCACAACGTTCGCGGGATGCATTTAACGCGCTGCAGAACCCCAATGCGCTATTCGGCATTGTTCAGGGTGGCATGTTCGAGGACCTGCGCGACGAATCGCTGGCCGGGCTGCAACGCATTGGGTTTGACGGCTACGCCATTGGCGGTCTTTCCGTTGGCGAACCCAAAGAGGATATGCGGCGTATACTGGCCCATATCGCCCATCAATTGCCCGACAATGCACCGCGTTATTTAATGGGCGTGGGAACACCGGAAGACCTGGTCGAAGGCGTCAGCCAGGGCGTGGACATGTTCGATTGCGTCATGCCGTCGCGTAACGCGCGCAATGGCTGGCTGTTCACCCGCTTCGGGGATATTAAAATCCGCAATGCACGCTATCGCGACGATACCCGCCCGCTGGATCCGACCTGCGCCTGCCATACCTGCCAGCATTTTTCACGTGCCTATCTGCATCATATGCAAAAAGCCAATGAAATTACCGGTGCCCGCTTAAATACGCTGCATAACCTGCATTTTTACCTGAATCTGATGGAACAAATGCGCGAAGCACTGGAACAGGGCCGGTTTGCCCAGTGGCAGGAACAATTTTTCACCGATAGGTCAAAAGGCATTGACTAGCCCAGAAAAGGCTACAATATTCGGTTAATTTACACTTACGGGAGTCTTTCTTATGCTTACAAGCAATTTATCCGCGCTGGTTCTGGCGCAGGCGGCACCAGCCGGTGGCGCTCTTGGCGGTCTCACGAGTTTCCTGCCCATCATCCTGATGTTCGTGGTGCTGTATTTCCTGATGATCCGTCCGCAAATGAAACGCCAGAAAGAAACCAAGGCCATGATCGACGCCCTTGCCAAGGGTGATGAAGTGATCACTGCCGGCGGCATTCTGGGCAAAATCTCCAAAGTCACAGACAACTACCTGACCGTCGAAGTTGCCAATCTGGCCGACAAACCCGTCGAAGTGCTGGTACAACGCGTCGCAGTGACCACAGTACTGCCAAAAGGTACAGTCAAATCGCTTTAATCCGGCAACAGGCGGGCGGTAACCACCGCCCCGCTTTTTGTCCGGCCCCCTGTTTCAACCCCTTATCGAAAACGGCTACGGTATGAACCGCTATCCCCTCTGGAAATACATTACGGTACTGGTTGCCCTGATTATCGGCATCCTGTATACCGCCCCCAATTTTTTTGGTGAAACACCGGCAGTGCAGGTATCCAGCGCCAAGGTAACGCAAAAAGTTACCACGCAGACCATGAGTCAGGTAGAGGACGTACTGCGGCAGAACAATATTGCCTTTTCCGGTACCTATTTTCAGCAAAACGGCCCTGCCGGCACAGTCCGGGTTCGCCTGGCCAATACCGACACACAGCTGAAAGCGCGTGACGTACTGGACAATGCACTCAATCCCGTCAAGGACGACCCGTCGTATACGGTGGCGCTGAACCTGCTGCCAGCCTCTCCCGACTGGATGAGCGCCATTGGCGCCAACCCCATGTACCTGGGTCTGGATTTGCGCGGTGGCGTGCACTTTCTGCTGCAAGTAGACATGCAGGGCGCTCTGGCCGCCCGCTATGAGTCCCTGACCACCGACATTCGCTCCATTCTGCGCGATGCGCGCGTTGCCGTTGAATCGGTCAGCACCGCCAACAGCAGCATCACTGCCACGTTCGCCTCCGAACAAGACCGCAACAAGGCACAGGACGTTCTGCGCACCCGCACCAGCGAGTTAACATTTACCACCAGCCAGTCCGGCAACAAATTCCTGCTGAACGGCACCATCCTTGCTGCCGAAATTGCCCGCGTTCAGGACACCGCCCTCAAGCAGAACATTCTGACGCTGCACAACCGGATCAACGAGCTGGGTGTGGCCGAGCCCATCATTCAGCAACAGGGGCTGGACCGTATCATTGTGCAACTGCCAGGCATCCAGGACGTTGCCAAAGCCAAGGAAATCCTGGGTCGCACCGCCACCCTGCAATTGCGCATGGTCGATGATTCACCTGCTGCGCAGAACGCCCTGGCTGGCGGCACTGTGCCTTTCGGACTGGAAAGCTTCAAGGATACCGATGGCCGGACGGTTCTGGTCCGCCGTCAGGTATTGCTGACCGGCGAAAATCTGGAAAACGCCCAGTCCGGCCGCAACCAGCAGACCCAGCAGCCTACCGTCAACCTCACGCTGGACGACAAGGGTGCCCGTATTTTCCGAGACACCACCCGGGACAATATCGGCAAACGCCTGGCCATCATTCTGTTTGAAAACGGTAAAGGCCAGGTCGTCACCGCTCCCGTTATTCGCAGCGAAATCCCTAACGGACAGGTTGAAATTTCAGGCAGCATGGACGCCACGCAGGCCGCCGATACCGCCCTGCTGCTGCGCGCCGGTTCGCTGGCCGCCCCCATGTCCATTATTGAAGAGCGCACTATCGGCCCAAGCCTGGGCGCCGACAATATCCGGATGGGCTTTGATTCCACCCTTTATGGTTTTCTGATGATCGCCGTGTTCATGATCATTTACTACCATGTATTCGGTGTGTTCTCCACCCTGGGTCTGGCCTTCAACGTGTTGCTGCTGCTGGCGGTCCTGTCGTTGCTGCAGGCTACACTTACCTTGCCGGGCATTGCCGCCATTGCGCTGACGCTGGGTATGGCGATTGACTCGAACGTGCTTATCAATGAACGGGTACGCGAAGAATTGCGCAATGGTGCGTCACCGCAACAGGCCATCAATACCGGCTTCAGTAAGGCATGGGCCACCATTCTTGACTCGAACCTCACGACCCTTATCGTGGGTCTGGCACTGCTGGCTTTCGGTAGCGGACCGGTACGCGGCTTCGCCGTGGTTCACTGCATCGGTATTCTGACCTCCATGTTCTCGTCTGTAGTCGGCGTAAGGGCCGTTGTGAACTTGTGGTACGGCCGACGCAAGAAACTCAAAACGGTTTCCATCGGTACCGTCTGGCGTCCCGAGACAGACGACAAGAAAGAGATCACCAGAAACTGAATAGAGCAGAACACTTTTTCTGTCCGGGCTGACCGGACAGAGCAGGAATAAATATGGAATTTTTCAGAATTCACAAAACCATCCCGTTCATGAGGAACGCGCTGATCCTTAATCTGATCAGTGCCATTACCTTCGTGCTGGCGGTCTTTTTCATCGTGACCCGCGGCTTTCATCTGTCCATCGAATTTACCGGTGGTACGGTAATGGAAGTCAATTACCAGCAGGCTGCCCAGCTCGATGAAGTGCGCAGCAGCATCAGCGCACTCAACTACAGTGACTTTCAGGTGCAGAACTTCGGTACCTCGCGCGACGTGATTATTCGCCTGCCGGTAGACAAGAACATGTCTTCGACCCAGCAGAGCGATACCGTCATGGCGGCGCTCAAGAAAGCCAACCCCGATGCAGAACTGCGCCGGGTGGAGTTTGTGGGGCCGCAAGTGGGTAACGAGCTGTTCAGTAACGGCCTGAAAGCGCTGGCGTTTGTAGTGATCGGCATCATGATTTATCTGGGCATCCGCTTCGAATGGAAATTCGCCCTGGCCTGCGTGGTTGCCAACCTGCATGACGTGGTGATCATCCTCGGCTTCTTCGCGTTCTTCCAATGGGAGTTCTCACTGCCGGTACTGGCCGGGGTGCTCGCGGTCCTGGGTTACTCGGTGAATGAGTCGGTGGTGATCATGGACCGGATTCGCGAGAACTTCCGCAAGCAGCGCCGTGCGAGTGTTCGTGACGTGATCGACGGCGCCATTACGCAAACCATTTCCCGTACGGTCATCACCCACGCATCCACGCAAATGATGGTGCTGTCCATGTTCTTCTTTGGCGGCCCTTCCCTGCACAACTTTGCACTGGCGCTCACCATCGGTATCTGGTTCGGCATCTATTCATCGGTATTCGTGGCAGCAGCCATCGCCATGTGGCTGGGTGTGAAGCGCGAAGACATGATCAAGGCGCCGAAGAAAGAAGACCCGGCCAGCGAAGTGATCTACTGATCCAAAACTGTACCGTGGGCGCAACACCTGCTTGCGCCCCACCCCGGAAAAAGGCGCCTGCGGGCGCTTTTTTCGTTTGGAAAAACAACAAGATAAGGTGTAATACGGGCAAACACGTTACAATCACGTTTTCCAAATTCTACCCCCGGGACAAAAACCCGCAACGGTACCTCTATCATGCAAGAAACCTCTCTTAAACGCGGCAATGCGCCCGCGGCCGCGCCTGTTGTTCAGGAAACCCCCATCCGTATTCATCCCTCTGCCAAAAAGCTGTATATCAAGACCTTTGGCTGCCAGATGAACGAATATGATTCGGACAAGATGGCGGATGTATTGCGCGAAAACCAGGGACTGGAACTGACCAGCACCCCTGAAGATGCCGATGTCATTCTGCTCAATACCTGTTCCATACGCGAAAAAGCACAGGAAAAGGTCTTTTCCGATCTGGGCCGCATCAATCAGCTGAAAAAGAAAAACCCCAATCTGGTGATTGGCGTAGGCGGCTGTGTGGCCAGCCAGGAAGGTGCCACCATTATCCGTCGCGCACCATACGTAGACGTGGTATTTGGTCCGCAAACCCTGCACCGCCTGCCCGACCTCATTGAACGCCGTAAAAACACCGGGCGCGCCCAGGTGGATATCAGTTTCCCTGAAATTGAAAAATTCGACGCCCTGCCTCCGGCGCGGGTCGATGGTCCCTCTGCCTTCGTATCCATTATGGAAGGCTGCAGTAAATACTGCAGCTTCTGCGTGGTTCCCTATACCCGTGGCGAAGAAATTTCCCGCCCATTCGAAGACGTGCTGACCGAAATTGCCGACCTGGCAGACCAGGGCGTCAAGGAAGTGAATCTGCTGGGCCAGAACGTCAATGCCTATCGCGGCAAACTGGGCGACACCGCCGAACTGGCTGATTTCGCCATGCTGCTTGATTATGTACATGACATCCCGGGCATCGAACGGATTCGTTACACCACGTCTCATCCCAAGGAAATGACCAGCCGACTGATTGAAGCCCACGGGCGCCTGCCCAAGCTGGTTCCCTTTCTGCATCTGCCTATACAAACCGGTAGCGACCGGGTCCTGGCCGCCATGAAACGGGGCTACACCGGACTGGAATTCAAGTCCATCGCCCGCCGCCTGTATGCGGCCAGACCCGGCATGACCCTGTCTTCCGACTTTATTGTTGGTTTTCCTGGCGAGACCGAAGCGGATTTCGAGGCCACCCTCAAACTGATCGCCGATGTCAATTTCGACACCTCATTCTCGTTCATCTACTCACGCCGGCCAGGCACGCCAGCCGCTGACCTGGAAGACGATACGCCTTACGAAGTCAAGCTGGACCGGCTGCAACGCCTGCAGGCCCAGATTACGGCACAGGCCAGCGCCATCAGCCATGGCATGCTCAACACCCTGCAGCCGGTACTGGTTGAAGGCCCATCGCGCCGTGATGCCAACGAGCTGACCGGCAGAACCGAGAACAACCGGATCGTCAATTTTGCGGCCCCCGAACGGTTCATCGGGCAAATCGTCAAGGTGCGCATTACCGACGTTTACACCAATTCTCTGCGCGGCGAACTCGCGACGGAGGACATCGCTTCATGACGGGGAAACGCAACCTGCCCGTGGTCTTCCACCTGGAAGGCGATAACACTCAGCTGGCCAATCTGTGCGGGCCACTGGATGAGAATCTGAAGCAGATCGCACAGGCTTATGATGTCACCATCGGTCGCAGCGGCAACCGAGTCATTGTTGAAGGCGAGCAGGCCCAGGACGCAGCCGGTGCCGTCAACCTATTCCACCGCCGTGCCCGCCATCGCGACCTGACCATCGACGACATCCAGCTTGGGCTGGTCGAGCTGCGGGCCAATACCAGACCGGCCAACAGTCAGGATCGCAACAAACAGCAGGCCGATGACGGCCGGCAACGACGCCAGACAGGCGCCCCCGGCCTGCCCGAGCTGCCACCGCTGGATGATGACAGTGGCACAATTGCGCTGCGCACCCGTCGCAACGAACTGCGTCCGCGCACCCCGCGCCAACGTGATTATCTGAACAATATTTTGCGGCATGACATTACTTTCGGGACCGGCCCTGCCGGTACCGGCAAGACCTGGCTGGCTGTCGCCTGTGCCATTGATGCCCTGGAACGGGAGCATGTGCAGCGCATCATTCTGACCCGCCCTGCCGTGGAAGCCGGCGAACGCCTGGGTTTTCTGCCGGGCGATCTGGCCCAGAAAGTTGACCCCTATCTGCGTCCCCTGTACGACGCACTGTACGACCTGATGGGGTTTGATAAAGTGATGCGTCTGTTCGAAAAACAGACAATTGAAATTGCACCGCTTGCCTATATGCGGGGACGTACCCTGAATCATGCATTTGTGATTCTGGACGAAGCGCAGAATACCACTCAGGAGCAAATGAAAATGTTCCTGACCCGCATCGGTTTCGGCAGCAAGGCCGTGATCACCGGCGACCCCTCGCAGATCGACCTGATCAAGGGACAGAAAAGCGGCCTGGAACATGCGCTGCGTGTACTATCCCAGGTCCAGGGCATTGCCATGTCGCGCTTTACCAGTGAAGATGTGGTACGCCATCCGCTGGTTGCCCGCATCATTGATGCCTACGATCTGGCAGAAGGACGCACGCCCCGTGAATAAGCCGGCCTCTACCCGCACTCGCGGCATGCGCGACACGTCTTATCTGCGCTCAACCGTCCAGCATGTCGTACCTGTTCCGGAAATCACCCGCCAGCGCATTCGCGGCTGGATGTTGCGAGCCGTAGACGCCGCCATGGCGGAGAACCCGGAGATCATCCAGGTAGAGCTGGCCTTGCGCCTGGTCGACGCCGAGGAAGCGCGTGAACTGAACAGCCAGTTCCGTGGACGCGACTATGCTACCAACGTTCTGACCTTCGAATATGGGATCGACCCCGATGGTACGGCACGTGGCGACATCATACTGTGCGTACCGGTCCTGCGGCAGGAGGCCAGCGAACAGGGCAAAACGCTGCGGGAGCACGCGGCCCATCTGGTGATACACGGTGTATTGCACGCGCTGGGCTATGATCATGAGGATGAAGACGAGGCCGTCCACATGGAAGCGATAGAAACGGCCCTACTGGCCGGCCTGGGTTTTCCGGATCCATACCAACCCCGCTAATCTATCCGGTTTTCTGCAAAATTGCTGCTTTATTCGATAAAGCCGCTGTCCGCAGATAAGGCTGCCGCCAGCAGGATTGCGGCCTGCTGCGACATTGCCGTTTTTTTCTGGATTCCGGCGACAATAAAGCACCATTATGGTGCATACTTCTGCGCATAGGAAGAAGCGGCATCAATAAATACAGGGTTTCAACAAAGACCCGGGTTTACCCAAAGTCGCACGCTATTTTCATCAAATCTACGTAATTTTGCGTTATTCTTATAACTTCCTAAACTAGACGTCCAGAGATGTCAGATCCATACCCTTCGAACGAAGCCGAGGCAGACAGTCAGCCAGGCAAAAAAAACACTCCCCGCTCATTTCTCCAGCGCATAAAAGGCTTGCTGGGTCAGAACGAACCTGAAGACCGAGACGATATCCAGGAGATTCTCTCTTCTGCACATGACAGGGAGATTATCGACGACGATTCCTATTCCATGATCGTCGGTTCCATCTCCTTCACCGAGAAAAATGTCAGTGACATCATGATTCCACGGTCGCGCATGGATTTGCTGGATATCAGCAAGCCCCTGCAGGAGTTGCTCCCGATCGTGATCGATACAGCGCACTCGCGCTTTCCGGTATACGAAGAAGAAAAAGACAATATTATTGGTATCCTGCTGGCCAAGGATCTGCTGCGCTTTATTAATAATCCGCAAACCGATATCCGCAGTCTGGTCCGGCCCGCCAACTATATTCCTGAAACCAAGCGACTGAACCAGTTGCTGCGGGATTTCCGTGAGAACCGCAATCACATTGCCATCGTTATTGACGAATATGGTAGCATTGCCGGCCTGGTTACCATGGAAGATGTCCTGGAACAGATCGTAGGCGATATCGAAGACGAGTACGATGAAGATGCGCAAATGACCATCTTCCCGGAAACCGATACCTCCTGGCGAGTGATGGCTATTACCGATATCCGGCAACTGAATCAGACGCTGCAGGTTGCCATCCCCGAAGACGATTACGATACCATTGGTGGCTGGCTGGCAGCCGAGCTGGATCACATCCCGCAACGCGGCGACAGCTACGATTTCCAGGGATTGCGATTCCAGGTCCTGCGTGCCGATGCCCGGCGTGCCTTGTGGCTACATGTCAAACGTCTGTCTGCCATGAGCAGCAGCCACAGCAAAACAGAATCCTGACAATATGGTCTGGCTCCTTCTCCTCGTTGCCGGGGCCATCCATGCCCTGAGTTTCTCACCTGATCCCCTGCCCGACTGGACTTTGCCTTATGTTCAGGTCCTGGCCATGGCGGTGCCGGCATTTATTGTCTTCAGCACCCGGCATATTGGCCGCGCGGCACTGGCTGCTTTTGTGTTCAGCGTCAGCAGTTTCTGTGTCGGCGTGTACTGGCTGTACATCAGCATGAACCATTTCGGTGGACTGGCAGCACCACTTGCTGCCCTGGCCGTATTGCTTTTTGCGCTCTATCTGTCGCTGTACGCCGGGCTGGCCGGAGCGTGTACCGCCTGGCTGGGTCGCCATCTGAATGTCATGCGGGTACCGCAGGCGCTGGGGCGTCCCCTGCTGTGGGCGTGTGCCTGGACATTGGGCGAATGGCTGCGCGGCTTCGTCTTTACCGGCTTTCCCTGGAACAATATCGGCTACGCTCATACCAATAGCCTGCTGTCTGCCTGGGCGCCCATCGCCGGTGTGTATGGGGTAGCGTTTCTGGCGGCGCTGGCCAGCGGGCTGGTGGCCTGCCTCATTTATTATGTGAAACACAATCGACCCGGCATCATGGCAGCCATGGCCAGTGCTCTGCTGGGCATGTTTATCGTCAGTTTCGGGCTGTCGCGCATTACCTGGTTTGACAATCACGGCCCTGTCATGACGGTGCGACTGGTCCAGGGTAATATTGCGCAGCAGATGAAATTTGATCCGTCGCAGTTGATGAGTTCGCTGCAGGCCCAGTTCACACTGGCCACCCGCCCTGCGGCAGACGTGCAACATGCGCCCTCGGTCATTATCTTCCCGGAAACCATTTTGCCCACCTTTCAGGACAGAATGGCGCCGGAGTTCTGGCAATCGGTTGTGGCGCTCGCCGATCAGATGAAAGCCACGCTGTTCATGGGCAGCCCCATGCACACCGTGGTCAATGGCCAGGATCGTTATACCAATAGCGTGCTGGCAATTGACAGCAACACATCGGTTGAAGCGCTCATGCAGGGCAGGCAGGTTCCCGTCTATGACAAACGCCATCTTGTACCGTTTGGTGAATTTGTTCCACTTGGTTTTCGCTGGTTTGTTGATGCCCTGAACATCCCACTGGGTGACTTTGATCGCGGCGAACAGGGCCAGCAAAGCTTTGCCGTCAACAATCAGCGATTCGCCCCGAATATCTGCTATGAAGATGTCTTTGGAGAAGAATTGCTACCCGCCCTGCAGACCCAGGCCGACGGCACTCCTGGGGCCAGCATCATGTTCAACGTGAGCAATCTGGGCTGGTTTGGCAACACCTGGGCGTTAAGACAGCATTTGCAGATCTCGCGCATGCGTAGCATGGAAACGGCGAGACCCATGATTCGCGCCACCAACACCGGTTCGACCGCTGCCATCGATGCGACTGGCCGTGTCCTGTCGCAGTTGCCTACTGCCACTGCCGGCACGCTGGATGTGCAGATACAGGGCACCCAGGGGCTGACACTCTACACAAGAGTTGGAAACAGTTTGATTGTGATCATCAGTCTGCTGGGCCTGGTCGCGGGGTGGATGCAGAAGCGTCGCACACACGTAGCAGGTACCGGTACTACTGTCTGAGGCGTACCCGATAATGGCAAAGCCGATGCGGCGGTTCGGGTAGAGGGCCTGCCTAACGAACTGCCTAACGAACTGCCTAACGAACTGCCTAATGAGAACTGCCTAATGAGAACTGCCTAATGAGAACTGCCTAATGAAAATTGCGACTGCGCGTTTGCAATTGACCCAGCAAATGCGTCAGATTGACCAGCCGCTCTACAATCACATGTTGTACACCGTTAGCTGACTGCCAGCGCCCATAGGCTCCCATCAGGCGCGAAGTAAGCAGTTCCTTGCGCTGACGCTCCGCCAATTCAGGTCGCACTAACAGATTGATCTGTCCAAACTCGTCCTCCAGCGTCACAAAAACCACGCCCTTGGCGGTGCCAGGACGCTGCCTGACCGTCACAATGCCAGCCGCCCGCACCAGGCGCCGATCAGGTTGTTCCTGCAAAAATGCAGAAGAAGAAAACCGCAACTTGCTCAACCTGTCACGCAATAATTCCAGAGGATGACGCGCCAGCGTCAGGCCCAGCGAATCATAATCGGCTACGATTGACTGCCCTTCGGTCAGCAATGTTAATTGCGGACTCTCCGTCTCATACACGGGCGCTTCGCGCAGCATATCTTTATCAGGCACACTGACAACCGCATCCCACAGGGCAGCCCGGCGATGGCCCGCCAGACTTTCCAGCGCATTGCCGGCGGCCAGTGCATTCAGATCATGCCGGCTCAGCCCGGCGCGCCGGGCCAGATCGGCAACAGATGTGAATGGCGCATGCGCACGCGCCTGTACGATTCGCTGCGCCGCCGCCTCCTGCATTCCCTTCAGTTGATTAAACCCAAGCCGAACCGCAGTGTTGGGCTTGCGCTTATTGGAAAGACCATCAGAAGTATGGTCGGCAGGATTGCCGGTGTGTTCTGTTGTTTCTTCTGTGACAGGCTCTGCCGCCCAATCGGCAGCAGATACAGCAGCAGACCGTGACTTAGCAAACGCCAGCGTGGCTTCCCAGTGGCTGACCTGCACATCCACAGGCAGTATTTTTACGTCATGCCGCCTGGCATCCTGGATCAGCGTTGAAGCACTGTAAAACCCCATGGGCTGGCTGTTGAGCAAGGCGGCCAGAAAGGCCTGAGGTTCATGGCATTTGAGCCAGCTGCTGCTATAGGCCAGCAGTGCAAAGCTGGCGGCATGGCTTTCCGGGAAACCGTACTCGCCAAACCCCTGAATCTGGCGAAAAATCTGCTCTGCAAACGCCTTTTCATAGCCTTTTCCCACCATGCCATCCACAATTTTGTGATAGTACTTTTCCAGCCCCCCTTTGCGTTTCCAGGCAGCCATGGAGCGTCGCAAATCATCGGCTTCCCCGCCGGTAAAACCGGCTGCCTTCATGGCAATCTGCATCACCTGTTCCTGAAAAATCGGCACGCCCAGAGTCCGTTTCAGGGCAGACTCAACCTCCGGGGTTGGATAGCGTATTTCTTCGAGCCCCTGACGCCGTCGCAGATAAGGATGCACCATACCGCCCTGTATCGGGCCGGGGCGGATAATGGACACTTCGATCACCAGATCATAATAACAACGCGGCTGCAAGCGCGGCAACATGGTCATTTGCGCGCGCGATTCAATCTGAAAGACACCGATGGTATCGGCCTTGCAAATCATGTTGTAGGTCTTGTCATCCTCCTTGGGAATGTCCTGTATGCGAAAAAATGGCTTGTTGTGCCGCAATGCCACAAGCGCCAATGCCCGGCGAATGACGCTGAGCATACCCAGTGCCAGCACATCCACTTTGAGAATGCCCAGGACATCCAGATCATCCTTATCCCACTGCACCACGCTGCGGTTCTCCATGGCGGCATTTTCAATGGGAACCAATCTTGCCAGCGGACCACGCGACATGATAAATCCACCAGGATGCTGTGACAGATGTCGTGGAAAGCCCATGATTTGTTCTGCCAGAGCAACCCACTGTATGGCAACAGTCGAGGTGAGATCCAGCCCGCACTCCTGCATGCGCGCCATCAGATTGGCACGTCCATCCCAGTAATGATAGGAACGCGCGACCGCTTCGATAATGATAGGGTCAACGCCCAGCGCCTTGCCTGTATCACGCAACACACTCTTGACCCGATAGGTAATCACCACAGCAGTGAGCGCAGCACGATCCCTGCCATATTTGTCATAGATATACTGGATCACTTCTTCACGGCGCTGATGCTCAAAATCAACGTCGATATCGGGCGGTTCATTGCGCTCCTTGCTGATGAAGCGCTCAAACAGATTATTCCCCAGTAGCGGACTCACTTCCGTAATATGCAGGCAGTAGCAAACAGCACTGTTCGCGGCCGAGCCCCTGCCCTGGCATAAAATGTCCTGATCGCGGGCAAACTTCACAATATCGTAGACCGTCAGGAAATAGGCTTCGTATTTCAGCTCGGCAATAAGCTGCAACTCATATTCCAGCTGACGCACCACGCTATCGGGTATGCCATCCTGAAAACGCCGCTGTGCGCCCGCATAGGTTTCCTGGCGCAAATAAGCCGTCGGAGTCAGGTTTTCAGGACAGATATTATCGGGATATTCATACTTAAGCTCGCTTAGATTGAACTGACACTGCACCGCCACCTCAAGCGTTTGCTCCAGGGCGGCAGGCGGATAGAGATTGGCCAGCGCCACCACCTGACGCAAATGACACTCTGCATTTGCAGCGCGTGCAAAGCCGCACTCCTGCACGCTTTTACCCAACCGGATTGCCGTTAACGTGTCATGCACGGGCTTGCGTGAACGCACATGCATCTGTACCTGACCGGTTGCCACCACCGGCACCCCGGTGGCCGCCGAGACGGCCATGAGCCTGGTCCTGTGTGCGGCATCCTGTCCCTGATGCAACAACGTGAGTGCCAGCCAGCAACGCCCGGCAAATGCCTGTTCAAGCCATTGAGCCTGACGCAGCATCTGTTCATAGGATGCGCCATACTCGGGAACCAACAAGCCCAGACACTCGGGCAGATTCTGCAAATGAGCCAGCGCGGGATCAGCAGGACGGGTGATGTCACTGGGCGTCAAATAGTAGCTGCCCTTGGCGGCACGCCGTCGCCCCAGCGTGATGAATTCGCACAGATTGCCATAACCATCGCGGCTTTTAGCAAGCACAATCAGTTTCAACGCCGGAGCATGATCGTCCGCATGCAGAGAAAACACAGAGCCTACAATCAGTTTCATAGGCAGGTCCCGTGGCAGTTCAACGGGCGGTACTGCCGATGATGCTGCGTTCTCAGTTGAAATGGATGCGGATACAGATTCAGCAGGCACAACGGGTAAATGGGATAAAGGAGACGCTGGCGCCCGCAACAATTGCGATAACCACGCTGGCAAAGGCCGAAGTGAGGAGACGGCCTGCGCCGGATCAGACTGCCCCGGCGCATAACCCGCCTTTTCCAACGCGGCTTTTTTCCTGCGTTCCATTTCTTCCAGAATGGGCTTATTCAGTTTTTCCACTTCCGCATGGGCACGCACCACCCCTGCTACGGAACATTCGTCTGTAATGGCTAACGCCATATAATTGAGTTGGAAAGCCTGCTGCGCCAGTTCCTCGGGATGCGACGCCCCCTGCAGAAAACTGTAATTGCTCTGACAATACAGTTCGGCATAACCGGGCAGTGCATATGAAGAAGATCTCGAAGAAGAAGGTATTGTCATGACCCGTTCCTGCTATCCGAAAATCCCGTGCAGAAACCAGCGCCATTGAGTATAGCGTTCCCGAAACAACCAATAGCGTACGCCACTGGTATCTTCCGCAACAAAATAGTCTCGTAACGCCGCCCCTTCCCACCAGCCATCTTCGATCCTTTCCGGCCCCTGCACAATATGCAATGGCGAACCATACCAGGGACGATGCTTGCGCACAGACAGGAGCAGCGGTTTTTCCAGCAACCAGCAGGGCCGCGTCACGCCCTCAACAACCGGCGCTGCAACAAAAGCGGTGTTTGCCGGCCCCCAACGATTAGCCACTTCGGGCCGATGATCGGCAACCGGCTGCGGTGCCCATACCCGATCATGCCCGAGCCGGGCCAGAATGATTTCAAGAACCCGCTCACGGTCCTGGGGTGTGCCACCGGGTTCGGGAAACAAATCGTCAGCAACCGGCGCAGCTTCCTGCACTCTGGCCACATCAAGCGTCACGGCAATCACAGGTGCAACCAGCTTCAGGTGATGCAGATGCTCTTGCAACAAGCGCATCAGATGAGCCGGATCGCGGGTGGGAATGGCGGTTGCCAGCTCAACCTGAGATGGCTCACGCGCATGACGCCCCCGCTCATGTTCAAGCAGCAGGACAAGCTGTGTGACCGCCCGCTGATGTGCGGTAAGCCAGCCGCAAAGCTGCTGGATCAGTCGACCGGCTACCCTGGCAACGGCTTCTGTATATTCAATTCGTTCCACCAGTTCTATTCGCCCCTGAAACTGCAGCGGCGCGACAATCCATTTGAATATTTCAGGTGTGTTCCCGTAAGCAGCATCAAGCACCTGCAGAACCTGTCGGCTGGTGCGCCGCTGCAACCCGGCACGGGGCAGTTGCCGTAAAGCTCCCAGCGTGGCGCAGCCAATGCTGCTCAGCCAGGTTTCATAAGGAAGCACAGCCGGCAACGATCCGACGGGCAATACGTCCAGCCGGCGAACCTGAGTGTGTGGTTTAAGACAGCGACGCAGGCGTATGTACGCAGCCGTTGCCAGCAGCCAGGCGCCACCAGCTGTTGCTGCAATCGCGTAGCCTGCGCTCAGACAGAGCCCATGCAAGGTGCCCTGGATACGCCGGTACAACCGCCGGATGCCACCAAAAAGACGCAGACTGGCCGTGACATCCAGCAACAGCGTATCGCGTTCCCCCAATGCAAGCTCCGGTGTGTATTGCAGCAGCGCCAGCGACGCCGCCTGAATGGCCGACTGATGAAGATGCTCATCGTATTCGGTAAGAACAGCCTGGGGACACAAAGTATTGACGCCGCTGATGCGCATACCTGGTTGTACGCCCGCCGTCCGGGCAGCAGGCGAGCACACCCGGACCAGACCACGATCGATCACAACGGCCGCGGTGTTGCGCCAGTCAGGGCAGAGTGTGTCCAGCGTGGGGTGCAGCAGATGTACGGCTATCCATGTACGCATGGCGGGACTCGGTAAAAGCAGCAGAATAAGGATCGGAGGCGGCTCCGGAATGGAAGCGCCTGCCAGATGCATCTGAATAAAGTGAGATATGGACAGGATGTTCACTGACACTGCCACGACGTTTGACAATGTGCACGTGAAGCCCTCTGGGAACCGGATGAAGTGCAAGCCGCAAGGGTGCCGGCGAAGATTGCCTGGCCGCGGACAAAGACCGAACCAGCACAAATAGCGTGTCACCCTTTTGCGCCGACAATTGCAAACGACGCAGAGCGCCATCACGCAGGGCGTGTTGCCATAACACCAGCGCAGCAAACGCCCCGCTGTTCAGAATATGTTCGGCGGCCCACAAGGCATCGGTTGTGTTTTGCGGTGAGAGCCAGAGCAGGCGGGAAGGTGCGATGCCCCAATGCGCCCACGCACAGACCTGCGGCACATACGGAGGCTGAATCAGCACGATAGGACGTTGTTCGGCGCTGACGTTATCCGGGCTTGAAGCGGTTGCCGCATGAGGCAACTGACGCTGCCTGTTCCCGCTAAAAACGGGCCTGAACAACTGGATCTCCCCAATACCGGCACGCGGCGTCATGACCTCGATAAGATTGCCCAGAGGCCACCCCCCGCCGGGCAATTGGGCCGATATTTCAGGGTAGCCGGTATTGGCATAAAGACCTGGAGAGCGGGCAATTTGCGACGCTCGCCACAGCGCCGGATGAATGCGCTCCGGCGCAGCCAGGATAGAAGGCGCGGCAGCATTCTGCCCGGCCCGTTGTTCGGCCAGTTGTGCGGGCACGCCTGCGGAAAGGCGCTCAGATAGGCCTTCCGGTATGTTTTGGGGTAGGCTGTTTGGCCTGCTTTTGGACATGCTTTTGGACATGCTTTTGGGCACGCTTTTGGGCACGCTTTTGGGCACGCTTCCCGGGCCACCAGGACGGGCGCCCGGTGCCGTTTCAATACCTGTTCCTGAGGGGCTTTGCGCTGTGTTTTTGATCATGGCAATTCCTTTAAGTACTGTATAAGTATACAGTATTTTTAAATCACCACATCTTCGGAAAACCGAGGTATATGAATCAAAATGGCCTACACAAACATGCAAATACACTACACTGGGGGGCCTCTATCCTTTTCCCTTACTCTCAGGAATGACTTATGAAAACGACCTCTTCCCTGCTTTTTTCACTGTTGATCATCATGCCAGGCATGGCTGCTGCGCAATCGAAGCACCAGCAGGAAGCCCAGGCCATCAATGACGCGAAAGTAACGCTGGCACAGGCAGTGCAAACCGCCGAATCAGAAACCGGTGCCAAAGCGGTCGAAGTCGATTTTGATCGTGAGAACAACGTCTGGTCATATGAAGTCACGACCCTCAAACCGGGCACAAAATATGAACTGGTCATTGATGCCAATACAGGCCAGGTCATCTCCCGCAAGGAAGAGCAAAAGCAATAATGGTCAGACGGGCGCCCGATATATTCGGGCGCCAACCGCCATAACATATGGCATTATCACAGTAACAATAGCAAGATTGCCAGCGGGCCATTCTGCGATCACGACCCGGATATGATGATTCTGATAGCACGGGTATGATTGCGCCGTTTTTATCAGGCAAGGAATGACCGCTTTACCCGCAAGCCCGCAGATTCTGCGGACGACGGTATCCGACACCGCTACCCTAGCGACCAATAATCGCCGCCTGCTCCTCCCCCGCCTTCACATGAAAATCCGAATACGGGTCCTCCTGCTCGATATTGATACGCATACGGGTGGGTTTGATATTCCCGAAAATAGTGGCAAAAGGCGTGTCCTTGGCATCATTGCCGCGCGCAATCACCACCAGATTATCGGGCGGCGCCAGCCTGGTCGGGTCAAACTTAATCCATCGCCCGCCCAGGTAGGCTTCAAAAATCGCGTGAAAATCCTGTGGGGGTTCCGCAAAATAGATATACCCCACGCAAAAGCGGGCAGGTATATTCAGAGCACGGCAAAACGTGATGGCCAGATGGGCAAAATCCCGGCATACGCCCTTGCGCTTTTCAAATACATCAGCGGCTGACGTGGTGGAATCTGAACACCCTACTTCGTATTGAATATTTTCCTGTATCCAGTCAATCATCGACTCAACCAGTGCAATGCCGTCGCCCTGCGCACAGAAAAGCGCCTGCACCTGAGCGGAAAGCACATCCGATTCGCAATATCGACTTGGTCGCAGGCAGGGAATGGTTTTCTTTGGCAGTCGCGCAATGGGATAGATAGCAGCCTCGGCCGGTCGCCTGGCATTGTTGGTCACAACACGAACCGAGTAATCGACATGGATCGTTCCTTCTTCAGCAGGAAACGATACAAAGCGTCCACCCACGGCATCAATATTTTTCTGAAAACGCACAGGCGTCCTGCTGCCATTGTTTTCAGCATAATCCACACTCAGGTGCTCTTCCAGAATCAGCTGGCTTTTTTTGGACGCCAGCATATTCAGAAAAAACTCACTTGCCGAAAAAATCTCATATTCCAGCGACGTTCTAATTGTTGACACCAGCATGGCTGCACACCCCACCTATGTAAATAATTAACCGGGCACTCGATGGCTGACGCTATGTAGCGGATTCAGACTGCCGCTCCCATGAACAATGCGGATCAGGCACCCACATGACCAACCCGGACACATTCTCGTTCAGCTTGCGAGACGCTCCAGAGGCGCAACGGCTGCGCCTTTGATACCATGCCTGTTCATCGCGTCCTGAATAAACCCGCTGCTTTTCATCTCTTCCACGAACGCGGCCAGATACGCCACGGCGTCTGTTCCCCGACTGCGCGGCACGCCCATTGCCTGACGAATGGTCATGAAGCTGCCGGGGATCAGGCGCAGTCCGGAATGCCTGGATGCATCGGCCTCCAGTTGCTGCCGAACCCCTGCCGCCACATCCGTCTGCTCGCTCAGAAACGTTTCAACCACCGTCGGCGAGGTAGGCGCTCGCGTAATTTCAGCGCGCTTGAGTTCACGACTCAGAAACAGGTCATATGCGCTCCCCTTTCCTACTGTAACTCGGATACCCTCCTGGTCAACCGCCTCCAGCGAATGAATCGCGGATGCTTCCCGCACCAGATAGGCACCTTCAATGTGAATATAGGCAGCGGTAAAAGCAATGTCCGCAGCACGCAGTGGATCAATAGCAAAAAAGCCGATATCCGCTTTATCTTCGGACACGATTTCAACTGAACGGCCAGCACTCTCAAGCACAATCAGTTCAAGCGGCACCCCCAGCCGGTCGGCAAATGCATGTGCCAGGTCAACAGAGACCCCGGCAGGATTGCCCTGGGCATCGCGTCCGGCAAGAATGGGATTCCCCAGATTGATAGAAGCGCGCAACTGGCCTGTGGGCGTGAATGCAGAAACAATAGCGGAGTCAGTTTTCATAGGATAGGCAAATAATAAATATTGATTTCAGGCGAGGGAACGGGCAGCATGCTCGCTACAGCACAGGTTAATACGAATGGGTTCAAGCGTATCGCCAAACCAGGCGTTGATGGCGGCCAATCTTTCACCCACATAAAAAGGATCACCGGATTCATTCAGTTTCATACCCAGATCATGACCCGGCACCAGCAGCGTACCAGGAACCCGTTTCCAGATATCCCATATCCGTTTCAGCGTGTCTGAGCTGGCCTGCACATCGCAAGTGTCATGGACGCTACCGGACAACAGTTCGGCCCGGTTCTTGGCCGCATCCCCGGTAAATAGAATGGCCTGACCCGGCAGGTCAACATAGAATAGCAGATGCCCGGGCGTATGTCCCGGTGATGCGACGGCTGTCATACCAGGCAAAATGGTGTCGCCATCGTTAACCCGTCGTACGCTGGGCGAATGAATCCGTTCACGCACGTACAGTTCAGGCAGAGGGTTGAACCCCGGCGGCTTGATTGGCGTATTGCTGCAACAGGCGGAGTACGTCGGCATCAATAGCAATGCCTTCGGATTTCTGGCGCGCCAGATTATTCAACTCAATTTCTCCGGGCTGAATAACAGGTCGTGCAGGATCGGCTGGTGGGCTGTCATGCAAAATAGCAGCGAAGTCGGTCATGCGTTCGGTCAGCCACTGTACTGAGCCAAGCTTGCGGGTATCAATCAGAATAAAGAAATGCCCCAGATTCTGAGGTTCGTCAGGCGCATCAACCCAGGATTTAACATGCGTCAGATAGGCAGCGTTCGACAACAACCCCGCAAACAAATCCACCATCAGCGCCAGGCCATATCCCTTATGTCCGCCTATTGGCAGCAAGAACCCGTCCAGTGCTTCTTTAGGGTTCGTCGTGGGCCTGCCCGATGCGTCTGTTGCCCAGGTGTCGGGAATCTCGCTGCCAGCCTTGAGTGCATTGCGAATTTTGGCGCGGGCAACGACGCTCATGGCCATATCAAGCAGAAAATGCCTGCCCGCCGGATTGGGTACGGCGAAAGCGATAGGACTGTTGCCAACCCGCGCATCCGTCCCTCCCCAGGGAGCAATTGTGGTAGTGGCATTGCTGCCGATAATACTGGCAAATCCGGCCTCTGCCGCAATCAGACCATAGGGCGAGATCGGGCCAAAATGGTTGCTTTGGCGTGCAAATGCCATTCCAATGCCGCAATCCTGCGCTGCTTCCATGGCTGCCCGCAGTGCGTGCATACCAACCAGCGGACCAATCCCGTTATCCCCATCGACCAGGCGAAGACCTGCCGCTGGTTTATCCACTGTGATATTTGCGTTTGCATTGATGCCGCCCACCTGAATGCGGGAACCATAGGATTCGATCCGGCTCAGGCCATGCGTTGACAGCCCGAATAAATCGGCCAGCACCAGAATTTTCACAACATCAGCAGCGGCATTGGGAGCCAGGCCCAGGTTTTGAAAGGCAGCAATGCCAAGTGCTGTCAATTGGTCTTGCGGAACAAGCACCTTGTCATTTGTTCTTGTGTTCATATGGGTTTCCTAAGAAATAAAAGTAACTATTCGACCGAAAGTTTGGCGCTGTGTACTACTTCGCGCCAGCGCCGCTCTTCGGCATCGATAAAGGCAGCAAACGCTTGCGGGCCTGCACCGGATATCTCACTTGAGTCGTATTCCATACGCTTGCGCACTGACGCCGATTTCAATGCCACAAGCGCAGACTGATGCAAGCGTTCAATGACACCCTCCGGCGTTCCGGCGGGGGCCAGCAGACCGAACCATTGCGAGCTTTCAAAACCCGGATATCCCTGTTCCGCTACAGTTGGAATATTCGGTAAAACAGCAAGTCGTTTTTTGGAACCCACGGCGATGATTTTTATTTTTCCTGCCTGCGCAGACGGCAGCAAGCCCGGTGTCCCTGCTGCCGCAGCATCAATAAAACCGCCCAGAAGATCGTTCAGCTGCGCACCCGTGCCTTTGTAAGGAACATGGACCACATTGATGCCTGTCGCGATCTTGAGCATTTCAAACGCCAGATGGCCGGCACTGCCATTGCCCGCCGAACCATAGTTCATGACGCCAGGCCTGGTTTTTGCAAGTGCCACGAATGACGGAAGATCCGTTGCACTCACACCGTTGCCCAATGCAAAAACCATCGGAAGCTTGGCCAGCAACGTGATTGGCGCAAAGTCCCGGCGAGGGTCATACGTCAGCTTGGGGATCATGGACGGATTCACTGCCAGGGTACCAACGTGCCCCAGAATCAGGGTATAGCCATCAGGTTTGGCGCGAGCCACTTCGGTTGTCGCAATCATTCCCTGGGCACCGCCCTTGTTTTCTACAACAACCTGCTGTCCCAGGTCCTTGGACATTTCCGAAGCGACTGCCCTGGCGACAACGTCAGAACTCCCGCCGGGTGCATATGGCACAAGCAGACGAATTGGGCGCTCCGGCCAGGTTTGTGCCTGCGTCGCGGCAACCGGAAGCAGCAACAAGGTGCTGCTTAAAAAGCAAACCAGGGATTGGCGGAACGACATGTTTTTTTTCATTGGAAAGTCTCCTCACGGGTATCACGAGTTATGGCATTGGCTATGTAATATGATAGATAGAGGCCGAATATGAAGTAAAGTGCAAAAATTCGATTGATTATTGATGAAAACGCATGAAATTCGATTTGATTGATTTACGGACCTTCCTCGCGGTCGCGGATCTCGGCAGCTTTCGTGCTGCGTCAGAAGCCTTGCATTTGTCGCAGTCTGCCCTCTCACGCCGCATCGACAAACTGGAGGCAGCCCTTGGCGTGCAGCTGTTGCTGCGCACGACACGCAAAGTGGAATTGACGACAGTCGGGCGTGGCTTCGTTCCCCGCGCGCGCAATGTACTCAACGAACTGGAAAACGCACTCGTGGGAATACAGGAAGTATCGGACCGCCTGTCGGGGCTGGTAAGCATCGCCTGCGTGCCGTCGGCGGTGGCCTACTTCCTTCCGGGGGTGGTCCGCACGTTTCATGAACGATATCCTCGCATCCGCATTCGCATCATCGATGAATCATCTTCACAGGTCTTGACCGCCGTGGCACGAGGAGAAGCAGACTTCGGCCTGACCTACATTGGCGTCAATGATGCAGACATTGAGTTCACACCGCTGCTTGAAGAACCGTTTGTTGTCGCGGTTCGTCGCGATCATCCTCTGGCAAAGCAGAAGACGGTTGATTGGGCAGACCTGAGCGCCTACGAGTACATCAGCCTTGCTCAGGGTAGCGGCAACCGCTTTCTGATCGACCAGGCGCTGGCGCATGGCAAGGTTCGACCGCGACATTTTTGCGAAGTGCAGCATGTGCCTGCGCTGGTGAGTATGGTGGAGGCGGGGTTAGGGGTGGGGGTGGTGCCACGACTTGCGATGCCCGGTGCAGAGCATGCCTCTCTGGTGAGCTTGCAGCTATGCAATCCTCAAGTAACCCGCAGCCTGGGATTGATTCACAGACGAGCCAAGGAACTGAATCCAGTGGTCAAATTGTTCTATGATTTATTGGTGAGCAGTGCGCATACACGATGATTTGACTGGTTTGCCAACAGCGCCAACGCATGTTGATTTGGCATCGATCTAAGGCCAGAAACCACATCATCAAAGAGGAACTGCACTATCACGCAACTGGTGTAACTAGCGCAATACCTCGACAGGAATTCTTCCACAGGTACGGGTTCGAACCGTAAACCTCCTCGTGAAGTACTCGGATACTCTACCAGTTGAGCTACCTGTGGATTTCCTATTCTCCGACAAACCGATGAGCACATCAACTCAAAACGGGAGTGTAAAAATATATAACAGAAATGCCTATTGCGGGTTACTCAGAACCGTCGAACACACCCTCCTTACGAAGCAGGTCGGACACCCAATGCTGAAAGATGCGAATGCGTGCAGGTACGTTACGCCGCCGTGCGTAAAGAAGTGTTAACGGCATCGAAGGCGCACGAAATTGCGGCAATACTTCAACCAGCTCCGCCGAGTCAAGCAGATCGCGCACATCAAATGCCGGGATCTGGATCAGCCCCATGCCGGCGAGCGCAGCAGCCAGATAGCCTTCCACATTATTCACTGAAATCACACTTGTCATAGGCACCACTTCCAGTTTGCCATGAGCCACATATTCCCAGGCAGGCATGGCTGTCGGAAACCGCGAAGTATAGTTCACCACCTGATGCGCCCCCAACGCTTCTGGCGTTGCCGGTGTGCCCATGCGTGCAAGATAGGTCGGACTGGCGCACGTAATAATATCGATCTCACCGAGTTTTCTGCATATCAGATCGGAGTCGCTCAGTTCACCCACCCGTATGACACAGTCTATCCCTTCCGAAACCAGATCCACCATGCGGTCGGTCATGCTCACTTCCAGCTCAACATCAGGATGCATCGTGATCAATGAAGGTAAGGCTGGAATGATGATACGCCGACCAATCCGGCTGGGCATATCAATTCTGAGGCGACCTGTCATCTGCTGTGAGGTTGGATGAAACATCTGTTCGGATGCTTCAATGGCATCTACAATTTCTCGCGCAGTCTTGACGAACTGCGTCCCCTCAAAGGTAGGCGTCATGCGGCGTGTAGAGCGACGCAAAAGCTGAACACCCAGCCGATCCTCCAGTTCCTGGATCAGCGTAGAGACAGTTGAACGCGGCAAGCGGAGCGCCTCGGCCGCGCGTGTGAAATTGCCGCTTTTCATCACCTGGATGAACGCCTGCATCTGCCTGATCCTATCCATAAGTACTCTATTGTTCGTAAATATTGACGTAAGACGTCAACAATAACAGCTTTATTTGAGATTTGCGATCAATTAATCTGTATGGCAAACGTGGCAATACGTCGCGTCCCACAACTCAGAGGAAAAAGCTATGTCCCGCAATTCAATCGAAGGAAAAGTGGTTCTCATCGCAGGTGGCGCAAAAAACCTGGGCGGACTGCTTGCGCGCGAATTTGCGCAGCACGGCGCGAAAGCCGTAGCCATTCACTATCACGGCAGTCAGGCTAAAACAGATGCAGACCAGACGGTTGCCGCCATTGAGCAGGCTGGCGCCAAGGCCATTGCACTTCAGGCCGATCTGACCAGCGCCGCTGCCATGGAAAAACTGTTTGCCGACACCATTGCCGCAGTAGGACGGCCGGACATTGCCATTAACACAGTTGGCATGGTGCTGAAAAAACCGATAGCAGAAGTCACCGAGCAGGAATTTGATCAGTCCAGCGCAGTCAACGTAAAATCTGCTTTCTTCTTTCTTAAGGAAGCGGGTAAGGCTGTGAATGATAACGGCAAGATCTGCACACTGGTTACCTCCCTGCTGGGTGCGTATACGCCCTTTTATTCAGCCTATGAAGGACTGAAAGCCCCCGTTGAACACTTCACTCGTGCCGCTTCCAAAGAGTTTGGTGCGCGCGGCATTTCGGTTACCGCCATCGGCCCTGGCCCGATGGACACCCCCTTCTTCTATCCGGCTGAAGGCAAAGAGGCCGTGGAATATCACAAGACGGCGGCGGCATTGTCGCCCTTCTCCAAAACCGGCCTGACAGATATTGAAGATATCGCGCCATGGGTTCGATTCATGGTCTCTGAGGGCTGGTGGATGACCGGTCAGACGATTCTGGTCAATGGTGGCTACACCACAAAATAATGTGCAGCTGGTCTGCACTGCAACCACCTGAACAGTCGCCCAAAACAGGACATTGATCTGACTGCTGGCAACTGTTCAATTCCGCAGGAACGAGCGAGCTGTCCCGGTTTAAGCGGCTATGCAAAAACCATGATCAATGATTTAATAAACCTTCATTCATTTTCAGGGGAGAAAATATAGTGCATCAACGATCGTCAAGTAAAACCATCGCCGCAGCCAGTCTTGTGCTCGCCAGCCTGCTGAGCGGATGTCAGGCACTGGACGAAATGGAGGCAGATGAGTATCGCAAGGAATGCACAACCCTGGGCATTCCGCCTGGCTCCCCTCAATTTGATCAATGTATGCTGCAACAGCAGGCACTCAATGAACAAGCAACCGAGAGTTCGCTGGACCGGATGCAACGAAACGAAGCTGCCAGACACAGAAAATAGCCTGCTATCCGAAATATTTCATTTGTAATAATTAACGACAGATGATGCGTCCTCCGGACAGGTTACCGGGGGACACGAGTTGATCATTCAAAAAAAGATTGATCTGGCCGGCGCGATAATGATTTGGCATCTGTATAGCGTCGCCTCACACCTTACCCATTACCGAGATAACGTACCGATTCCGCTGCTGGCGTCGCACGTACACCGACCACACTTACACCGACGGATCTGAATAAAGTTCGTTGACGACAATTAATGTTATGTTATAACATACTAAATAATCATTCAACGCTAACCAGGATCGTGTCTCTCATGAGTGTTACATCGAAATTAATCCAGATTGCCCTCTTTTCTTGCGCGCTGACCGCGAGTGCCGGCGCTCAAACACATGATCATGACCACGCCCACGGTCATTCACATGATCACGCGCATGGCGCGGAAGACAATAAGAAAACGGCAGCAAAAGGCTATTTTGAGGATACCGATGTAAAGGATCGCAGCCTGTCCGATTGGGAAGGCGACTGGCAGTCCATCTACCCGCTCTTGCAAAACGGCTCACTCGATAGCGTAATGGCGCACAAGGCTGAGCAGAAAAAAGACAAGACCGCCGACGAATACAAACAGTATTACAAAGCCGGGTATAAAACCAATATTGATCGCATGGTCATCAAGGATGACACTTTCACCTTCCATCAAAACGGCAAAAGCTACAGCGCCCAATATAAATATGATGGCTACAAAATTCTGACATATGAAGCCGGCAATCGGGGCGTGCGCTACCTGTTTACCAAGCAACAGGGCGAAGCGCAGGCACCAGGATTTATCCAGTTCAGTGATCACGTCATAGCTCCGAAAAAAGTCAGCCACTTTCATATTTACTTCGGCAATGACGGACACGAGAAACTCAGCGAAGAATTACACAACTGGCCCACCTACTTCCCATCTTCGTGGAAATCCAAAACCATTGTGCATGATCTGATGTTCCATTAAGACAGCAACGGCCCGCCCCGCCGCCCTACCCGGCCCTGGCGGGCGTCACTTTCCCTGTCGCTCTTCAGGCAGGTTTATCACACAAAACTACGCGGCTTCCTTCCAGCCTGTCTTTGTGTCCTCAAAGACAAATTTTTCTTCCGGCGCTGAAGCATCCAGCTCAATGAGTTGCGTCAGGACATCGCAAACGGCTTCATTGCCATCGAGTTGCGCCAGATATATAAACTTGACGAGGCGCTGGATCGAAACTGGAATTCGGCCGCGGCGTTCCCACAGCAAAACCGTCTGTTCAGAAGCACCAACGATTAGTCCCAGACGCGCCTGAGACAGGCCTAACTCCTTTCTGAGAAAGCGCAGTTCATCACTGCTTAACTACCCTTTGAGAGCCAAAGCGCGGCCAATAGCATGATGAAGCTGATCAGCATCAGATATAGAGACGGCTGGCTGACTGTGGATTACCCGCTCTGTATATCCATTTGTAAGCCATACGTTACTTAGTCCGGACTCTGTGTAGTGATGCATATCATTCATCCTAAAAAACGGTAATAACCGCTAAATAACCGCCGTTTTCTTCACGCTCAAGGGCGACTGCGACGTTAATTTGATCCGCCGCAAGGCCTGTTAAACGGTAGAAAGTCCTAGAGAAGCCAGATAATTCCGATAAAAAAAACCATGACTCCGTTATCCTGCTTGGGTACACACTAAGCCACTTCAATGTTACCATCAGTAATATTTAGACGCATTCTAGAAAATATCATGGTACAAGATATAATACCGGCCACGATACTGCACCAACAGGCAGAGGAAATCACTCGACTCATCAGATATGGAACGCCATATCTACGAAAAGATAGTTTTGAATATCGCCACTTATGGCGGGACGCTGATCCTTTACATATTGTGGAAATTCTCGATGCAACTAACACCACCGACGCGGTGATAACCAGGCTTCTTGATTGCGCCGGCAAAGTGCTGCGCAATCACAGGCTAATGCCGATCGGATCCAATGAACAAAGTTTCACGATTGACAGCTTAGGAAAATGCGTACATTTCGAGCTCGCCGTTACCGCACCCGTCAAGGAAGTTTGCCGCATGAATTTCGAACTAGCGGATATGGTCGCTCGTGATATTGAAAAAATTCCGGATGGATTCCACGTTAGTTTTAAGTGGGCCGGACAATGAGTATTAACTATCGCGCGTTTGTAGACTACGCACGACAAAATCTCAAGGCAAGTCATAGTGAAATCAGTGTACGATGCGCGATCAGTCGTGCGTACTACTCAGCCTATCATCACGCTTTTCAATTTCATGCATCACTACCATCGCCAGGATCTCCTTCCCCCGAGAATTACGGCCGACATGAGCTCTTAATCCAGCAACTGATAAATCCAACCGTTCCCTCACAATCGGACCGTTTAAAATCAAGGTCCCTGGGCTATATTCTGCGTATTTTAAAAGGCAGACGAATGAAAGCCGACTATCAGCTGGATTTAGACATCGCACCAAGCGAGGCACATCAAACAATCATAGAAACAGATCGCTTAATGTCGTAGTCAGAATGGGCATCCAATGCGAACACAATTGATCGCGCTTTGGCTCGACATCATATACGGGTTACCGCTGCCAACAATTGCCAATAGACCAGCACGAGCCTGCCCCGCCCCGTTAAGCTCAGGCTTGGCGCTTCCTGTCGATCAAGGCTTGCAGCTCGTCCATTACTTGCTGATGCAACATACCCGGCCGATTATCTACCACTGCTTCATGCACTGCGGCTCGAGACCATTTATCATACGCTTCCGGATCATTGGCAAGTATGTCGGCCGCATCGGCCTTTAGCTTTTCATCTACGCGGATGTGTAACATGGATGTTTGAGCGGCCATCGTCATTCTCCTGGCGTTGTATTTGTCATTATTATGTATTTCATGCGAGCCACATTCAAGAACCGAACACCAACAAGAGATACCGTTCTGAAATTAAGAGTGAGAGTTTTGCTGCTTTTTCAACCATCAATTCGCGCACAGATAGCTTTTCTATCGTAAGCGCCAATGAATCCGATTTCCAGCTAAATTGTCGTGTACAGGCCAGTAGCTCAAAACGCGTAATGGACATAGGATTGCTGGACTGCCTGTATGCTATAAAAAGCACACACGTTCTTCAAATCTCAATAACCGCGCTATAAAATATTGATCATTCAACGCAATAAACGTGATAGGAATTACGACTACATGTGCAACATTTACATTCCGCTTCGCTCTATATTAGCCAATATTTGAGTGGTCTCGTCTGTACATTGTGTATGTTATTTTCCGTTAAACCGAGGTGAGAAGATGCGTAAATCTCCTGAGACTATCGATCTTGTACCTGTTGGCAATGAGAACTTGTCCGCTACAGAGTTCATTGAGTTGGTGAAAACCAGTAAACATTTAATTAAAAAATCCGAGATTGTCCCCCCTGTCTTAGGGAAAAAGGACTTCGGTTCTTTTGATGTTAGTTACAACAGGCCGATTTATAAACCATTTTTTGGATTTAAACCAATTACGCGATGAGCAACATTCAGCCTAAAAACAATCAAAACAGGGCCCCATTGAATGAAGCAACGCTTAATAGGCTTATCGATAATCAGGCTCGAGATCAGGAACTGAAAGCCAAGGAGCTAGCGATTCGGGAAAAGGAAATCGAGCATCAGGCGAAGTTTGCCAGCAGGATGCTCGATGCTCAAATTGGAGATAGAACGTCGGAACGGGCCCACATCCAAACCACCGTTCGCTATCAACTGATATTCCTTGGAATAGGGTTCGTAATTTTGATGGTGTTTTGTGCTTACGCCTTACATAATGGCAAGGACGCGCTAGTCGAAAAGGTCGTCACTATCACAGCAAGTGTTGCGGCTGGAGCATTTGGCGGATATGGCTACCGGGCTTATAAGGAAAAACCGTCGGACCAGGAGCCTTAAATTATCACGTACTGGGCGCAAAAACAAAAAAGCTAGCCGAGGATTGATATCTTAGGCCATGGCTGGCTTATTAACCTGAATCACTTTAACTCTGAATGCAAGCAAACAAGCGTTAAAAGTTCGTGCTAATCATCCATAAACTGGAGCATTTTCCGCGGGTGATTGATGAACGCTTTCATGACCTGGAACGTTTCGGTCTCTTCGTATGACACAGCTTGGATGCCATCTGATGAACATTGGTAGATGATCGAATCCGGATAAGCCAACAGAATGGGCGAGTGAGTTGCGATCACAAACTGAGACCCGTCCTGTATGAGATCGTGAATACGGTATAGCGCGGCCAATTGACGTTGAGCAGACAATGCCGCTTCAGGTTCATCCAGAATATACAAACCATTCCCATGAAACTTATGCGTCAATAACGCCATAAATGATTCGCCGTGCGACTGTTCATGCAAAGACGTCCCGCCGTAGTATGCCTCCACGTCAAGATTTTCAATTTCGGTTGCCACATTAAAAAAACTTTCTGCTCGCAAAAAGAACCCCGTCTTAGGGCTCACGCCCTTGGCAATGCGCAGGTGATCCGCCAATGTGCTATGCGATGCCCTTGTGTTGAAATTGAAATTCTTCGTTCCACCCTCTGGATTGAACCTGTTTGCAACGGCGATTGCTTCCAACAAGGTCGACTTGCCTGATCCGTTTTCCCCGACGAAATAGGTTATTTTTGGATGAAAATCCAAACGATTGAGGGATTTGATAATAGGTAAAGAATAAGGATACTCCTGACGTGATTGCACGGAGTCGTGACGAAATTCCAAATGGAGCAAAAACTGTTTTTTAATTACCATTAAAAAAAATGCTATGTCGATCGTTTAAGAATACGGATCATTTGTCAATGAAAAATCCGCTTTGCATTATTACCGGACTGGGTACTCTGCAGCTTAAGCTAAGCGCGCTTGTGTTGCTCAATATAAAAATTAATATCATCTTCTGAATAGCCTAAGATTTCTCCTATTTCCCTTTCAACCGCTTCGCTATAACCTCTACTCCATGGAGGCTGCATCAATTCAACGAGTCTTAATGCTTTGTCTTTTGCACCAGGAACATATACCACTATATTCTCGTACGGCCCGTCGCCTAGCAAACTCAATATTCTGTTTTTCACTGCAGGAGGCAATTTCAACAAATTTTCATTCTCCTCAGCCCCAAACTTTATGGATTGAAATACTCCATCTTCAAGACATTTTTTCATCGTCTGGAAATGTTCTTGGGGATAATCGAAGGAAAAATAGGCTACCTCCTTTTTTCCAGCGAGCATCAGTTCTGCTTCTCGCAACTCATGGGGACCTATCTTTCCTTTTTTTTTACGATTTCCAAAACTCATTTTATTAAAAATATCAATAAAAAACATTAATGGGAAAATAAAAATATGGGGGGCGTAAGATTATCGCTTTGACGATACATGCAATACGCCCCTCGAAGTTTCTCTTCTGTTAAAAATTTCCAGACAGTACCCGAATTGGGTTCACTGCGCTATAAAAGCGATTTATAGCATATGGTCGATTAACGTCAGATTAACATACTCTATTTTTCAACGGACCGCCTCCACTAAAAAAGCTATCACCACTGCACCACCTGCAATCGCTATTTCCGCCATCGCTTTGTCGGTATTGAACCGCGTCGCCGTGCGACGCAGGCGTACCGGATAGAGGTCTTTGAAGCCCACGACGGCGGCGTCAGCCAGCGCAAACTGACTCGTACGCACCGCATTGGCAGCGCCACGGTTGAGCGCTGGTATCAGTCGTTCGTTAAGCAGCGGGTCTCGGAGTTGTCCGGGCGAAGCTGCCCGCAGATACTGGGCATCGATGAGCATTTCTTCAGCCGCAAGCACGGCTACGCGACCACGCTGGTCGATCTGAAGAACCATAAAGTCTTTGATGTGGTGCTGGGACGCTCAGAGGCCAGCCTGCGCAGCTTTCTGAAGCGCCTGCCCGGCAAGGAACAGGTGCGGGTGATTGTGATGGATTTGTCCGAAACGTACCGCCAGATCGCCCGGCAGTATTTTCCGAATGCGATTATTGTGGCAGACCGGTTTCATGTGATTAGACTGGTGAATCAGCATTTTATGCAGATCTGGAAGCAACATGATCCTGTCGGGCGCAGAAACCGGGGCCTGATCAGTCTGATGCGCCGTCATCACTGGAAGCTGAGTCGGGAGCAGAAGGAACGGCTAGAGCACTATCTGGCCCCGTATCCGGTACTCCGGTCACTGTACGCAGCACGCCAGCAATTGAACGGCTTTCTGGTGCAAAAGAATATTCGGGCCAAACAGATTAAAAGACTGCTGCCCCAATTGCTTAAGCTACTGGAGCAACTGGCCAGCAGCCCCGCACGGGCATTGGCTGGCACACTCCAATCATGGCTGGAGCCAATTGTGAGGATGTGGCGGTTTTCCAAATCTAACGGCATCACCGAAGGCTTCCATACTAAAATGGAAATGCTATCGCGTCGTGCGTTTGGGTTTAGGAATTTTGAGAATTACCGCTTGCGAGTACTGGCACAATGCGGTTGGAATGGAGTGATTAACAGAGTTTGGTGAATGCCCATCCCCCGTTTATGGCGTAGAGCCTGCCCATGCGGGGCGCACAAAACAAAAAAGGCTAGCCCCAAAATTGAGCTAACCTTTTGAATTCTTTGGCGGAGCGGACGGGACTCGAACCCGCGACCCCCGGCGTGACAGGCCGGTATTCTAACCAACTGAACTACCGCTCCGCAGCGGTAAAACCTTTCAAACATCCTGCTTACGAAGCAAAGTGTCTGGCGTCCCCTAGGGGATTCGAACCCCTGTACCCACCGTGAAAGGGTGGTGTCCTAGGCCTCTAGACGAAGGGGACAGGACTGTACTAACTTTTCTCAAACCCGTATTTACGTTGGCTTGTAAACACTGCCTGAAACTTCTAACCAGTGATTTAAGAATCCAAGATTCTAGCATATCTTCCGGTCACTTGCCAACAACTTTTTGAAAGTTTTTTGGTGGAGATAAGCGGGATCGAACCGCTGACCTCTTGCATGCCATGCAAGCGCTCTCCCAGCTGAGCTATACCCCCACACGTCTCAACTAATGTTGTTTAGCGAAGAAGCGGAATTATGACTGCTTTTGCGCGCTTGTGCAAGTGTTTTTATCGATGCAATAAAAATACAACAATTTAGCCACATATTCAGACGCCTTCCCCGCCAATATTCCCGACTTTACGAGTCGCTTATCACAATCGCATTGCGAACGCGACGCCCCGCCAGCAAAACATCCGAGGCCGTAAGGCCGATGGGACCGGTCCCTTCTTTCACCAGCAGATCGGCCGCAGCACCGTGCAACCACACCGCACCCGATATAGCCTGAGCCGCTTCAATGCCTTGCGCCAGGCATGCCCCCAGCATGCCCGCCAGAACATCTCCTGTACCGCCCGAGGCCAGCCCGGGGTTGCCGGTATTGTTCACATGCGTATCGCCCTGTGGCGAGCAGATGACGGTTTTATGGCCTTTCAGTACCGTCCAGGCATCGTATTTTCTGCTGATGGCCACGGCTGCACGCGCCCGGCCCTGTTGCACTTCCGCCACGTCACAATCAAGCAATCGTGCCGCCTCCAAAGGATGCGGCGTGAGCACCAATACACGATTACGTGCGCCGGCGCCGATTTTGCCCTGTGCCAGCAACGTCAGGCCGTCAGCATCCAGCACCAGAGGCATATCAAACGTGGCCCGAAAGACCTGATACAACAGGCCCAGCGATTTCTCATCCAGTCCCATGCCTACCCCGGCGACGCACACAGTCATCTGACCCGAACGCAGCAGTTGCTCGGCACGTTCCAGCATAAGCTCAGGATGCGCAAGGTCAACTGCAAAAGGCACATCATCAACGAAGCCGATTTTCACTTTACCGGCACCCTGCATCAGGGCAGCCCGGCCGGCCAGCAATGCCGCGCCCGTCATACCGGGCGCCCCGCCGATCACACCGACCGTGCCGAAGCTGCCCTTATGACTATCCGGCAAACGGGGGCGACACAGCGCGGGAAAATGTTGTCTTGCGTGTTCGATGCTCATAGTGCTCCTTTGTCATTACAGGGACCAGGCTAAACGCCCTTGCAGCACAACGACAGGCTTGCGCCGGCACCATAGCGGTCTGGGCATTTTTTGTCTTTCAGCGCAATGACAGCACAGTCGCACGGGTCCGTCAAGGACCGCACTGGGTTCGACCAGCAAGCGGAATACTTAAGAGGTCAGCAGCACCCCGGGGAACACGCCCGATACAGCCCAATCACAACCGAAATACCAGCCCTCAACCGCTACCCGCAAGGCGGCAACGGGCGCGACGGCGCGACAGCATTTCCTGGTTTTATTTGCTTGCGGATCGCATCCGCTGACGGCTATTGATAATATGCATGCGCATGGCGGCACGGGCAGCATCGGCATCCTGTGCAGCAATGGCGTTGAAGATGGCCTCGTGCTCCATGTTCAGCCGTTGCTGGTACATGGCTTTTTCCTGATCGAAAATCGCCAGGCGACTACGCGGTATCGCGTGTTTACCCAGTTGGCGCAGCAGATCCAGAAAATGCGAATTGTGCGTGGACTTGGCAATCTGCTCATGAAACTGAAAGTCGACGTCCACAGAAATATCACGGGAAATATCTTCCTTAACCAGTGCACGCAAAATGCGCTCAAGTTCCGCCAGCTGTTCATCGGTGCGCCGCTGGGCGGCAAGACCTGCGGCCTCCGATTCCAGACACGCCCGCACCTCCAGCACCGCAGCCAGTTCCTGCGTGGTACCGGGTGAAATGGTACTGCGGTCAAAAATCACATCTTTAACAGTCGGCTCGCGCACAAACGTGCCTACACCGTGCCGCGTTTCAACCAGACCACGCGCCTGCAATTGTGAAATCGCCTCGCGGATCACACTTCTGCTTACGCCGAAAGCCTCGACGAATTCAGATTCTGTCGGCAGTTTTTTCCCCACTTCCAGGCTACCCGACTGTATTTTTTCGGTCAGTTGCTCGACCACTTCATCAGAAAGCGTTCTGCCTCTTTTTTTAATTGGGCCGGCGTTAATCAATAGGCGGGTTGACATAGGTACTGTGGTCACCGTGAGAATAGTTTGGTTACAGGTAGGGAAAGTATGATTTTAAAACGTTTTCCTCAAAAAACGGCCCGAACACCGCTGGCCTCCGGGATTGTTCTGCGCCAGTAGAAAAATAACACACCTGCGGGCGCCCATCCCGGTGATCGAAACCGCACCTTCAGGTAACCGGCGCGGGATTGAACAAGACCAAAGAATTGTGCAATTTGAGCTTTTCGGCACAGGATTGCTGACGACCGCTGGCTATGGCAATCATCATATCAAACAGCTCCTGGCCAACCTGCTCAATGGTGGCCTGGCCCGTGGCAATCCGCCCCGCATTCAAATCCATCAGATCAAACCAGCGCCTTGCCAGGCTATCGCGGGTCGCCACTTTGATAACCGGTACTGCCGCCAGGCCATAGGGCGTACCCCTGCCCGTAGTAAAAACATGCAGATTCATGCCGGCAGCCAGTTGCAGGGTGCCACAAATAAAATCGCTGGCCGGCGTCGCCAGGAAATTGAGTCCCTTGCCGGCAACCCGTTCACCAGGCGCCACCACGCCGCTAATCGCCGAGGTGCCCGATTTCACAATCGAGCCCATCGCTTTTTCCACAATATTGGACAAGCCGCCGCGTTTGTTGCCCGGACTGGTATTGGCGCTGCGATCTGCCCCGCCCCGCTTCAGGTAGTCGTCATACCACTGCATTTCACGCAGCAATGCCTGGCCGATTTCCGGCGTGGCGGCGCGTGCGGTTAACTGGGCAATGCCATCACGCACTTCGGTCACTTCCGAGAACATGACTGTCGCGCCGGCCCGCACCAGCAGATCGGTCGCATACCCAACCACCGGATTGGCAGTCACGCCTGAAAAAGCATCGCTGCCGCCGCACTGCACGCCGACCACCAGTCCCGATAACGGACAGGGTTCCCGCTTACGCGCATTCAATTGGGCCAGACGCCTTTCGGCCTTTGCCATGATTGCCTCAATCATGCTCGCAAAGCCGACATTTTCTTCATCCTGCAGCGTAATCAGGTAGGGATCGTCCTGTGCAATAGGAATACTGCCTGCGGGAAACAATTTCGTTGCCTGCAGCTTTTCGCAGCCCAGACTCACCAGCAGAATCTGACCGCCGAAATTCGGGTTCAGACTCAGGTTCCGCAGGGTGCGAATCGGAATCTCGGCATGAGGGGCGTCGATCGCCACACCACAGCCATAACCGTGTTCCAGGTAGACCACATCATCTACATTCGGATAACGCGGCAATAATTCTTCGCGAATTTTGCGTACCGCAAATTCAACAACGCCGGTAACGCATTGCACGGTTGCACTGATGGCCAGGATATTGCGGGTGCCAATCGTCCCATCAGCATTGCGATAGCCGTCGAACGTCAGGCCCGTTAATGGCGCTGCCTCACCTGGCTGACGTGTCGCCAATGGCAGATCATCCAGCGATGGTGCCTGCGGCATGCGCAGCATTGCCTCATTGATCCAGGTACCCGCGGCAACGTCGCTCAGCGCATGGCCGATGACCACGCCGTAGCGGATAACCGGTGCATCTTTGGGGATCGCCTGCAGCGCAACCTTGTGCCCCTGCGGCACCGCAGTCTGCAATGTCAGCCCACAGGCAAAAACGGCACCAGCCGGCAACCCGCCTTCGTTGACAACGATAGCGACATTGTCCTGATCACTTATTCGAATATATAAAGGCTTAAGTGCCTCCTGACTCTGTTGTGTCTCTTCCAACTTCATCCTCACCGGTAAACGGACGAGTCCGGCCTGTTCATACCTGTGCTATGCCTCCCGCAAGCCGACAGGCTTAGCGCAGATCCGAGGCGTTTTGACACCGGACCACAGACTCGCCTATAACAAACTATTGAGCACCCAACTGATGAATCAGCGCAGCCAGCGCCTCACTCTCCTGTCGGCTCAGATTGGTCAGGGGCGCCCGCACGCCGCCGGCATCATGTCCGACAATTCTGGCACCTTCCTTCACAATACTGACCGCATAGCCCTTGCAGCGGTTGCGAATCGCTGAATACGGAATGAAAAATTCCGATAGCAGCCGGTCAACCGTTGTATGATCTCCCGCTACGATAGCACGATAAAAGTCCATCGCCGTTTTTGGAATGAAATTGAACACAGCCGATGAATAAACGGGTACACCCAGCGCCCGGTAGGCCGCCGCGTAAAACTCGGCAGTAGGCAGCCCACCAAGATAAGACAGGCGATCACCCAGGCGACGACGGATCGTGACCATCAGTTCAATATCACCAATGCCATCCTTATAACCAACCAGGTTCGGGCAACGTTCGGCCAGTCGCTCCAGTTGATCGGCGTTAAGGCGGCACAATGACCGGTTATACACAATCACGCCCAGCCCTACGGCCTTGCATACCTGCTCTACATGCAGCGCCACACCATCCTGATCGGCTTCAGTCAGGTAATGCGGCATTAGCAGCAAACCCTGAGCCCCCGCCTTTTCTGCTGCCTGCGCATAGCGGATAGCCAGCCGGGTACCGCCCCCTGCCCCGGCGATGATCGGCACTTTACCTGCACATACCTCCACTGCAGTACGTATCACATTTGAATACTCTTCCGGTTCAAGCGAAAAGAACTCGCCCGTCCCGCCTGCCGCAAACAGTGCACTGGCACCATATGGCGCCAGCCATTCAAGCCGACGCGCATAGCCTTCGGCATTGAAATCACCCTGTTCATCAAAATCGGTAACCGGGAAGGAAAGCAATCCTTCGCTAACGGTCTGTTTCAATTCCTGTGGATTCATGAGTACCCTGTCGTTGATAAAAAGAAACGCAGCGCAAGTGCCGCAAGATATATGACAATCTGCTTATCATCTTTATGTTGTATGACATCTTATTTCATTTGTTCATGTCGGACAAGTAATTTGTGGCGGAATGTGGAAAAATGGCCGGCCTCACGCACCGAATCTCTGCATTTTTAACCTATCTCTCACATTTGGCCACCTTATCATCACCCGGACATCCTCCCATCACCCGGACATCCTCCCATCACCCGGACATCCTCCCTTCCCTTGCGTTGGCTCAGCCAGCGCCCCAAAAGCATTGGTGCAAATACGGAATGATCACGTAAAATCACAACATGAACATCTGTCCACAGTAAGATAGGGTTTGTTCGGCAACCCTCCCGCGCTCCGCCGCTACCGTTACTCGTTGTCATGGCCCATGCTCAATAACGAATTGTTCCCCCATCCCGCTTTCACCCTGCCTGCGGATACACTGGCGCGCCTGCAAGGCGGCGTTCACGCGCTCGGCAACAATCGCCTGACCGATAGCGCCGCCAGCAAGCCCTTGTATTACCGGTTTATAGACTCACCGGTAGGCCCCGTGATTATCATGTGCTCGGAAAAAGGCGTGGTGCTGCTGGAATTTCTGGAAACGATTGAGACAATCACCAAGGAAATCACCGATCTGCAAACCCGTTACGGCTTTGCCCTGAGCCGGCAGGATCATCCAGGCCTGGATGTGGTACAGCAACAGATTGATGAGTATTTCTCCGGCCGGCGACAAACATTTGCACTCGCGCTGGATGCGCCCGGTACCGCTTTTGACGAAACCGTCTGGGCCCATTTGCAGCGCATTCCATATGGCAGGACCTGCAGTTACGGTGCTCTGGCCAGGGAGATCGGCAATGGCGCGCACGCCCGTATCGTGGGTTCAGCCAACCATCGCAACCGTATCAGCATTGTGATTCCCTGCCATCGGGTGATTGGCGCCGACGGCTCCTTAACCGGTTACGGCGGCGGGCTGCCGCGCAAGCGCTGGCTGCTGGAGTTCGAAAGCGTACAGGCCTGCTCTACCCCGCTTGCAATATGACATTCATGATGCCTGTCCACGACCTGACGCCTGTGTCGCGAACGCGCCGCCGCTGTGCATTCATCGTTATCGATACTGTGCAGGGTTGCCATCACAGCCGCAATGAATGGCCTGCAACCTCACCTCGCTGGCGGATGGTGCGCTGATGATCCCGACATGGCTGACCGATGACTGGTTGTGGAACGGACTGTGGGCCATTTATATCATTGTGATCGGGCTATGGGTGGTGCTGCAAAAGCGACCTCCCGTGTCCACCCTCACGTGGATCCTGTTTCTGAGCTTTGTGCCGGCGCTGGGCTTTGTGATTTATTATTTTTTCGGCCCGAAAAAAATCACCCGTAATAAAATTAATCGCAGCATCAGCAAACATCTTATTGAACGGGACGACACACTATGGAATGTACGCATCCAGCCGTCTGGTTTGACCGAACAGCAACGCCCTATCCATGACCTGGCCCTGCAGATTACCCACTATCCGCTGAGCTACGCAACCAGTTATCAATTGCTATCGGGCGGTGAAAAAACCTACGACCGTATTTTCGAGGCGGTGCGCAAAGCCGAGCATTACATCTTTCTGGAATACTATATTTTTGAACAGGATCAAACCGGCACTACCCTGCGCGATCTGCTCACTGAGCGTGCACAGCAAGGCGTCAAAATCTATCTGATTGCCGATGCCATTGGGTCGTTGCGCCTGAACCGCCGTTTCATGCGGCCATTGATCCAGGCCGGCGCCAGGCTGACCTTTTTTCATGACATCAGCCTGAAGCATTTGCTGTCATTCATGAATTTGCGAAACCACCGCAAGATTGTGATCTGTGACGGCGCGGTAGCCTTTACCGGCGGCATCAATATCAGTGACCAGCAGGATCGGCGCCGCAACAAGCGGGCTTTTCACGACGTTCATCTGGAACTGACCGGCCCCGTCGTTTCCTGGCTCGAAACCATTTTTGTCGAAGACTGGCACTATTCCACGCACGACCTGTCGGTCCGCCATATGCTGCGTGAACACTATCGTGATCGCCTGGAACGTCTGCAGGAACAGGCAGAAGACGATGCGGGCAAGGCCGCAGCCACCAGGCGCCTTGCCCCCGACAACGCAGACCAGGACAGCCAGCCGCCCCCACCCGCGCCACAATGGATTCGCACCCAGATCATTCCATCAGGACCGGACTTTGACTACGCCTCCATTTTGCGCGTGACCGTTGATGCCATCCAGCGTGCGCGCCATCGCGTCTATCTGACCACACCCTACTTCGTGCCGGACGCCACATCAGCGCAGGCGCTGACCTCTGCCTCTCTGCGTGGCGTCGATGTACGCATCCTGCTGCCTAAACGAACCGACAATTATGTCGTGACCAAGGCAGCCCAATCCTGGTTTGACGATCTGGTGGCCTCGGGTATCCGGGTCTTCGAATATGGTCCCCGCATGCTGCATACCAAAAGCATGATCGTGGATGACGACATTTCCTTCATCGGCTCGGCCAATTTTGATAACCGCAGCTTTTACCTGAACTTTGAAGTGAGCGTGTTGTGTTACGAACGCGCAGCAAACCAGGCGCTGCTGGAGGAATTCAATGCCTCCATGCAGCATGCGCAGGAAGTGCAACTAACCCATCAGCCCTTCTTTTCCAGGCTGAGCAAGGCGGTCGCTCGCCTGTTTTCGCCCCTGCTTTGAGCGGCAGGTACCCGCCGTGAATCAAATCGCCTGACGATCTCAGCGCCGACGCGACCATCCGGGGTATGACAGCAACGTCACCGAAACCTGTAAGCCAGGCGTCACCGTGGTAACCTATACTCATTCTTCCATCCGTATTAATCGATTGAGATCGCCCACTATGCCTACTTCTTCATCCAGCACGTCAGCCACCGGCCACACAGACGCGACGTTCGACGCGGCCCTTACCGAAACCCTGCAGGATAGTACCTTTATTTTTGAAGGCAAAATCATCAAGGTAACGGTCGACACCGTGGTCCTGCCCAACGGCAAAACAGCGACGCGCGAGGTGGTACGACACTGTGGCGCGGTCGCTGTGCTGGCCATCACGCCCGAAGACAAAGTCATCCTGGTCAGGCAGTTCCGCCACCCAACCGGCGGCCCGCTGCTGGAAATCCCGGCAGGCAAACTGGATGTCGACAATGAGCCGCCCGAACAATGTGCCTATCGTGAGCTGGCCGAAGAGACCCCCTATACGGCGGGCGGCATGACGCTGATACACACTTTTTATACGGCACCGGGCTTTTGCGATGAATTGATGTACGTGTTTCGCGCCGAAGGCGTGCGCGAGGACAGCACCCTGAATGCCGATGACGATGAATTTGTGCAAACGGTATTGATGAGCCGCGACGAAGTGCGCCACGCCATTGAAAAGCAGGAGATCCGTGATGCCAAAACACTGGTGGCATTACAATCGTGGTTGCTGGAAAAATAATTAAGCGCCAGATGCATAGACGAGCATGCGGCACCTTCGCCGCATGCTCGCCGCGCCAACAGCGCCATCTCTCAGGGTGAAAGCCCCACGCTGCCGATATCGTCGGGGCTGGACAGGCTAAGCAACTTGGTTTCAGTCTGCGCCAGACGTACACCCGCCGTCGCAAAAATAAAACCATCAACCGGCGCAGTGACGGGCGTCACCGTTAGCGCGACCGGATCCACGATTTCAGCCAGCAACTGATCGCGTTGCACCCACTGCCCTGCCGCAACGTGATACACCACAATACCGGCACAAGGCGTAACCACATAGGCCAGCCCGCCCAGCGGATGTGGCTCGCAGCGCAATGGCGGCATAGGCGCTACCTCGGCTGCGGGTAGCTGCAGATAGCCCTGTTGATTCAAATACTGAACAAGCGCGTCTGCATCATGCCGGGCGTACTCATGCGTCAGATCACGATCACCGCGCAATTCAACCGTCGCCGCAAAACAAGGCAGCGGAATGTTCGCTTCCGGATAGACGCTTTGCAATTTCAGCCAGGGGGTTGACACCATTTCATCAAACGAACATGACAGGGAGTCTTCGGCCAGCAACTGGCATTCGCTCTGCAAATAGCGGGCTAAGGGCTCGCCACGATCCCACACCTGCGGCAGAGTGTACACATGCATGACCGCTCGATTATCGCAATGCAGGTCCAGCACGATATCGGCGTCACATGCCATTTTCAACAGCGTGATATGCAACTCGTCAATCAAACGGGCAGGCGCCATTGCGTCCAGCACATCCCGCATTTTGCCGCGAATCAATGCCAGATTGGCCTGGGCGTCTGCGCCTGGTTTTTCACGACTGTTCTGCAATGCGGTCAGCAGGTTCTCATAGAGCGGGACGCCGGTAAGACGATTGAAATTCTGTCCGGTAGGCAACTGGAAGCGGCCGATATGCTCATAAAAGACGCTTTGCGACAACCCGATAGGATTGCAAAACGGCACCAGGATAATTTCACAGGCAAGCGCGCCCTGCTTTTCCAGTTCCTGCAAGCGACGGTTCAGGTAAAAGGCCGCCAGCGAGCCGGGTAGCTCGTCTGCATGCAGGCTTGCCTGCATATACACCTTGCGGCCGGTATCGGTCGGCCCGAAATGAAAGGCATTGATTTCAAAGGAAGCACCAGGAGCGCTTAATGATAGAACATGTTTTTTTGCTGCATTATGCTTCCGCCATATGTCGGGAATTCAGATGAACCAGATAGCGCTGCTCGATTTTACGGAAGATAAAGACCAGCACAAAATTGAGCACCAGATAAATACACGCGGCTGCCGAATAGGCAATGAACGGCTGATAGGTATTGGTCACAAACAGGCTGGCCGCACCGGTAATTTCCATCATGGCCACCGTCGAGGCCAGCGCAGTGGAATGCATGGTCATGATCACTTCGTTGCTGTAAGCCGGCAGTGCGCGCCGCAGGCTGGAGGGCAGAATAATGCGGCGCATGGCATTGCGGCGATTCATGCCGTAGGCGCGCGCCGCTTCGATTTCGCCTCTGTCGGTATTCTTGATCGCACCGGAAAAGATCACCGTTGAATAGGCAGCCGTATTCAGTGTCAGGGCAACCAGCACCCAGATGAAACCTTCCTTGAGAAAGCCGAAGCCGGGCTGCGACATGAGCTGGCCTACGAAGTTAAAACTGGGGATACCGTAATAAATAATATAAATCTGCACCAGTAGCGGTGTACCGGTAAAAAAGTAGGTAAAGGCATGCACCAGGCGCGCGGCCGGCGTATGCTGGCGCTGGTGAATCACCGACAGGGGAATGGCCATGCACAACCCTGTCACCACCGACAATGCCGTGAGCGTAAGCGTTAGCGGCGCTGCCTGCAAACAAGTGACCAGCGCATCCAGAAACAGGGAAATCGTTTCAGACATGCGCGTCCTCCCGAACAAAACCGCGCTGGTAATGTTTGTCCAGATAGCGGAAGACATACAGCGATACGGTTGTGAGCAGCAGGAACAACAGCGCCGAAACAGTGTTAAAGACAAAAGGCAGGTGTGTTGCACTACCGGCCTGCTGCGCAATACGCGTCATATCATCCAGGCCGATAATCGATACCAGCGCAGTGGCTTTGGTGAGCACCAGCCAGTTATTGCGCACGCTGGGTAGTGCAAAGCGCATCATGAGTGGAAACGTAATGCGTCGCAGCACCTGCATTCCGCGCATGCCATAGGCGTGGCCCGCTTCGATTTGCCCATAGGGAATAGCCATAATGGCGCCACGGAAGGTTTCGGTGAAATAGGCGCCGAAAATAAACGACAGGGTCAGGACACCTGCAGCAAAAGGGCTGATTTCGAAATAATCCAGGTCCCAGGCCTCGGTAATGGCGTTCAGGCCGATTTGCGCACTGTAGTACACCATCAGCATCCAGATCAGGTCGGGCACACCACGCACCACACTGGAATAAAGCCAGCCAAGCCGAGACAGCAGGCGATTGCGCGACAGGCGCATATTGGCCCCCACCAACCCGATAATGACAGAAATCACCAGCGATAACACGGCAATTTCGAGTGTCAGTATGGCGCCCTGCAAAATGCGGGGCAAATACTGACCGATCAGACTTATTTCTTCCATCCTGTTTCCCATTACATGGCGCTGCGCATACTTTTTGACTATACACAACCCATTCGTTGCAGTGCCTGACGGGCAAAGAACATGATTATTGGCCGGCCAGCGCACGATCATGCGCCCGGCTCCTGCTCCGGCCCCTAAGACCAGTGCGTTGGGGCCCCATTTTATCCGCCAAGCCGGCACTCGCGGCCATTATATAACCCCGGCCGCTGAAATAAACCGCCGGTTTTCCCTTAGCCCTTGTGCCGCCTGAGGGAAACTCCCTGTACATTTTCCGCCTGATGCTGGCATAATCTTCAATCCGGCTCACCGCCCGCGGTGGAGCCACAACGCTGCAGACGGCAACAGATCGGCCACGCCGCCCTGCCTATTGGTTGTACCCGGCGCACACCGGTTGACTGTATTGTCGCTGCAGCACTGCTTACGTCATTTAGGAATATCCATGAACCTGAAAAAACACGTTTTCGGAATCGGTCTGTGCGCGATCGCACTGGCGGTTTCCACCTCGGCTGTCGCGGCAGGCAAAACCATTCGCTTCGGTACTGACGCAACATACGCGCCTTTTGAGTCCACCAGTCCGTCCGGCGAAATTGTCGGTTTTGATATCGACCTGGCCAAGGCCATGTGCGAAAAAATGCAAGCCAAATGCACCTTCCAGAATCAGGGCTGGGACGGCATTATCCCTGCCTTGCGCGCCAAGAAATTTGACGTGATTGCCTCGTCCATGAGCATTACACCGGAACGCGCCAAAGCAGTGCTGTTCACTCAGAAAATCTGGACCACACCGAATATGTTCGTCGCCAAAAAAGGTGCAACCTACCAATCTACCCCCGAAGGTCTCAAGGGCATCGATCTGGGTGTGCAGCAAGGCACCATCCAGGACAAATATGCGACCAAATATTTCAAAGACACCAATATCAAGCGGTATAAAACCCTGGAAGACGCCTATAACGACCTGACCACCGGCCGCGTCAACGCGGTATTTGCCGACGGCGGTGTGACCACGGAGTTCGTGAACAGCCCGGGCGGCAAAGACTTTCAGATTGTGGGTGATCCAATCCCCTCCTCTGCCGATGTCGAGATTTTCGGTCAGGGCACCGGTTTTGCCGTACGCCCGAATGATACCGAACTCAAAGATGCCCTGAATAAGGCGTTTGATGAAATCCGCAAGGATGGCACTTATCAGAAAATTGCCGATAAATATTTCACTTACGATATTTACGGCGGTTGATGAAGCAAACCGCGCGGCAGGCGAACAGGCTTGCCGCTGCTGATATTGTTGCGGCGGGTGAATGACGGTTGCGCCGCACATGCCACCGACAGCAATATCCCCCCAGCGCAGACCCCAATCCCGCCACGACCCGGGCCATAGCCTTTTCCGAAAGGGCCCCGCAAGCCCGACGCCCCATCACTACGCTGTCACATATCACACCAACAAAACAGAAAATAAAAATAAATTCTTTTAATTTCTTTTAAAATCAATCAAAACGCCGCCATCACGCAATTAATTTAAATTGCATCAATCATGTCGCTTGCGTAGCATACCTTGTCATCGTCTCATTGATCTGCCCGTATCAGCCTTGCGGGAAGACACTATCTAAACAACAAGGAACGTAAGCATGGATACCCTTTCATTGCACCCAGACCATGAACCCGCAGCCACCTGGACAGTCAGGTCCATTCTGGATCTATACCAATTACCCTTCATGGATCTGCTGTTCCGCGCCCAGCAGGTGCATCGCGAACATCACGAAGCCAATGCCGTGCAACTGTCCAGCCTGCTCTCGATCAAGACAGGCGGTTGCCCCGAGGACTGTTCCTATTGCCCGCAGTCTTCCCGCTACGATACCTCTGTAGAGCGTGAAAAACTCATGCCGCTGGACGAGGTGGTGCAGGCGGCAACGCAGGCGAAAGCCGCGGGTGCGCAGCGCTTCTGCATGGGAGCCGCCTGGCGCAATCCCAAACCACATCAGGTGGATGCCGTTGCCGACATGATCCGGGCCGTCAAGGCGCTGGGGCTTGAAACCTGTGTCACACTGGGTATGCTGCGTGATGGCCAGGCTGAGCAACTGAAGCAGGCCGGGCTGGACTATTACAACCACAATCTGGATACCTCGCCCGAATTTTACGGACAAATCATTACTACCCGTACCTATCAGGATCGCCTTGATACACTGGAGCGTGTGCGTGATGCCGGCATTCACGTATGTTGCGGCGGCATTGTCGGTCTGGGTGAATCGCGTCGCGAACGCGCCGGGCTGATCGCCCAGCTGGCCAATATGAACCCTTATCCGGAATCTGTCCCGATCAACAATCTGGTCAAAGTACAGGGCACCCCTCTGGCCGACAATGAAGAGATCGACCCGTTCGAGTTCGTGCGTACCATTGCGGTAGCGCGCATTACCATGCCCCGGACATTCGTACGCCTGTCCGCCGGGCGCGAAGCCATGCCGGACAGCCTGCAGGCACTGTGCTTTATGGCCGGCGCCAATTCCATGTTCTACGGTGAAAAACTGCTCACTACCGGCAATCCGCAACTGCAGGCCGACCAGGCATTGTTTCAGCGTCTTGACCTTAAACCGGTAGGCCAGTATCAGCAAGATGAGCAAACAGCCACCACCGCTAACGCTGCTGCCGGTTCATGCGCCTGCACCAGCCACGCTGTGGCGACATCCTGAACAGGCCGATCACGACACCACTTTATTAAATCCGATATCAACCCTTCATTAACAATTGAAATATGACCTACCTCATTCTCAGTATTCTTTGCAGTGTTGCCGTCTCGGTGCTGCTCAAGGTCGCTCGCCGTCAGGGTATTGATATCCGCCAGGCCATCGCTTTCAATTACGTCATGGCCTGCGGCCTTACCTGGTTCCTGCTTGCCCCCTCGCTGACCCCCACAGCCGGCCACCCATTGCCATGGCTGCTGTTCGCCATACTGGGCATTATTTTGCCGGTACTGTTTATGATCATGTCACGTGGCGTGGAATATGCCGGTATTGTCCGGGCTGATGCCGCACAGCGGTTGTCCCTGTTTCTGACCGTGCTGGCTTCGTTCGTCCTGTTTGGCGAAGCCCTCTCGGTCAATCGCGGCCTGAGCCTGGCGCTGGCGTTTGCCGCTCTGTTCTGCCTGTTATGGAAACCGGCAGATGTCGCCGCTGGCGCCAGCGTGCGTCAAGGTGCGCTATACCTGTTTCTGATCTGGCTGGGTTACGGTGTGGTGGATATGCTGTTCAAACAGATCGCCAAAACCGGCACGGCCTTTTCCATCGGATTGTTCGTGTCATTTGTGCTTGCCGGCGTCATTATGTTTGCTTATCTGCTGATACGCCGCACTCAATGGAACGCTCGCAGCATCCTGGGCGGGCTCCTGCTGGGTCTGCTCAATTTCTGCAACATTCTTTTTTATATCCGTGCTCACCAGACCTTCCATGAAAATCCAACACTGGTGTTCACGGTCATGAATATCGGCGTGATCAGCCTGGGCACCATCGTGGGCGCCATTCTGTTTCGCGAGAAAATCAGCCGTATCAATCTGCTGGGTATTGCACTTGCAATTGTCGCGGTACTTACGCTGTACTACTGGACAGTCATCAGCGGTTGACGGCCAGGCAACGCCCCCCTGGGCAGGAAGCGCCGCCGGGCCGGTTGCCTGGCGAGATGCCTGCCCCCCTTACAGTACTTTGCCGGGGTTCATGATGCCATCGGGATCAAACACCTGCTTGATCTGCCGCATCAATTTCAATTGCAATGGGTCTTTATGATGCAAAAAGGCATGGCGCTTCAGTTGTCCGATACCGTGTTCTGCACTAATGCTGCCGCCGTACGCCATGACCTCTTCGAATACCGCATCGGCGATCCGGATTTCCCATTCAGCAGCCCAGCTCTTATCGGCGCCGGCCGGACGCGACACGTTGTAATGCAAGTTCCCATCGCCAAAATGGCCGAAAATAAACAACCGGCAATCGGGACTGACCTTGCGTAACTGCACTTCTGCCGTTTTCACAAAGGCCGGAATCTGCTCTATGGGTAGTGAAATATCGTGCTTCAGATGCGGGCCGTCGGCACGCTGCGCCTCGGAAATTTCCTCACGCAAACGCCACAGCGCCTGCAATTGCGCCAACGAGGCTGACACCGCAGCATCCACACACAGTTCCTGCTCCAGCGCCTGGCCGATGACTTCTTCCAGCAACTGGGTCAATGCCTCTTCATTGGCCGTATCGGCCAGTTCGATTAATACATAAGCCGGGTGACGATCGCCAAATGGCAGTTGCACGCCTTCGACGTGGGTTAATACCAGATCCAGGCAGGCATCGGTAAAAAACTCAAAGGCCTGCAAGCGTGGGCCGCAGGCGCCAAACACCAGGCGAAACAGTTCCAGCGCCTGCTGCTCGGACTCAACCGCAGCCAGCACCACACTCCGAACATGGGTCGGGGCATGCAGCCTGAGCGCGACGCCGGTGATCACGCCCAGCGTACCCTCGGAACCGATAAGCAACTGCTTCAGGTCATAGCCGGTATTATCCTTGCGCAGGGTTTGCAGGCCATTGAATATTTCGCCATCAGGCAATACGGCTTCGATCCCCAATACGAGCTCACGGGCCATGCCGTAACGAACGACATTGACGCCGCCGGCATTGGTGGCAACGTTGCCGCCAATCTGCGATGAATCTTCAGCCGCCAGGCTCAGCGGCAGCAGGCGATCCTGCTCCTGCGCTGCGCGGCGCAAATTTCCCAGAATGCAGCCGGCATCGGCGACCAGCGTATTGGCGATGGTATCGATGGAACGGATCTGGTTCATGCGATCCAGCGACAGAATGATATTGTCGGGACGCGCATCGGGCGTGGCTGCGCCGCAAAGCCCGGTATTGCCGCCACGCGTCACCACCGGCACTTTGTACTGACTGCATAGCCGCATGCATTGCGCAACCTGCTCGGTAGACACCGGACGCACCACCGCCTGCGCCTGGCCTTTATAGACGCCGCGCCAGTCGCTCAACCAAGGTTCGATATCGGCAGCCTCGGTCTGCACAACATCCGGCCCCAGCGCAGCCTGCAATTTTTCAAGAAATTCCTGCATTGTCTTTCCTAATAGTGTTCAAGCCAACTGCGACAAATGCTTACGTTGCAGTCAGTATGATGACGAAAATAAACCATTTCTGATTCGGTGTGCCCTAACTGTTTGACTGGTGTATAAATGCACTGGTATCCAGCCCCAGCCGTTCACTCGCCTTGCGTAAGTGCGCCTGGGCCTGGCTGCGGGCCAGCTCCGGATCGTGCTGAAGAATGGCCTCCAGCACGCGCTCATGCTCGGCATGCACCTGCCTGGACAATGGGCTCGCGGCCAGCTCGCGCTCGCCCGGCTGTGCGCTTTGCTGCGTCTGCAATGCCTGCTCCGTCTGCAGCGTATGAACGCGGGCAGCATGCACACTTTGGCGCCACTGCCGCCCCAGGTAAGCCAGCAGGTCGCGATAATGTGGGTTATGCGTTGCCTGGGCAATCGCCTGGTGAAACCCGACATCCCACTCCAGCGCCTCTTCTGGCTGATGCAGGCTTTTTTCCAGCGAGCGCAGAATATGCTGCATCTCGCGCAAGTCTTCGGCCGTGGCCCGCACGGCAGCCAGTGCCGCCGCCGCACCCTCGATTTCAAAGCGCAACTCGTAGATATGGCGCAAGGCATCGCGATCCACCCTATCTGGCACAGGCAGCAGAAACCCCTCATTGATATCACGGCTGAGCACCATGCAACCGGCACCCTGCCGGGTACGCACCAGCCCTTTGGTTCGCAGGCGTTCCGTAGCCTCGCGGATGACCGCTGCGCTTACGGAAAACTCGCCAGCCAGCAGCTTACCCGAGGGAAGTTTCGTGCCCACAGGATAGACACCGTCAGCGATACGCTGCATCAGCGCATCTGCGACGCGATCGGTCAGTGTAGAGGTGATCATTTGCATAACGCAAATATATCAGGTTATCTGATAACTTTTGAAGAATTTTCGGACTGAGAGGAAAATTTTTTAGACGAATGCCTGGCTCAGTAGAAGCATCAACAACCGTCGCTACCCAAACCTATTGTCAACTTAGGCGAAATAAATACAACGACGGTTAGTTTTGCCGTGGCGCCGTCGGAGGCCGGGCAGCAGTTGAGCCCTTTTCCGTACCTTCATCCGTTGCGTCTTCGTTGGCGGCGCCTTCGCCCGAAGTCCCTTCCTCGGCCCCGTCGTCTGCTGCCATATCTTCTGCGGCCATTTCCTCTCCTGCCATGGCAAGATCCTCATCAGCCACGGAGTGATCCGTATCGGTTCGTTGCGGCAGGTTCAGTTCAGTAATCGGGTCGCCGGCCTGAATAATATCCAGCACTTTTTCCATGGCCTGCTCGTCAGATGAAATATCAATCGCTTCATCCACACGCGGATCCAGCGCAGTCGCCACAGGCGAGGCAGGTACGCTGACTGACATGGGCACAAAGGGCTCCGGATCCACCTTGTAGGTGCCCTTGACTTTTTCTTTGCGCACAAAGATGACCAGCGAGAAGGCTGCCAGCGAAGTATAAATATAGAACATGTGTGCGCCGCCAATGTCCATCAGCTTACCTACCAGCAACGGTCCAAGACTGGCGCCTACGCCGTACGTCATCAGTAACACACCACTTAAGCCAACGCGCAGCGACGGGTCAACGTGCTCATTGGCAAAGGCGGTAGCCAGAGGATAAATCGTAAACTGCAGGACACCGAAGATCGCCACCATCACCAGCATCACCGGATATGGCAAATGCCAGTAGCCATACAGCGGGATGGTCAGCACCCCCAGCAAAAGCGCGTTGAAGCGAATCATGTTCAGGCGATAAATGCGATCGGACAACCAGCCCATCGGCCATTGCGACAGCAGTCCGGCCATCACCGAGACCGACAGAAACACCGCCACCTGATCGGTATCCATCCCCTCTTTACTGGCATAAACCGGTCCCAGACCGTAAAAGGAACCGGTGATACTGCCCGCGATGAAGAGCACGAACATGGACATCGGCACCAGTCGAATGAATACTTTGAGCTTGATTGGCGCATGCACCTGCAGGGCGGGATGGCTGCGTCGCGTAATGGCCACCGGGATCAGGCACAGCGCCATCGACATCGCAACCACATTGAGTGTGGTCAGATCTTCGGGTGAGAAAAACGACACGGTCATCTGGCCCAGCACCAGCCCCATGCCCGACATGACCATATAAAAGGCGAAAACACTGCCGCGCTGTTTCTGGTCGGCCTGATCATTCAGCCAGCTTTCCAGCACCATGTACTGCGTCACCATGGTGGCGCCGGTCAGAAATCGCAGAAATACCCAAACCGGCAACAGCGGCGTGATGGTCTGCGCCAGCACCAGCACCGTCACCATTGCAGCTGAAATGGCGTAAGCGCGGATATGCCCCACGCGCTGCACCAGTTTATGTCCGAAGCGCGCGCCCAGTACCTGGCCCGTGTAGAACGCAGCAATCAGCAAGCCGATCCAGACCTGGCTAACCCCTTCATCGGTCAGGTGCAACGCGATGAAAGTGTTGTACAGACCCGTACCGAGAGACATCAGCAATGTCGCAAGATACAAAGAGAAAAAAGACAGAAAAAGGCTGATCATTCTGAACCGACGAGAAAGACGGACGAAAAAAAACAACAAATGCAATAAAAAATCACTGCCTGCAGCCGGCCGGTTCAAGCCGGGCCGACGGCTCTGCGATCAACGCAGCAATACAGGCTGAGTGACAAACTTACTAACGACAAACTTGCTAACGACCGGCGCAGGCTGCAGCGTCGGTCGGGTTGGATTTATAGTTGGGAAAGAATCGTCTGGGTGCCGCTGATTTTGTATTCGCCACCCTCTTCGACATTCAGCTGCGTGACTACGCCATCTTCCAGAATGGCGGAATAACGACGAGAACGGATACCCAGGCCGCGAGCGATCAGGTCCATTTCCAGACCCAGCGCTGTAGTCCAGATGGCAGCGCCATCGGCCAGCAGACGGATAATGCCGGTTGCGCCTGTATCACGACCCCAGGCGCCCATCACGAACGCATCGTTAACGGCCACACACCAGATTTCGTCCACGCCTTTAGCCTTGATCTGCTCGGCATCACGAATGAAATCGACTACGTGCTTGTTCGTGCAGGTCGGGGTGAAAGCGCCAGGTACGGCAAAAAGCACAATTTTCTTACCTTTGACCAGCTCAGAAACCTTGAAGGCCTGCGGGCCGGCGCTCTGGCCATCTTCTGCGTTTTCAATGAACTCTGTGAGAGTACCGTCGGGTACCCGATCTCCAATGCTGATTGTCATATTGACTCCTGTCTGATTAAGCAAATGCGAGTGCAGTTAGTGTAACACCTGGCTCCGTAGCAAAGGCCAATTCCCCCACCCCTGCAACGTGCATACCATAACATGCGCACATGACATAAATACCTACGCCGGCAGGTGGCGTTTTTCACAAGAAGTGTAAATAAAGGTATAGTTATCAGATATCGCGCTCTCGCTGGGAACGGGCTGCATCCCAATCCCGAGCCGGGCGCCTGTTCCATTTTATTTTCGCGGTCCCGAACCGCCTGTTGCGCATGAAAAAAACACCCGTCGATTCCGACCTCCCGGCCCAGGCCACGTCCGCCGCATCTGCGCTCAGCCATCTGGATGAGGCTGGCCAGGTGCGCATGGTCGACGTCCTGGACAAGACCACCACAGCACGCACTGCCATTGCGCGCAGCGTGGTGCGCATGACACCACGCTCCTATACCGCCCTGAACGCCGCAGATAACAGCAAGGGCGAAGTACTCAATACGGCCCGCGTTGCCGGTGTACTGGCCGCCAAGCGCTGCGCTGAGCTGATTCCCATGTGCCATAGCCTGCCGCTAACGTTCGCAGGCATTGATTTTTCCCTGGATGACCAGACACAATGCGTGACCATCCGCGCAACCTGTCGCAGTGACTATAAAACCGGCGTCGAAATGGAGGCACTCACCGCCTGTACGATTGCGGCACTCACCATTTATGACATGTGCAAGGCGGCCGACAAAGGCATTATTATTGAAGATACCCGGCTTGAATATAAATCGGGTGGTAAAAGTGGAGAATGGCGTTGTGATTAATGTGCTTTATTTCGCCCGCATTGCCGAACTCACCGGCAAGCGTACAGAACAATTGGCGCTGCCCGCTCCGGTCACCGTCACCGCCTGGCTGGCACAATTGCACGAAGCCTACCCGGCACTCGCAGATGTGAGCGTACTCAAAGTAGCCATCAACAAAAAACACGCCCAGGCCGACACGCTCATTCAGGATCGCGATGAAGTGGCGATCTTCGAACCCGTAACCGGAGGTTGATATGATTGCTGTGCAGCACGCCGATTTCGATGCCGGACAACTGATTCGCGACCTGCATGAACGCAGTGACGGTCAGGCCGGCGCCGTCGCCTCTTTCGTGGGCTACGTGCGCGATTACTCGGCATCGCAACAAACACAGGAACTCTTTCTTGAACACTACCCGGGCATGTGCGAGCAGGAACTGGCCGATATTGCACAGCAGGCCGCGCAGCGCTGGGATATTGTCCAAAGCACCATCGTGCATCGGGTAGGCGCCCTGTCACGCCAGCAACAAATTGTCTTTGTGGGTGTTGCCAGCGCCCATCGCGGTGAAGCGTTTGCCGCCTGCGAGTTCATCATGGACGCACTCAAAACCCGGGCGCCGTTCTGGAAGCGGGAAACGCTGGCCGATGGCAAGGCATTCTGGGTACAGGCGCGCGGCAGCGACCAGCAACGCCTGCAGAAATGGACCGAACCACAAGCTACCACGCAAGCAGATTCACCTGAGCAGGAACAACATCAATGAAGTCGCTTACCGAAAAAGACAGCAAAGTCGCACTACAGATTGCCATTCTGACCATCCACGATACCCGGCTACCGGAAAACGACAGTTCGGGCCGCTATCTGGCCGACGCCGTTGGCCAAAGTGGTCACCACGTAGCCGGGCGGGCCATTTGCCCGGACAATCGCTACGCCATCCGCAAGCAGCTGTCAGACTGGATTCTGGACGAAAACATCCACGCCATTATTACCAATGGCGGTACCGGCATGCGCGACAAGAATGCCACACTGGCAGCCGTTACACCGTTGCTCGATACACAAATCGCCGGTTTTGGAGAATTGTTCCGCGCCTATTCGTTTGCCGACATCGGCTCGTCGGGCCTGCAATCGAACGCGCTGGGTGGCAAAGCCAACAACACGCTGATTTTCTGTCTGCCGGGCTCGACCGATGCCTGCCGCCTGGGCTGGGAAAAAATTCTGCGCGAGCAATTCGACAGCCATCACCAGCCCTGCAATTTCGCATCGGCTTATGCCAAGCGTGATTAAATCGCAAGCGCCATTATTTATTTGAGACAAGATCACAGGAAACACCACTATGCTTGATTTTGATACCGCGCAGCAGCGGCTGCTGGATCTGCCTATCGCCGCGATTGCCGTGGAAACCGTCAGCCTGCAACAAGCACTCGGACGCGTGCTGGCACAGGACGTGGTGGCCACACTGGACATGCCGTCTGCAGACAACAGCTCCATGGACGGTTACGCGTTGCGCCTGCAGGATTATGTGCCGGGCGCGACCCTGCCCGTGCAACAGCGCGTCTTTGCCGGACAGGCACCACAGCCGCAAGAACCGGGAACCGTTTCCCGTATTTTTACCGGCAGCCTGATCCCCGACGGTGCCGATACCGTCGTCATTCAGGAAGTCTGCAAGGAAGAGGATGGGCAGGTCACCATCTCCGAGGCCCCGACTCTGGGCCAGAACATCCGCCGCCAGGGCGAAGATACGCGCGCCGGCAGCGTTATCCTTGAGCAGGGCACACTACTGGGCGCGGCTGAAATCAACCTTATCGCCACCCAGGGCATTGCCACACTGAGTGTATACCGTCAGCTCAAAGTCGGTATTCTGACAACCGGTGACGAACTGGTACCTGTGGGACAGCCCCGGGAATCCTCACAAATTTTCAATTCCAACGCCCCCATGCTGACCGCCCTGTTTCAGACAATGGGCGCTCAGGTTAAACACGCCCTGCATGCCATGGATGATCTGGATGCGACCCGCGAAGCATTGAACACACTGTTTGCCGACTGCGATCTGGTTATCAGCGTAGGCGGCGTATCGGTAGGGGAAAAGGATCTGGTCAAGCCGGCGCTCGAAGCACTGGGGGCCAGCCTGGATTTCTGGCGCGTGAAAATGAAGCCGGGAAAACCGGTGGCCTTGTCCAGCGTGAACAATGTACCGGTGATCTGCCTGCCTGGCAACCCGGTTTCCGCTTATACCGTGCTGGCGGTACTGGTCTCGCCTCTGATTCGCAAGCTACAGGGACGCAGCCAATGTCTGCCGCTACGTATCCAGGCTACCCTGAAAACAGACAAGGTTTTTAATGAAACCCGTGATGAATTTCTGCGTGTTCGCATCACGCAGGATACGGAAACCGGGCTGCTGATGGCTGAACCCTATGAACGTCAGGGATCCGGCATAAGCTCTTCCCTGCCCTGGGCCAATGCCTTTGCCCGTGTACCGGCCGTGCAAAAATACACCGGCGGTGACCGGGTATGGGTCTACCTCAAGGAAGACTGGATTCGCTAACCTGGCCCGCTCAGGCACCGTCAGAGTGGCGTTACGCTGGCCTGGGCAAGGGCCAGTTCCTCTGGCGTATTAACGTTCAGAAAGGCCTGCGCATGATCGAATATCACACGCACCGCCTGCTGTGATTCCAGCCAGGGCAGCACTGCGCGACGACCGCCTTGCAGGTAAGCCCTCAGGGTCGCCAGCGTATGGGTATGCAATAGCAAACAGATGGAATGATCACGCGCGCCCGCATGGGCAAAGGCAATCTGCCCGCCCTGGGCGATCAGCGTCGCATACAGGTGTGTCACATAATCATTCGGCAAGGCCGGCATATCGCAACCGGCCGCCACCAGCCACGGCGTCGTAACATGAGGCGCGGCCGCAAGCAGACCTGCCAGCGGACCCTGGCTGCCATCGAACTCCGGCGGATCCGCCACGACCTGACCGTATTGGCGGTACTGTTCCTGATGCTGGTTGGCGCTGATCAGCACATGGGCAACATGCGGCTGCAACGCCCTTAGTACATATTCAACCAGAGGATGATCGTGGAGCTGGACCAGTCCTTTATCCACCCCACCCAGGCGTCGGCCCTGGCCGCCGGCCAGTATCAATGCCGTCACCTCCCGGGGCGCAAGCTGTGCCGGCTGCGATATGGCGGTCATGCTCAGCCTCCGATATAGCTCATTTCTATTTTTTTCTTCGTACCACTTGTACCGCTTATCTGATCACGCAATTCGGAGTAGCGGTCTGCCCTGCCGGTCCAGATACCGGCCAGCGTACAGGCAATCTCATGATCGGTTGCCGCTGAACGCAATAAGGCACGCAAGTCAAAACCCTGATCGGCGAACAGACAGGTGAACAATTTACCCTCAGGCGACATACGCAATCGGGTACAGTCGCCACAGAATGCATGAGTCACACTTGTGATCAGACCCACCTCTCCGCCGCCATCTTTGTAACGCCAGCGTCTGGCCACTTCCCCCGGATAGTTGGCATGCACCGGTTCCAGTTCGAATCGGCTCTGCAACTGTTGCAGGATTTCCCGGCCACCAACCACATCTGTCATATCCCAGTGGTTGGTCACGCCCACATCCATAAATTCAATAAACCGTAGAATATGACCGCTATGACGGAAATACTCAGCCATTGGCACGATCTGGTGTTCATTCACACCTTTTTTCACCACCATATTGATCTTGATCGGTGCAATGCCTGCCTGCTGTGCGGCGTCGATACCGGCCAGCACCTGATCCACATGAATTTTGGTATCACTCATCTGGCGGAACAAATCAGGATCCAGCGCGTCCAGACTGACGGTAATTCGCTCCAGCCCCGCATCACGCAAGGGTACGGCCATACGCTGCAACAGCGTGCCATTGGTGGTCAGCGCGATGTCCAGTGGCTTATCTTCAAGATCCCTGATCTGCGCCAGCATGGCAATCAGGCGGGTCATTTCCTTGCGCAGCAGCGGTTCGCCGCCGGTAATACGCAATTTATTAACGCCCAGTTGCGCAAACAAACGCGCCATGCGGGTAATTTCTTCAAACGACAGAATCTGACTATGCGGCAGAAATACGTGGTCGCTGCCAAACTGGTCGCGCGGCATACAGTAAGAACACCGAAAATTGCACTTGTCTGTAATTGAGATACGCAAGTCACGCAGGGCGCGGCCCAACTGGTCTACGACGGGCCTGCCGGGTATATAGTCCGCCTGCGGCAAGGGCCTTTCTGCCCTTTTTCGGATATCGGTTATTGGAATAATATTAGTCATTAAAGGCTTCGTCTAATGTCTGGATTTTCCCAGCCTCAGTTGCATCATACCCTACCAGTTGCCCGAGAAATTGCTGGTAATCCTGACTGCGCATAAAATGGATGAATTTTTCCACGTTAATCTGCTGCAAATTATTACGATGGAGTGCGAAAAAATAGCGCTCGCGCACCAGCGGAATAAAATCCAGGCCAAAACGGTGGGCAGCCGTCTGCACACCAATGCCCACATCGGCCATGCCACTTGCAATATGGGCCGCAATGGCCATATGCGTGAACTCGCTGTCTTCAAAACCACTCACTGCAGATGTCTGGATGTTCTCTTCCTGCAGCATCAGTCCTATCAGAAAACGCGTACTTGAGCCTGGCTGACGATTCACAAATCGAACGTCATCACGTGCCAGATCGCGGACCGACTGGATTTGCTTTGGATTGCCCGGTTTGACGAAAAGCCCGGTATTGCGTACGGCCAGATGAATCAGCAAATGCGTGTCGCTATTGAGCCAGGGCGAGTAACGATCCAGTATCGGTTTTTCGAACTTGCCGATAGGCACCTGAAACCCCGCCAGTTCACATTCGTTCTGCTCCAGCGCCGCCAGCGCTTCGATCGCCGTACGATAGCGCAGCTCCAGAAGAGGCTGCGGCGAATTCATACGCTGGGTCAGCCCTTCCACGGCAAAGCCATGACTGGCATGCAGACGCACATTCGGCGTGTGCTCCGGAATGAGTTTTTCCAGTTCTTCCTGTGATTCGGAGGCCAGGCTTTCCAGGGTGGGCGACAGCCGCGCCTGAATGCGGCGATTAGCCCACACCAGCCGTCGGGCAAATTCGGATAGCTCCGTTCCCTTACGCCGCTTGGTAATAAGCAGCGGCACACCGAAAACCTCCTCAAACTGCCGCAACACGCCCCAGGCATGACGATAGGAATGTCCACAGGTTTCGCTGGCTGCCACGATATTGCCACTCACATCAATTTCAGCCAGCAAGCCCAGCAGCATGGAAAGCGACAGGGTTTTACCTTCCTGGGTATCGATGGTCCACTCAGGGTTTATCCTGATCGAAAACGGGTACATAATGCAATCTCCCTCTGGCGTTTCCTCACCATTATATGTGTTATTAATTTCATATTGAAAATATATCTGAAGTAGCTACTATTGAGCCTATAAGCATATTTGTCAATTGGGAATTGAATATAAAATACTTTGCGGTGCTGCAGCATTTTATTATGATTCTGGTTGCATATAAATTAGATCCAACACGTATCGGAGACAGCCATGTCCAAAACGGGCATTTCCTCACCTTTCATTCAGTCGGTCGACAACAAGATCCGAAAAATGATTCCATTGACACCAGAAACGCCTCATTCGCGTGCCGTGTCAGCCAGTCTGGTCAAACTGGGCAACCTGCCCGGAGCACTCATGCCGGTGTTGCATGACATCCAGGACACGCTGGGTTTTATTCCTCCGGAATGCATTGATCAAATTGGCCAGGCGTTGAATTTATCGCGTGCCGAAGTGCATGGCGTCATCACCTTTTACCCTCATTTTCACACCACCCCCAAAGGGGCCGTACACATTGAAGTGTGTCGCGCCGAATCCTGTCAGGCCATGGGCTCGGCCAGGCTTGAAGCCCATATCCGTCAGGCTACCGGCTGTGACATGAATAGCACCAGTGCCGATGGCCAGGTGTCAGTTGACGCGGTTTATTGCCTGGGGTTGTGTGCCCAGTCGCCCAACATTATGATCAACGGTGAACCCTGTGCGCACGTCACACCGGAATCGTTTGATGAGTTGTATCGTGAACACACGGAGGCTGTCTCTGTATGACTATTCGAATCTTCATTCCCGCTGATGCAGCCGCGATTGCCGCCGGCGCAGAACGTGTGGTAACAGCCATTCGCAAGGAAGCCGAACAGCGCAACCTGGATATTACCGTGGTGCGTAACGGCTCCCGCGGATTGTTATGGCTGGAACCCATGATCGAAGTGCAAACAGACAGTGGCCGCGTGGCTTACGGTCCGGTCAAACCGGGCGACGTCGCGTCCCTGTTCGATGCCGATTTTCTGCATGGCGGCCAGCACGCGTTATCGCATGGCCTCACCGAAGAAATACCGTTCCTGAAAAACCAGGAGCGCCTGACCTTTGCGCGGGTTGGCATTACCGATCCGCTGTCGGTCAAAGACTATATGGCTCACGACGGGTTTGCAGGGCTGGCCAAAGCCCTCACCATGGTGCCTGCCGATATCGTGCAGGAAGTGACCGATTCCGGTCTGCGCGGCCGGGGCGGTGCGGCGTTCCCTACCGGCATCAAATGGAAAACCGTTCTGGGTACGCCCGCGCAGCAGAAATATATTGTTTGCAATGCCGACGAAGGCGACTCCGGCACCTTCTCCGATCGCATGCTGATGGAAGGGGATCCCTTGTGCCTGATCGAAGGCATGACCATCGCCGGGCTGGCAACCGGTGCTACTCAGGGATACATTTACATTCGTTCAGAATACCCGCATGCGATTGCCGCGTTAAACCGTGCCATCGGTGCAGCAACGCTTGCCAACTGGCTGGGAGAAAACATCCAGGGCAGCGATAAGTCCTTTTTTCTTGAAGTCCGCAAGGGCGCCGGCGCCTATATCTGCGGCGAAGAAACCTCGCTGCTGGATTCGCTCGAAGGCAAGCGTGGTCTGGTGCGCGCCAAACCGCCGCTGCCGGCCATCAAGGGCCTTTTCGGCAAACCCACGGTCATCAATAATGTGATTTCGCTGGCATCGGTTCCGTACATTCTCGCCAACGGCGGCCAGGCGTATGCCAACTTCGGCATGGGCCGCTCCAAAGGCACGCTGCCGTTTCAGCTGGCGGGCAATCTGCGCCACGGCGGCTTAGTAGAAAAAGCCTTTGGCCTGACCCTGCGCGAACTGCTTTATGATTATGGCGGCGGTAGTGCCAGCGGTCGACCCATCAAAGCGGTACAGGTTGGCGGCCCGCTGGGCGCATACCTGCCGGAATCGCAATGGGATGTGCCGATGGATTACGAAGCCTACATGAAAGTGTCGGCCATGATCGGTCACGGTGGGATTGTCGCGTTCGATGATACGGCCAAAATGAATGAGCTGGCCCGTTACGCCATGGAGTTCTGTGCGGTCGAGTCCTGTGGAAAATGCACGCCCTGTCGTATCGGCTCCACTCGCGGCACCGAAGTGATAGACCGCATCAGCGCCAACGAAAATCGTCAGGAAAATGTAGAACTGCTGCGCGATTTGTGCGATACCATGCTGGGCGGCTCGCTATGCGCCCTGGGCGGCATGACTCCCTACCCTGTCCTGTCCGCCCTGCAGCACTTCCCTGCCGATTTTGGCATTGAAGCGAGCACAGAAACCGAACATTCATAAACCAAAACAATAATTATCCGCTGCCGCAACCGGCAAGGAGAGCCAAATGTTAGAAACCGTCGTCAAACGTGATATCGATCTGGGTACACCCGAGAGCATTTCCGACAAACTGGTTTCCGTCACCATTGACGGTTACGACATCTCAGTGCCTGAAGGCACATCGGTCATGCGCGCTGCGGCGCTCAATGGCGTGAACATCCCCAAACTGTGCGCCACCGACAGCATCGAAGCCTTCGGCTCATGCCGCTTGTGCCTGGTCGAAATCGAAGGCCGTCGCGGTTACCCGGCCTCCTGTACCACCCCGGTAGAAGAAGGTATGGTAATCCGCACCGAAACACCCAAGCTGCATCAGCTGCGACGCGGCGTCATGGAATTGTATATTTCCGATCACCCCCTGGATTGCCTGACCTGCCCGTCCAATGGTGACTGCGAGCTGCAGGATATGGCAGGTGTGGTTGGCCTGCGCAACGTACGCTATGGCTACGAAGGCGCCAACCACCTGAAAGACCAGAAGGATGAATCCAATCCGTATTTCACTTATGATCCGAGCAAATGCATTGTCTGCAACCGCTGCGTCCGCGCCTGCGAAGAAACGCAGGGAACCTTTGCCCTGACCATTTCCGGTAAAGGATTTGCCTCACGCGTTTCTCCCGGCCAGAGTCAGTCGTTCATGGACAGTGAATGCGTGTCCTGCGGCGCCTGCGTGCAGGCCTGCCCAACCGCAACACTGGAAGACAAAAGCATTATCGAACTGGGTCAGGCCGATCATGCTGTCATCACCACCTGCGCCTATTGCGGGGTGGGTTGTGGGTTCAAGGCCGAAATGAAAGGCGAGACCGTGGTTCGCATGACGCCCTGGAAAGACGGCCAGGCCAACCGTGGTCACTCCTGCGTCAAGGGGCGTTTTGCCTGGAGCTACGCAACCCACAAGGAACGCATTACCAAACCCATGATTCGCAAAAGTATCTCCGACCCATGGACCGAAGTATCGTGGGACGAAGCCATTGGTTATGCGGCCAGCGAATTCAAGCGCCTGCAGAGCAAGTATGGACGTGATTCCGTAGGCGGCATCACCTCATCGCGCTGTACCAATGAAGAAACCTGGCTGGTGCAAAAACTGGTGCGCGCCGCCTTCAATACCAATAACGTGGACACCTGCGCCCGCGTCTGTCACTCACCTACCGGCTATGGCCTGAAGACAACACTGGGCGAATCCGCCGGTACGCAGACATTTGATTCGGTCATGTTCACCGATGTGGTGATCGTCATGGGTGCAAACCCAAGCGCCGCTCACCCGGTTTTCGCATCACGCCTGAAAAAACGCCTGCGTCAGGGCGCGCGCCTGATCGTTATTGATCCGCGCCAGACCGAACTGGTCAGCTCACCACACATTCGTGCCGATTACCATCTGCAGGTGCGTCCGGGCACCAACGTCGCGCTGCTGTCAGCCTTGTCTCACGTGATCGCAACCGAGAATCTGATCGACCTGGATTTTGTCCGCGAACGTTGTGAAGAAAAGGCGTTCAAGGAATGGCTGGATTTTGTCAGCCTGCCGGAAAATTCACCAGAAGCCATGCAGGAAGAAACCGGCGTGCCGGCCGAGCAAATTCGTGGCGCAGCCCGACTGTTCGCCACCGGCGGCAACGGCTCCATCTATTATGGACTGGGCGTAACAGAGCACAGCCAGGGCTCCACCACCGTGATGGCGATCGCTAACCTGGCCATGGCCACCGGCAATATCGGCCGTGAAGGCGTAGGGGTCAATCCACTGCGCGGGCAGAATAACGTACAGGGTTCCTGCGACATGGGTTCATTCCCGCACGAGCTGCCTGGCTATCGCCATATTTCCGATAACGTCACCCGTCACGAATTTGAACAAGCCTGGAATGTCACATTGCAGCCCGAACCCGGCCTGCGCATCCCGAATATGTTCGATGCCGCGCTGGAAGGCACGTTCAAGGGACTGTACTGCCAGGGTGAAGACATTGTGCAATCGGATCCGGACACCCAGCATGTGGCCGCATCACTGTCTGCCATGGAGTGCGTGGTGATCCAGGATATTTTCCTGAATGAAACCGCCAAGTACGCGCATGTCTTCCTGCCTGGCTCAACCTTCCTGGAAAAAGACGGCACGTTTACCAACGCAGAACGACGTATTTCACGGGTGCGCAAGGTCATGGAACCGGCCAGCGGCATGGCAGACTGGGAAATCACCTGCGCCCTGTCCAATGCGCTGGGCTATCCGATGAACTACACCCACCCATCCGAAATCATGGACGAAATCGCGGCACTGACGCCTACCTTTACCGGAGTCTCGTTCGATCTCATCACAAAAATGGGTAGTGTGCAGTGGCCCTGCAATGAAGAAGCGCCGGAAGGCACACCGATCATGCACATTGACGAATTCGTACGCGGCAAAGGCAAGTTCATGATTACCAAGTACATTCCAACGGACGAAAGAAGCACGCGTAAATTTCCATTGCTCTTTACAACCGGACGGATTCTGTCGCAATACAACGTGGGTGCGCAAACGCGTAGAACGCCGAATGTGGCATGGCATTCCGAAGACGTGCTGGAAATTCACCCGGTTGACGCCGAGGATCGCGGTATCAGCCAGGGCGACTGGGTCGGCATCCAGAGCCGTGCCGGTGAAACGGTATTGCGGGCCGACGTCACAACACGGGTTCAGCCGGGCGTGGTTTACACCACCTTCCACTTCCCTGAATCCGGTGCGAACGTGGTCACCACCGATAACTCGGACTGGGCCACCAATTGCCCTGAGTACAAGGTCACTGCAGTACAGGTTACCCGCGTCACGCAGCCATCGGCCTGGCAGAACAAATGGTCCGAATTCAATCGTGAACAGCGCGCACTTCTGAAAAATCGTGTCACGATGGATGAAACATCGGTAACCAGCTAACGACAGGATTTCTTCTTGATGGATAAGGTCGTCATCCCTGATTCAACGGCCGCCTTAAAGGGCAGTGCTCTGGCTGAGCCGGCTGCACTGTCCGCAGCTGTAGAGCGCAGCCGTCACCTGCGCGTCAACCGCGTGCGCGATGGGATTCTGCAATCACAAACCGAGAACGATGCGGTTGCGGTTGAAACACCGGTAGCTGTTGAATTCAATGAAATCAATCATGCTGTCATGCTGGCCACCCCGGACGATCTGGAAGATTTTGTCTGGGGTTTTTGCCTGACTGAAGGCATTGTGCGCTCGTCCGATGACATTCGTGATATCGAACAGGAACGCACAGCGCTGGGCATCATTATGCATGTCCAGATCAGCCCCGCATGCATGCAGTTTCTCAAAGAGCGACGCCGGCAAATGGCCGGCCGCACCGCCTGCGGCCTTTGCGGCGTTGAAACGCTGGCCGCGGTGCGCAGACTACCACCGGTGGCGCCCCCCAGTCGCACCGGCAACGCCTACCTATCGGTCAATGAACCTCCCGCGCAACATCATGACCTGCACGCCAAACCAGCAGGCATGACGCTGGTACAACTGCTCCAGGCCATGGACGCGCTGCGCGCGCAACAAGCGCTGCACCAGGAAACCGGCGCTACCCATGCCGCCGCCTGGGTGGCTGCCGGCAGCCAGAGCCCGTCTTTCATCAGGGAAGACGTAGGCCGTCATAACGCACTGGACAAAACCATCGGTGCCCTGCTGCGCAACAGCCAACCCATCGGCCAGGGCGCACTATTGGTATCGAGTCGCGCCAGCTTTGAGATGGTACAGAAAGCTGCAATGGCAGGCTGTCCGGTACTGGCGGCGGTCTCGGCACCCACTTCGGCAGCAATTGCGCTGGCCGAAGAAACCGGCATCACGCTGCTGGGCTTTACGCGCGGTCAGCAGGCCACCATCTACGCACATCCACAACGCTTTTAATTATTATCGGATAAAGGTAAAAGACCATGACCTCTCCACATGTATTCAATACAACTGCAATGCTCATCAAAATGGCAAACCAGATCGCCAGTTTTTTCGAAGCCCTGCCCGATAAAGAGGAAGGCCTGCAAAGCGTCTACCAGCATATCCGCAAGTTCTGGGAACCACGCATGCGTACCGCCCTGCTCGATTTTCTGGAACAGCATCCGGACGGGCAGGACGGAGAAATAGCCCTTTCAGCGTTCGCGCTGGAAGCCATCAATAACCACAAGGCAGACCTCAAACCAGCAGAACCAACCACGCCATCAGCTACACCCGTTGCACCATAAGGCCATCACGGCCCTACATAATCCATAATCCAAGGAGACACTTATGAATCAAGCCGTTACCCGTGGCGGATTCTTCAGTAAGGAGCGGATCACAGCCGGTCCTGGTTTTAATAGGTGGATGGTTCCGCCTGCGGCATTAGCCATCCATCTATGTATCGGACAGGCCTATGCCTTTTCCGTATTCAATAAACCAATGACCCAGTTGCTGGGTATTTCCGAATCGGCGCCAGATGACTGGACCATTCCGCAGTTGGGCTGGATTTTCAGTATTGCCATTGTTTTTCTCGGCCTGTCTGCTGCCTTTGCCGGCAAGTGGCTGGAAGAAGTAGGCCCACGTAAAGCGATGTTCACCGCTGCCTGCTGCTTCGGTGGTGGCTTTATGGTAGCCGCGCTGGGCCTGCAACTGCATCAGTTATGGATGGTCTATTTCGGCTATGGCGTCCTGGGCGGCATCGGCCTGGGCGTGGGCTATGTCTCGCCTGTCTCGACACTGATTAAATGGTTTCCCGACAGACGCGGCATGGCCACCGGCATGGCCATTATGGGTTTTGGCGGCGGCGCCATGATCGCCTCGCCGCTGTCACTTAAACTGATGAACGCCTTCAAGTCCGAAACCTCCATGGGGGTAACCGAGACCTTTCTGGTACTGGGTATCGTGTACTTTATCTACATGTGCATAGGCGCGCTCGCCGTACGTATTCCGCCTGCAGACTGGAAGCCTGAAGGCTGGACACCGCCGGTACAGCAAAATGCCATGATCTCCCGCAATCACGTACACATTGACCGCGCGATCAAGACCCCTCAGTTCTGGCTTCTGTGGTGGGCGCTGTGCCTGAACGTGACCGCCGGTATCGGTGTACTTGGCCAGGCATCACTCATGATTCAGGAGAGCTTCCAGGGCATGATCACGGCAGCGGCGGCGGCCGGCTTTGTGGGCTTGTTGTCACTGGCCAATATGAGCGGACGCTTCCTGTGGTCAACCGTCTCGGACTATATCGGTCGTAAGGTGACCTACGGCACCTTCTTTGTTCTGGGCACGATTCTGTATCTGCTGGTGCCGGGCATGGGCACAGCGGGCCACGTGACCCTTTTTGTGCTGTTCTATCTGGTGATCCTGTCCATGTATGGCGGCGGCTTCTCCACAGTGCCCGCCTATCTGGCCGACCTTTTCGGCACACGTTATGTGGGTGGCATCCATGGCCGCCTGCTGACAGCCTGGTCGGCTGCAGGTATTTTCGGTCCGGTGCTGGTCAATTACATTCGTGATTATCAGCTGCAAATGGGCATCCCGCGTTCCGACGTGTATATCTACACCATGTACGTGATGGCCGGGTTGCTGGTCATCGGTTTCATCTGCAATATGATGATCCGTCCGGTCAGTGCCGAGCATCATATGTCGGCAGAAAACATTGCTGCCGAGCCGATTGCGGCTGGCGCCAAATAACAGGGAGTGCATAAATGGAAAATACGACTCAACGAAAAACCCCGGTCGCGCTGATCGTGGCTTTCTGGCTGCTGGTTGGCATCCCGCTGGTATGGGGTGTCTCCAACACCATCATTACTGCCGCAGCCTTGTTCAAATAATCACCTGACGGTAACCGGACCCCCGGCGGCGTGCATACGCTGGCCGCCCGGGCATATCTGGCCACCGCCGTCAATTGCTCCGTAACGCCGCAAAAAAGCACTGCTTGTTGCGGCGTTTTTCTATAATGTGAGCACAGCTTGAGGCGTATCGCGCCCGGCCTTTGTTCAAGGAACCCTCATGAGCACTCACAAGCGCGTCCTTCTGGTCGAAGACGACATCAGTATTGCGGCCAATATCTGCAGCTACCTGGAAAAGAAAAACTATATGGTGGATGTCGCCTATGAAGGCAATGCCGCTATTTCCCTGCTTGGTCAGTATGTCTTTGACGCGGTTGTGCTGGATCTCGGACTACCCGGCAAAAACGGCTTTGACGTGCTGCAATACATCCGTAACCAGGCCATGCTCAGCACCCCGGTGGTTATTCTCACCGCACGCGATGATCTGCAGGACAAACTCACCGGTTTTTCCCTGGGCACCGATGATTATCTGACCAAACCGTTTTCCCTGAGTGAGCTGGAGGCGCGGGTGAATGCACTCATCAAGCGCGCCACCGGCAATGTCGCCAATCCGGTGCGACGCTGGGGCCAGATCGAGATCGATACGCGTTCGCACATTGTTTCCATCAAGGGCCTGCCGATACATCTGACGCGCAAATCCTACGACATTCTGAGTACCTTCGTGCAGCATCCCGGTGAAGTCATTACCAAAGAGCGCTTCGAGAGTCTGTTGTGGGCCGATGATCCGAAATCCTCGGACGCCCTGCGCAGTCAGATTCATTTGCTGCGCAAGGCGCTGGCCGAACACGATTGTGATGTCATTGAAACGGTCCATGGCACCGGATGGCGTCTTGGCAAAGCGGAAGAACCAACATGAAAAGCCGCGGCTCATTGTCCTTAACGCAACGCATGGCGCTGGCACTGACCGGCGCCGTCACGCTTTTTGTCGTGGTCCTGTGCATCCTGTCGCTCTGGGCGTTCGACAGTATGGAAGACAATCTGGTGGACTCCACCCTGCTGGCTGAAAGGGACCGCATTGTTGCGCTGGACACCCATCAGGCCAATCCCACCGGTGCCGGCGTGCAGGAAAGTCTGAACCAGCCTATCCGACGCTGGGACATTGCCACGCCCGGAGACGAGAACCAGTTGCCACCCATGTTGCGCAACCTGGACGTTGGTGCACACTTCATGCATCCGGGCGACGATACCTGGCACGTACTGGTTTTTATGCGGGATGAAGGCAAAACGGTCCTGCTTTACGACGCAACCCTCAATGAGCGCCGCGTGCATGACTTTGCCCTCATCGTCATTATGGCAGGCCTGCTCTGCATCGGCCTATCGTATTTTCTGGCGCGCAGTGTCTCCAGGCGCATTACCGATCCGGTACAAAGCCTGACCCAGACCCTGTCCACGTGGGCGCCCGGCGCATCAAACCTCTCACCCAGCCGAAATGACGAAGTGGGTCGCCTGATCGAAGCGTTCAACCGAATGCAAAGCCAGGTGGAAAAATCCATTGCGCAGGAAAAGGAGTTTTCTGCCAATCTGAATCATGAAATACGTACACCACTTACCACGATTCGCACCGATGCCGAACTGGCGCTGGAAGACGCCCAGATACTTGACGAAACCCGCATGCGATTAAAGCGTACCATCAGCAATGTGGATCTGATTACCGACACACTGGAGAGTACCGTTCATCTGAAAACACAGGCGCGGCAAAACCCTGAGCCGGTCAACCTGCACGATTGCCTTGAAAATGCCTGGAGCACCAGCACCGGTGATGATGAGCTGATCAACTTGCAACTGGTCAACCAGTTGCTGCCGGGCGAAGTCATGACGGTTAATCGCTATGCGATGCAGATGATTATGCGCAACCTGATTCGCAACGCCCTGGAACATGCAGATGCCACGACCCTGACGGTCTATCTGTCGGGCACACGACTGTATTTCGAAGATAATGGCAAGGGTATTGCCCAGGCCGATCTGCCCCGAATTTTTGAACGTTATTATAGTGGGCACACACGTGATACACAGCCTGCAGAAGACGACAGCCTCCTTGCGGAGGCACCGCAGCGCCGCGGGTTGGGCCTGGCTATTGTGCAACACATTTGTGAACTGGAACACTGGACCATCCGCGCCGAATCGTCCACTCAGCCGGGTGCGTCCATGACGCGCTTTATATTGCAGGTATCATAAGCGGGCTGACCGTATTGACGCCACGGCCATACCCTGTTGCCATACCATGCAAATTCGCCTCAGGCCTGCCTGCGGGCGAATCGCCATGTTGAAAACGGCTAAAAACGGGCGAAAAACAAAACGCCCGATTAACTGCCGCTTTGCTCTTTCAGCCGATACACCAATACCGATGTATGGGCCAGCGACAGCACTTTGGTTGTCACGCTACCGAGCAGCAGGCGGGATAGCCCGCTGCGACCGTGGCTGGCGATATAAATAAGATCGCAGCCATTTTCCTTGGCTGCTTCGACAATACCGTCAGCAACACTGTAATTGGAAATGATGAGCGAGGTTGCTTTTACATTTGCAGTCTGGGCTCGATCCAGCACCGGCTTCAGATAAGACTCGGCCTCCTTGCGCGCAGCCTCTTCATAGTCACCATCAGAGATGGCGTAGGAAGCGGCCATGCCGTCAAAACCGATCAATGTTGAAAAGGGTTGCGTCACATTGATGGCGATCACCTCGGCGCTGTTCTGCCGTGCAAAGCAAATGCCTGAATTGGCTGCCCGCGCAGAAATGTCCGAACCGTCGATAGGGAGAAGAATTTTATTGAACATAGTGGGACTCCTTAAGACTGCGATGTTTCCTGTTTAGCCGCATTATATAAATGCGTGCACCGCGTACCCGAGCGGCAGTATGCCAGCACCGGTGCGGGTAAGGTGTCAAGATATTGGCGAAAAGCCCTGACGTCATCGGGTGTAATGGCGCCACTGACGACAGGCTGATAAACCACCGTCAGACCAGCCTGCTCACCGGCTTTGATCACATCGGCCGAAGCCGGCTGCGAGTCACCACCTTCATAATCGGGACGGTTGATAATGACACTGCGATAGCCCGCTGCCTTGACAGCGGCCATATCTTCAGCGCCCAGCTGAGGCGCGACCGCCAGCGTGTCACTTAACGGGGTAATGGGTGTTGACATATGTCCTCACAGAGTGTCGGGCAGAAACGCGGCTGGATATACAGCGAACAGAAACCAGCTCCGACAGTTTGATGCCAGGGCATCATGATTGAAGATTGCCTGAACTGCCATTTGCCACCTGATCACAGCTGAAATAGCGTGCAGCAAAGGAGCGAAATAGGACAGCGGCCCGAAATGATTTTATGCCAGTTTAACGCAGCATCTGATACAAATTTAACCCAATATCTATAAAATAGCATCAGTAATTTCACCACGATCTGATTTAAAACAGTAAATGACTGATTTCTTCCGCGTTCGTCCGGCAACCGCTCAGGACATGTCTGCCGTCGCGCAAATTTATGCCTGGCATGTACTGCACGGCATTGCGACTTTTGAAGAAACCGTACCAGATCAAAACCAAATGCTTGAGCGTTTTACCCAGATCACCGCACAGGGTTATCCCTATATCGTTGCGGAAAAAGACGGCGAGGTTATCGGCTATGCATACGCATCTTCGTTTCGACCACGCATAGCCTATCGCTATACAGTTGAGAATGCCATTTATCTGCGCCATGATCTCGGACGCATGGGTGCAGGATCCCAATTGCTGGCTGAATTGATCCGACTCTGCGAGGCGGGCCCCTGGCGCCAGATGATCGCCGTGATCGGCAATAGCGCCAATGCCGGGTCCATAGCGGTACACCGCAAGGCCGGCTTTGAAATGATTGGTACGCTGCGCGCGACCGGCTTCAAACACGGCCAGTGGGTTGATACGGTCATGATGCAGCGCGCCCTGTCAGGCGGCGCCCAGACGCTACCCGATAACACGGACACAAGCCCGCTCGCGCCCTAGCGTTCGGCACTCAGGTTGGATAGCGTGCCAGCCGAGTGGCCTGCGCGGTGAGCAATTGCCCAAAGGCATCGCTTTTGAGGAACGCGAATTCCGCCGCCCGCTGCTCGCCAATACTATCTTTCGGATCGACACCATCTGCCGGATGGCACATAATGACAATCCGCTCTCCGGCTTCGGCCAGCCACTCCCGCATATGCTGCTCGAAACGGGCGCTGCCACCAGCCAGCGCGTAGATACCGGCAAAATCGTCGTTATAGGGAAAATCAATACGCTGCAGGCGTCGACGCAGCGCACTACTGCCCAGCAGCGCGATCAGCCGCGCCTTCCATTGCAAGCCCCGGGCCAGCGAAGCATTGCGCATCGCCGTAGAGCGCACCCAGAAATCATCACAATCGTAACGCCGAATCAGCACATCCATCAGCGCGTCACGGATTTGCGGAAACTGGTGAACATGCTGATGACCGTCAAAAAAATCCGGCTCGCGTTTCATATGCTTTTCAAACAGATCGCATTGGCGTTCAATGGAGCGCACTAAAATGGCCGGCTTCAGCCGGCGCAGCCATGCACTCACCATCAGGCGCGACAGGGGCTGGTGAAAATGAGTATCCTGTCCCAGTTGCTCGGTGAAATTAATATGCAAGCCGATGTCAATATCCAGGCCGCGCAACTGGTGCGCGCCTGCTGCCCACGCATCCGCCTGCGTCAGGCAACTGGTGGCACTGATCCGGTGCGCGGCAGCCAGTTGAAAGACAGCCTGATTGACGTACTCATTCAAACCGAAATCATCAACGCAGAGGGTAAGCTGTTTTTTCTTGTGTGCCATATCGCATTCTGTCCCGGTTGGTTATTTCAGATAAGCCATTGCTGATACACCTTCTACCAGACAATACCCCTATCATAAACCGTCGGACAGATGTCCTGGTGTGGAATCCCTGTCTACAGGATGCAGATCTGCATTGAACACGCGTGGCGAACCCTGAACCAGACCCTGGCCCATTTGCCGGCTCACAATAAACAGTGGTCGACGTTTTACTTCTTCGTAGATATGCGCCACATATTCGCCCACCATCCCAACCGAGATCAGAATAATACCCGCCAGAAAACTCTGAGCCACGATCAGTGTGGAATAGCCACGCACCGGGTTGCCAATCATCAAATATTCGAAGACAACATACAAACCGTATAACAGTGCCAGACCGGCCAGCAGCATACCGCCGAACATGGCTACGCGTAACGGCCAGGTGGTGAATGCCGTCAGGCCCTGCAGGCCATGACCGATCAGACGGAACAAACTGAAACTGGATGCACCGAAGCGCCGTTCATCCGGCTGGTAATACACCGCTTGCGTGCGGAAACCCACCCACGCATACAGCCCTTTCATAAAGCGCGTACGTTCAGGCAACTGACACAGCGCCTGCACGACCTTACGATCAAGCAAACGAAAATCGCAGGCATCGGGCTGGATCCTGACCTTGCCGGTGCCTTTCATCAGAAAATAGAATAAGCGTGTGCCTATGCGCTTGAGCAGCCGCTCATCGTCACGCGCTTCACGTACTGCATAAACCATATCTATGCCCTGCTCCCAATGCGCAACCATACGGGCAATGAGTGCAGGGGGATGCTGCAAGTCGGCATCCATCGTGACAACGACCTGGCCCATTGCCAGCTCCAGCCCCGCGCTCAACGCGGCCTCTTTGCCGAAATTGCGTGACAATTGCAGATAGCGCACGCGAGCGTCGCGCCGGCAAAACTCGCTCATGAACTCCGGCGTATCATCGCTGCTACCGTCATCTACAACAATGATCTCCAGACATGCAAATGCATCATGCAGCAACACGATCAACATGGGCAGCAGGATGCGCAGGCTACGCGCCTCGTTCAGGGCCGGGATAACACAACTGACCGACGCCTCTGTGGCCTTGCGCACGCGCGGCATAGCGACCGGCGCCACAGGTACGTCGCCGGCGGCCGCCCGCACGTCGCTATGGCTCTCTTGCGGGCATTGCCGCATCTCTCGGTGTCTGGAATACACGGTCATTTTGGTCATTAAAGCGCAGAAAACCAAACTATAGGACCGGGGACGTTAAATTTCCGTGAAATTGCCAGGCGTGCTATTGGCAGCGCAACAACAGTCGGTGCCAGGCAAAAAAAGGCAATGCCCTATCGACACCTTGCCAGCGAGTGGCGGGTGCCCATCAGGCGGCAGGCGGAGGGTTGGTGAGCTTGCGCCATAAACTGAGACCACCGGCAGCCTGATCCAGCCCATCCAGATAAGCGGCGTGCTCAGCAATCTCCGCCTCTGTGGCCACTTCGACCCTCAGAATACTGGCATCAAACGTTGCCACCGCCGGCTGGCCTGCCTCCTGGCGCGGCTGATCGCTGTGTTCCATGACCAGGCCAAACTGGCCACGGGTCATCGCCAGCCAGACTTCAGCCAGCAGCTCGGCATCCAGCAAGGCGCCGTGCAGGGTCCGGTGCGCGTTGGAAACACCCAGCCGCTCGCACAACATATCCAGACTGTTGCGCTTGCCCGGGTACTGTTCCCGCGCCATGGCCAGGGTATCGTGAATTGCCGCCGCACTCTGATCCAGCGGTGGCATGCCCACCCGGGCAAACTCCGCATTCATGAACTTGACGTCAAACGCGGCATTATGAATGTAAATTTCTGTCCCTTTCAGGTATTCAAAAATACGCGCTGCTTCATCTTCAAAGCGATTGAACTGGGACAGAAATTCAGTGGTCAGCCCGTGCACTTCAAGCGCGCCGGGCGAGCTTTCCCTGTCAGGATTGAAATAAATATGCAGATTATTCCCGGTGAACTGACGGTCGATCAGTTCCACACACCCGAGTTCGACGATCCGGTCGCCTTCGGCCGGATCAAAGCCGGTGGTTTCCGTATCGAGAATAATTTGTCGCATTGCCTGCAATCCTTACGCCATGCCCGGGACAATGGTAGAGAACCCTGCGTCCACATGCACAATTTCACCTGTAATACCGGCAGCCAGGTCGGACAGCAAAAATGCTGCCGTATTGCCCACATCTTCAATAGTCACGTTGCGTTTGAGCGGTGCATGGGCCGAAACAAAATTAAGGATAGAAGAAAAATCCTTGATGCCGCTGGCAGCCAGTGTTTTGATCGGGCCGGCAGAAATACCGTTAGCACGCATGCCTTCGGCGCCCAGTGCCGTGGCCAGATAGCGAACACTGGCTTCCAGTGAGGCTTTGGCCAGACCCATGGTATTGTAGTTAGGCACGACCTTTTCCGCACCCAGATAGGTCAGCGTCAGCACTGAGCCCTGGCGTGCCTTGAGCAAAGGCAACGCTGCCTTGGCCAGGGCAGGAAAGCTGTACACTGAAATATCATGGGCAATGCGGAAGTTTTCACGGGACAGCCCGTCCAGGAAGTTGCCCGCAATCGCTTCACGAGGTGCAAAGCCGATAGAGTGCACCAGCCCGTCGAGCCCGTCCCAATGTTGCGCCAGCTGCTCAAACGTGGCGTCAATCTGCGCATCTTCAGCGACATCACAGGGAATCACAATATTGCTGCCAAAATCAGCGGCAAATTCGGTTACGCGGTCCTTGAAACGGTCTCCCACGTAGGTAAACGCCAGTTCAGCCCCCTGTGCCTTGCATGCGGCAGCAATGCCGTAGGCGATTGAACGGTTCGAAATGACGCCCGTGACCAGGATTCGTTTATTTGCAAGAAAGCCCATTTGCTGTCCTAATTGTTTTTCAATGACGGCCATTATAAAAAAAATGCGCAATGCAAAGGCATTGCGCAGTGTTTCCGGAAGATTTAGCGTTGACCTGTCGCCATTAACCGCGGATCGCCGTACCTGGCAGACGCAGGCGCAAACCTGCTTTGAGACCTTCGGCACCGATATTATTCAGTGCCTTCAGATCATCAACCGTGGTGCCATAGCGTTTAGCCAGTGAGTACAGGGTTTCGCCCTGAGTTACAAAATGCTCGGGCGGACGTGTTGCCGAAGCCGCACGAGGCTGATAGGCTGCCGCACGTACTGCCGGTGCAGCCTGCTGAGCCATCGCAGGTGCACGCACCGTTGCGGTAGCCGGGCGTACGGCACCCTGATAGCCTGTGGGCGCGGTCTGGGCAACGTAACGTACCGATTCACGATTGACAGGCGGCGTACGAACCTCGTTCTGGGCAACCAGCGCGGCCAGCGGATCATCGCCTGCCGCAGGCGCATTACGCGGCGCCGGCTGATTGCCTCCTGTGTCCCACACCACTGCACGCGGGGTCGCCCCAGAAGAACTACGTGTATTGCTTGCAACCTGACGCGACTCCAGCGCAGCACCGGAGGTCTGGCGTAGGGTCGACGTCGGCGCATTGCCAGCGTAAGCGCGTGGCTCGATCACAGGCGTGACAGCAGCAGGTGAAACGGGCGGCGGACTATTGTCTGCCAGCATGCTGTCAGAATCACGTCGGTTGCCGTCAGGCGCCGTTGGCGGCAGACCGCGAGGGACAATCGAATCGGTGTCGAAGTCACGCTGCACCGGCAGCATGAGTGTACGTGAAGAGAGTGCAACGCTCTGGCGGGACGAATAGCCGTTCAGCGATTTGAGTTTGCTCAGCGAAATGCCATGCGCCTGGGCAATGGCCGCGAGCGACTCACCAGGAGCCGGCTGATAGCCTTTATAGGTTGCCAGCGGACCCGAATAGTTAGCCAGATTCTTTTTGTACGTTTTGACTGCCGACACCGGCAACAGAATATTAGGATCGTGCGAAGCCAGCAGCGTCGGTCGGTTGAACGACGGGTTCAGCTCCTTGAAATCGGCCACAGAGATGCCTGCCAGGCGCGCCATGACAGCAACGTCAATATCCTTGGAACGCTTTACTTGCTCAAAATAAGGTTTGTCCGGAATCGCAGGCAGTGTAATACCGTACTTGGCCGGATTCGCCACGATATTGCGAATGGCCATGAGCTTGGGCACATAATTGCGTGTCTCGGACGGCATTCTCAGATCCAGATACCCGCCACCACTGGAACGTGCACGGGCGCGCTGCACGGCACCCTCGCCCCAGTTGTAGGAGGCCAGTGCCAAGTGCCAGTCATTGCCCTGGAATGTATACAAATAGGACAGATAATCGAGCGCGGCGCGGGTGGACTCGACCGGATCGCGCCTATCGTCTTTCCACCAGTCCTGCTTCAGATTGTAATGGGTGCCGGTGCTGGGAATAAACTGCCACAAACCTGCCGCCCGGGAACGGGACAATGCCTGAGCGTTATAGGCGCTCTCAACGAATGGCAGCAGCGCCAGTTCGGTAGGCATATTGCGTTTTTCAAGCTCTTTCGTAATGTGGTAAATGTACTTGCCCGAGCGGGAAGCCATGGTTTGGACAGAACCCGGGCGGGCAGCGTAGTAGTTGGTCCAATAAGCGACTTTTTCATCCTGCAGGGGGGGCATATCGAAGCCCTTGCGTACGCGATCCCAGACATCGCGATTCGGGCCATGGTAACTGACCTTATCGCTGTATTTGCCCCCGGATGAGGCGCAACCGGTCAGCGCGACAACACAACCCACCAGAAAAAATCGTACTAATTTCATATAGTCTGTCTCAGAAATGGTTTTTCCACTCACGTAATACTTCAAGTACATTCTCTGGGTGGGCCAGAGCATGACCAATATGCTGTTCGGCTGCGCTAATAACAACCGGTTCATCCGTTCGCATGAAAGGATTGGTTTTGAGTTCGTGTTCCAGCGATGTTGGAACGGTAGCCTGATTGCTGGTGCGCAATGTTTCTGCTTCGCGCTGCCATTGCTCCAGATCAGGGTTGTGCGGATCGACGGTGCGTGCCCAGCGGATATTCCCCAAGGTGTATTCGTGAGCACAGTAGACGGACGTATTGTGAGGCAATTTTCTAAATTTATCAAGGCTTTGTTGCATTTGTCTAGAATTTCCTTCAAATAGTCTGCCGCAGCCTGTCGCGAACAGGGTATCGCCGCAAAACAGCACATTTCGCCCATCAACCTGCCCAAAGTAGGCAATATGATCCAGCGTATGCCCGGGAACTTCCAAAACAGTAAACTGCCCTAATATATTCAGATTGACGTGATCCCCTTCCCTGAGTGTTACATTGCGACAGGGAATGGCGGGCCCCGGCGGGCCATAAACCGTCGCTCCGGTCTGCTGAACCAGCTCGGCTACGCCGCCGACATGATCGGCGTGGTGGTGAGTGAGGAGAATATTTCTCAGGGTTAACCCTTGATCGCGCAGGTATGCCAGCACCGGAGCCGCATCACCCGGATCAACGACAGTCGCCTGATCAGCCTGTACAATTGCCCAGATATAATTGTCGCTGAACGCGCTGATCGGCCAGATTTTTGTAGTCATCAGATAGTCACTTTACTTAAGGTGCCGCATTTATACCGAGGAATCAGTGAAACAAATCCATTCGCGAATTATCAATCTGGCAGATTGGTTCAATACGGACCCGGGACAGCGCGTCATACAGTGGGAATCATCAAAATTCGATCAGATCGTGGCCGACTCTTTCGGATTCAACGCGGTCCAGGTCGGGCTGCCTGACTGGAATTTTTTGCATCATAACAGAATGCGCACCAAAATCATTCTGACAGATGACCGCTTTAAAAATTGCCTCCACTATCCCAACACGCATTTTGTCCAGGCGCAGCTGGACGCCCTGCCGCTGGCTTCCAATTCCATCGATTTGCTCATTCTGCCCCATATTCTGGAATGCGCGGATAATCCGCACGTGGTGTTGCGGGAAGCAGAAAGAGTATTGGTCCACGAAGGCCGCCTGATTATCTCGGGCTTCAACCCCTGGAGCCTGTGGGGGCTGCGCTCGCGCATGCCCCTGCGCAAGCCATGGATGCCCGTGGCCGCATCACGCCAGGTATCGGTCACCCGCCTGAAGGACTGGATGAAATTGCTCTCATTTGAGGTAGACCGGGGCTACTTTGGCTGTTACACTCCCGCCTGCAATACGGAGCGGTGGCTGAACCGGTGGGACTTCATGAACAAGGCGGGTGATCGATGGTGGCCCGTGGCCGGCGCCGTGTACCTGCTGGCTGCGGTCAAACGCACCCATGGCATCACACTGATCGGCCCCTCCTGGAAAGGCAAGAAGAAGAAAAAATTCGCCCGCGGCGAAGCCGCCATATCCCGTCGCGAAGTACGTCAGCTTTTTAAAGAACCACATGGATAAACCACAAGTCAATATCTGGACAGACGGCGCCTGCAAAGGCAACCCCGGCCCCGGCGGCTGGGGCGTACTGTTACGCCAGGGCCCGCATGAAAAAACCCTTTTCGGCGGCGAGGCGCAAACCACCAACAATCGTATGGAAATGATGGCCGTCGTAGAAGCGTTGCGGGCATTGAAACGCAGTTGCAATGTCACCCTGCATGTGGACTCGCAATACGTTCAGAAGGGCATCTGTGAATGGATGACAGGCTGGCAGGCGCGCAACTGGAAGACGGCCGATAAAAAGCCGGTCAAAAACGTCGACCTGTGGCTATTGCTCAATGAACAGATTGCCCGGCACGATGTCACCTGGAAGTGGGTCAAAGGCCATGCCGGTGACCCCGGTAACGAGCGGGCTGACCAACTGGCCAACCAGGGCGTGGAGCTGGTTCGGAAACAGAAACCCGCGGCGCAGGTTTAAGGCAGAGGGCCCGATGCCGGGCAGGTCTCACGGCGGCCGGCCTCTCCCGGTTAGTCTCTCCCCGGTTAGTCTCTCCCCGGTTAGTCTCTCCCCGGTTAGTCTCTCCCCGGTTAGTCTCACTCAGGTCAGGCTCACTCCAATTGATCTTACTCCGCCTGATCCGACCAAACGGCAAGCTCATGACCATCCGGGTCGGCAAAATGAAAACGCCGCCCGCCAGGAAACGCGAACACGGGTTTAACAATCCGGCCTCCGGCGCGCTCGATACGTGCCTGCATTTGCGCCAGATCATCCGCATATAGTATGACCAGGGGGCCGCCGGGGCTGATGGGCTCGCCCTGGGCGAAGCCACCCGTGAAACGGCCGTCGGTGAATTCGCTGTAATGAGGGCCATAGTCCTTGAAGGTCCAGCCAAAAGCGTCGGCATAAAACGAGCATGAACGGGCGATGTCGCTGACGGTAAACTCAATATAGTCGAGCTTCCCGTTTTTGTCCTGAGGGTTCATATCCTGCACTCCTGTTTATCAGGGCATGCGTGTCACACCCTGCAATAAAGTTGGCCGGCTACCCGGGCCTGGTCAGGCACGCTTTACCGATCAGTCGCAACCCATGCGACGCGCTCTTTCCCGATGTGCGTCGGCGCGCTGGTCGGCACTGTTGCGGGAGAGGAAATTGTCCCCTGCGCCGGGTGCCGGCGCCATCATGATGCGTGAGTTAAGACGCCCGCATTCCGCATTTTTTGAATGATCGGTACCGGTTGAGCAGGCGGCGATCAGCCCCAGCCCGATGATGCAGATCACGCGACCTGCCGTATTTTTAAACATAACGATCCTGTGGTTCAACCGAAAGTGCAAAGCTTTTTAACGCTTTGTGTTCGTAATTGCTGCAGGCGAAACTGCGCTGCAGAGATGGAGGACTGCTTCTGGCTCTCATCCGGTCCGAATAGGGCGTCACTGCCGCGCAATTGATCAACAATCAGGTTTAGCTTATCGCTTTCGCGTCCGATCTGCTTGCAGCTCATCGCCTCCAACTGTGAATCGGACAACGGCGCGACCACCGGCGGAACGGCACATGCAGCCAGCAGCGAGCATGTGCCGGCAAGCAACAACAGGGTTTTTCTCATCATGCAATATCCAGACAAAGTAACCGAATGCACTGCGTGATCAGCAAAAGCTGGAATCGCAGACACCAGGCAGGATTAAGTATCTGGTATTTTATAGGCTCCCTGCCACGCTGTCACATATCGGCAGCGAATGCAGGCAGAAAACCGACGCCAGCGCAAGCGCACTGTGTCGGCGCCTGTCTACGTTGCACCGGACCGAAGCCTTGCGCACGGCAGGTATGCTGGGTGACGATGTAGCGAGCACCCCACCTGCACTTCAGACAACCCTATACACTCAGCACCGGAATGAACCCGCCGTATATCATGCGCTTGCCATCGAACGGCGCAGGATTGGCGTCAGGCTGCATCCGTGGATCTTCCATCATCTTCTTCATGCCCACATCGTGTACCTCTTTGGAAGGCCAGGTAATCCACGCAAACACCACTGTTTCATCGGGCTTGCATTGCACCGCCATGGGAAAGGAAGTGAGCTTGCCCTCTGGCACCTCGTCTCCCCAGCACTCGACTACACTCAATGCACCCAGCTCCTTGAAAATCTCCGCAGCCATGGTGGCATGTTTAATATATTCCTCACGTTTGGCGTTCGGCACCGCAGCAACAAAACCATCGACATATTTCATGTGTATTCTCCCTTGGTATGTGAGCGACAGACGCTGTCGTCTACAACCACAGTATGCGGATAAACCGTTAGGCTGAACATAGGCTGATACGACAACATCAGGGGAGAAATACGACAGTTGTCATAACGTCCGGCATCCCAGGGTACACGGGGTTACCACGGCTCGGGTCATGCACGGACACACCGTCCCCTGACCCGCCCGAGCCCCAAAATCTTGCAAAATGTAAAAAATCGGTATTGTCTTTATGATGTCATTTGAGTGGGTTATTTCTAGACTGAAAAAACTGCCCTACTCGTGCGAGACACCTCACCCGAGGATTGGCTGACCCGAAAATAAACATGACAGACGAAAGACCGCATATCGAACGTTTACAGCATCGCGCCAGCAGAATGATCTGGCTGGGTTTTGCAGCGATCCCGTTTTCCCTGCTCAGCATGTATCCGGTTCTCGTCCATCCAGGGGAATCCGTTTACGCGCCCATCCTGCTCCTATGCGCGCCGCTTGTAGTGGCAGCGCTTTTGTTTGGTCTGGGATTACGCGTATCGCACCGCGCCCTGCAGTTGAACAATACGCGCAACACCCGTATCCTGAAAAACAGCGAAATGCGCAGCTTGCTATTGGTTAGCATAGAGGACACGCATCATGTCATTAACAGCAAGCCGGTATTGCGCCTGAGCTTGTCCGACCCGCAAGCGCCGCATCGACAATACAAAATCACCGAACCCGTTTCCGCACTACACTTGCGTGATCTGCAGGCGGGCAAGGCGGTGCCGGTGCTATTTCTGGACGACGGACGCGAATTGCGACTGGGACTGGATCCGCAGTCCTCGCAACAGGACTGGGGCTTTCTGTCCCGATTCATTCGTGAAGAACAACAACAAGCAGCAGCGTGAAATCAAATTGTCATATCGATGTCGTAATGCTTTGCGACAATAGACGGCATTATCCACTTACCCGTACAGGAGTCAATGAATGCTGGTGACCCGCCCTCAACTACCGGCCTACGATCCGATACAGCTCGTGGGCCAGGTCCTCAGTATTGATAATGGCATTTGTACGGTACACTGCGACGGTGCCAACTGGCATTGCACCCGGGCGCTCAGTTGTCTGGTCGAACCGCAAATCGGAGATGAAGTCCTGATCAGCGGTCCGGATCGCGATCGCGTTTTCTTGCTTGCCATCATTGCCCGCCCTGAAAACACGACCGTCACACTCTCGGTAACCGGGGATATGGCGATCCGCAGCGAAGCGGGCGCCGTGAGCGTGCATTCAGCAAAGCTGACCCATATCCACAGTGATCAGGCGGTCAAGCTGACTGCTCCAAGCCATGAGCAGGAAAACGATTCGGCCATCATGAAGATAGGCCAGATGAACTATCTGGGAAAAAAACTCGACGCCGTCGTCGGCAGCACAGACTTTTTCTCGAATGTGATCGGACTGATGTCGGACAGCTTCAAAAGCGTGGCGCGGCTTTGTTTCCGACATGTCAAGGAAGTCGATCACGTCAGGGCACAGACCATCGACTACGAAGCAGAGAAACTGACCCGGGTACATGGTGGCTATACCACCCTGACCGCACAGGAAGTCATGAAAATCAACGGCGATCAGATTCACATGAGTTGATCCCCACGTACGTGGTTCGATAAGCAATAATGAAAACAGTCAAACCTCTACGACTGGGCGTCTTAACCCGCCCATTCGGGTTACAGGAAAAAAGCTATCTGGGTGTCGTCGTATATGCGCTGGTGGATTTCAATGGCGAATCCCCGAAACTCGTACCCGATGCCGAGCTGACCACTCATCTTTTGCAGGACATGGATTGCGAAGGTATTCTGGATCTCGTTCTGCCAAAACCTGTACCGGAGTTTCTTGTCAGCGGCAACGCCTATACCGCACATCAGCAGGATAAAACGCGTTGCGCGGTACGGGTACAGGTAGACAAACTGGAAAAAAGTTTGCTGGTTTCCGGCGAGCGCTACTGGCTGAACGGTACCATGACCTCACCCCAGGCATTCGATGAAATGCCTGTCAGCTGGAGCCATGCATACGGGGGTGCGGATTTCGCCGAAAACCCGGCCGGCAAGGGTCGCGATCGGGAGTGGATCAATGGCAGCTGGGTGCGGCGCTTACCCAACGTAGAGGCGCCCGCCAGTACCATGCATCGACAGGATCAGGCAATACTTCCTGCCTCTTTCGGCCCGGTCCTTTTGACACGCCCACGCCGTTACTCGCAGGTAGGCACGTTCAGCCAGGAATGGATGCAAAACGACATGAACGCATTCTTCCCCGATATGGACCCTCGGCTGTTCAACGCAGCCGAACCCGATCAACGCTGGCCAGACCGCGATAGCTTGCCTTTAGGCGCATCGTTTCGCATATGGAATATGCATCCCGAACAGCATTGCTGGAGCGGCATCCTGCCTGACTGGAAGGCGAGATGCTTCGTATTGCAGCAAATGTCCAGTGCCAGAGAACCGGAACACGAAGCATTCCTGGAGGTCGACCTGAGGCCGACCACAGTATGGTTCTTGCCGAATATCCGGCACGCTATTCTGATGTATCATGGCGCGTTGCCCGTTGCACAGTCCTACGCGGAAGACGCGTTGGCCATACTGCCGGCCATGGAACTGCCGGACCAGCCAAAAACCAAGTCCTATTACCGACAGATTTTTGATCAGCGCAACGACATGGAAACGGGCGCCCTGTATACCTTGCGTGATCGTGACCTGATTCCCAAATCCATCATGGGAGACTGGCTGGATACCAAGCCCCAGTTGCAAAGCCCATTCCTGGACAACGCGCATAAATTCGAGCAGCGCAAAAGAGCGCAGATCCGTGCCTTTCTGAATAAACATGGCACGAGCCTTCCGGACAGCGAACGCGATGAGCTCAATGCGCTGGTTCCCGAGTTTGTCGGTCCGCCCTTTCCCGCAGATCCGGAGCATATGCCCGAATTGCACGAACGGATGCAAAAACTCAAGGCCGATGCGATGGCACAATTGGAAGCGCAAAAACAGAGCGCGCGCCAACAATTGTCGGAACTGAATGCCGTCGACCCGCAACACACCGGATCGAAGGACGCCGAAGGGGCTGCGCCCGCACTGGACGCCGCGCAGATTGAAGAGATCGGCAGGCACATTGATTCGCCCGCCCCGGCCGATCGTCAACAAATGCAGGATGCTTTCGGAGAATTAACGAAACAGCAGGAAAAGCTCGAAGCCGACTGGGAAAAATGGTCACAGCAACACGGAGACCCGGATAATACGACGACAAAACTGAAAGACATGAAGCAGCAGCGGGAGCAATCACGCAAGCAACTGGGGAAAATCAATCTGTATTCGGCGCACCTGATCGGCGGAAAAATCATTGTCGACAGCCATGTCGCTGACAAAAAACGGTCCGAAGCACAACAACGTTATGCTGAAGGACAGTCCATGCAGGACATGAATCTTGCCGGCGCAAATCTGTCAAACCTGGAATTTGTCGATGCAGACATCTCGGGTTCGGACTTATCCGGCGCCGATCTGACCGGTGCTGTCTTTCGGCGTTGCAATCTTACAAATGTCATCCTCAGCAGAGCCTCTATCCAGGACGCAAGCTTTACCGATTGCGAATTGAACGGCACTAACCTGGGCGAAACCCAGGTTGAAAGAAGCAATTTCTCCGGCTCCAGACTGAAAAATGTCATTTTGCACAAAACCGAATTTTCCCGTTGCGATTTCCGGCAAACCCGGTGGCAGGATATCCTGAACAATACGCATGCGCGATTCTCGGCATGCCGCTTTGATGCATCCAGCGCCGACAAAACTGTTTTCGTGCAGTGCCACTTTGAAAATAGCAGCTTTTATCAGGCAAAATTCTCACAGACTATCTTCCAGCAAACGACACTGGTCAATGTGAATTTCGAACAATCGCAGCAGAAAAGCGCCGGATTTGTTGCCTGCGATATGGACACCATTAACTTTTCGCAAGCGCGGCTTGATGGCGTATCGTTCATATACAAGCTGAACATTCGGCACTGCGCATTCCGGGAAACCAGACTAAAAGGCTGCAGCTTCAAGGGCACCGTCCTGCACGGCATCCAGGCTCAGAAGGCTCGCCTGCAGTACTGCGACCTGACACTGGCCGATCTGCGCTACGCCGACTTCACGGGCGCAGATATGCATCATTGCGTGCTCAAATCCGCCAATCTTCGCGATAGTCTTTTTAATCAGGCCGACTTCACCTCCGCTATTTTGACCAAGGCGGATTTGCGCGGTGCGGATCTGCGTTATGCGAACTTTTGTACAGCCGACATTTCCGAAGTACGCATGGATAACACAACCTTGATCGAAAATATCTACACCGAGCATACCAAGCGCTATCCGCTATACCGGGAACCATTCGCACAACAGGATGGCGCACGCCCATGATTTCGCCCTCGACCCGCCAACAGTTCTTTGACTGCCTTGATAGTTACGAGCCGATACAGGAAAAAAATTTTGCCGGTCTTTCCCTTGGAAACACAGAGCTGTCGGGTCGCGTTTTCGAAAAGGTCGATTTCACCGGAGCCGACTTTAGCGGATCGCGCCTGGATAACATCGTTTTCACCAACTGCCGCTTTGACAGCAGCGTTTTTGAACGCGCAGACTTGCTGCGTTGCCTGTTTTCGGGATGTGAGCTAACCGCAAGCCGTTTCTCCCATGCCTCGCTCAGGGAATGTTCCATTGTCGAAAGCCAACTGGCAAAAGCGCTTTTCTCAGAAGCAATCCTGGATAGCTGCACCTTCGGCCAGACGAACCTGAGCGCCGCCATTCTGTCGCAAACGGAATGCAAAAAAACGACTTTTTTCGAAACCGATCTGACGCAGACCGATTTTGTCGGTAGTACGTTTGAAATCAGCGTCTTTTTCCGCAACGACCTGAGACAGACACGGTTCGATGATTGCTATTTCGAAAAAACCGTTATGAACGAAACCCTGCTCGCCGGGCAACGTTTCACCGGACTGACGTTTCAGCACTGTCCTTTCGTCAAGAGCGATTTGAAGCAGGCCATTTTCCAGGACTGTTACCTTGCCGGATGCAATTTCCAGGAAAGTCAGCTGAACAACGCCCTATTCAGCGCATGCGATTGCACCAATGCCATATTCATCGAGTCAGACGCGCCGTCAGTCCGGTTTTCGGACACCCAGCTATCGCAAAGCATGTGGATACAGGCCGTGGCCACCGACGCCCACTTCACAGACTGTAATATGACAGAAAGCATCCTGCATGAAGCTAATTGTGAAAACGCCCGGTGGAACCGTTCGGATCTGACCCGGGCCGATTTTTCCCGAGCCAATCTGCGCCATACTCAGTTTGAATCAGTCACACTGCGTGACACGCTATTTCATCGGGCCCTGGTTTCCGACGGCGCATTGCTACGCAAACCTGGCGCTTTGCCGCAACGAGATTACCTGCATGAGGCCGAGCTATGGACGCAACAGGCAAGGTCCCGATGACCATCCCGCGTTGATCGTCTGAGTGACAGGAAGCAACGCCTCGCAGCCAGGCTCGCGCAACAGGTTTCGGGAAAGGCGTTGTTCAGGCAAAAACAAAAATCCGGTTAGGGGACGGGATCAGATTGGTGGACAAAACGCCATTGATAATATTGCTCAAACCCATGGAAATCCAGCGACAAACCGGTAAGGCACCGGAAAACACCCGGAAGCTGACATTGATGAATTTGGTCGCAAAGCATTTGACCACGGGCACCAGCACGCCCAATATCCCGGTTTCATTGGCCCAGGTTATCATCGTAGGCATGGGGCAGCACTCCAAATCCAGCCCGGGCGTAAACACCCGGGAAAGCGGATTGGGGATCATGGTGATTTTAGGACCAAAATTGGGGCGAGGCCCCAGTATCATCACATCGACCAGCGTCACACTTGATCCGATTCGGCCCTGTAAAATTGGCATTTAATTGTTCTCCGTCAAGCAAATAGTTTCAAACCGGCAAGGGTAACGCCCAGGCCCTGTAATGTGGTTTTCGCGGCTGTTGTTTTCAGATCGATCCCGTCCGCCTTCCAACTCGCCCCGCTAACATCGACTTTCACCGCCTGATTGCTGAACTTCAGTCCCGTTAAGGCCAGATTCAAGCCGTCCAGCTGCATGGCGATACCCCGGAGCGCGACTCGAAGCGGCTGTACTTGAATTGCCAGGCTCGAATAACCAAAATTCACCGCCCAGGTCACCGATACCTTGATCGGCATTACGTCATAGCCAAGAATCGTAACCGCCTTGTAATCGATACCGGAAACGGTGGTGTCCCTGCCAGCCTTATAGTTATTGACTGCGTGCGAGGTCACATTTTTTATCTCGCCGCTGGACGCGGTAATCGTATACTTTTTGCACAGGATCTCAAAGTCCTGTTTCGTTGCATCAAAAAGCACCTTTCCTCCGTGCTTCGACGTAAAGGTATTTTCATACGTATGTGTCGCCGCGCCCGTTACCGTGACATCTTCTGTCTCTGCAACGGTGCGCGTCAGTTTGTTTTTGTAGTGCAGCGTCGCAGCCTCTTTCACGTCCTGATGCAGCGTACCGTCTATGGTGTGGTGTTCATTCGATTTCACATAAACGGTATTGGTGCCTTCCTCGACTCGAAAAACATTATTGCCGGTGATGATCTTTGTTGTCGCGCCACCCTTGATATGGTCTGTCAGGCCAGAAGCAGTAATGTCTCTATGCACACCCGCGTCAAACGTTTCCTTTTCATGTCCGACAATATGCGTAGTGCGGGTGCCCGTTACATCCCGCGTCTCAGTCTCGCCCACCGTCGTTTTCAAATTGGCGCCTACGGTGACCGTCAGATTGCGTACCACGTTCAACACCATATCCAGCTGCGCACGCATATCCACCAGTTCCTGGCCCAGCTTATCTTCGAAGATCATCTGGTTACGCATGCTGGGATCGCCGAATACAGACTGGCTGCGAAAGCCACTCTGCGTTGCATTGGCCGGCAACGATACCGGCGGCATGTTCTGCGCGTTATACACCCGCCCCAGAATCACCGGCCGATCCGGATTTCCGCCGATAAAATCAACCACCACTTCGTCGTTGATACGCGGCAGTTGCAGTCCGCCGAAACCACCACCTGCCCATGGGCTGGATACACGAATCCAGCAAGAGCTGTTCTCGTCCCCGGTCGCCTGGCGATCCCAGTGGAACATGACCTTGATACGGCCATATTGATCGGTCCACAACTCTTCACCCGCAGGCCCGACGACACGAGCCGTTTGCGGCCCACTGGTTTTGGGCTGAGGCGTTACGCGGGGCGCGCGAAATTGAATATTGGATGGCAAGGCACGGAAGATCACTTCAAAATGATCCTCTTGTTCAGTACCGGTAGAATAACCGGCCACGCTCATGTTATAGCTGGCCGATACACAAAGGTATTCGCGGTTTTCGGTACGACGGGGATGGTTACGCAGCTTGAAATTGCGTCCAGGCTCTACAGCGCGGATATTGCAGATGCCAAGCACCTGCTCTCTTGCGCCCTGTATTTCCTGTAGTCGCAGACGAGCATATTTTTCACCGTGGTCGGCTTCCTGGTACCCGCCCTGCCACTCGTAGATTTCCAGCTTGTCGGTGTTGGCCGTTTCGGCATTCTTGCTGGTCGAATCCAGACGTGCGCTCGGCTTGCGGAAATCGTAGTCAACCGTGGCGTAGCCGCCCGGCGTGATCTGCGCCTGTACATGCCAGTCTGAGACGAATTCTTCATGCGCCAGCATGTGCATCTGGCCATCGTAGAACGTATAGGTATCGTGACCGGGCGCGGGCTCATGCGTAGACATATCGTCTGTCAGCACCAGTGTGTGCTCGCCGTTCTCATGACGGAACCAGTAATAGATACCCTCATGCTCCATCAATCGACTGACAAAATCGAAATCTGATTCCTGATACTGTACGCAATATTCCCAATTGCGATACGACTCGGTCAGATTGTATTCCACCGGGAAGCTGTAAGCACCCAGCACCTGCTTGAGAATATCAACCACCGATTTATTCTGGAAAATGCGATTATCTCTGGATTGAGTCAGATACCAGAGAGACGGTCTTACGGTCGCGCGATAAACATAATATTCGGAATTGAGTAATTCACGCCCCACCAGCTCGAACCGGATGATCTGGCCATTCAGGTAATGCGGTGCACCGCTGGCGGTTTCCACCTGCAATGTGAGTGGCTTGCCCAGCAGCGACCGGACATCCAGCATATAGGTTTTAGCGACCAGTTCGACATTGAACTCAAATAATTCCGAGAGCCCGGCCTGCCCTTTCATGCTTTTGAAGTGAAGCACCTCGGGCATCGGTGTATGCGCGATAACGGGCCGGTTCTGTAACTGAGGGATATCCATGTTCATCTCTCGCGCTGGGCGCGTGCTGGTCGATCAAAAAAAGGGGCGGATTTGCGTGTATGAGCGATGCTCATCGTTTGTGATCAGGACTGCCTGTCAAATGGGCCTCTGTCCAACATGATCAATAGTCAGCTATTGCAGTTGCTATTGATTCATCTGATCGGGACAGCACAAATCATAGGCAGGCTTTATGTCAGAATAATTACCTGAATAAGTCGTCATCCCTTGGGTAAGCGCCTATACGCCCGCAAACCACCGTATAACACGCTGACAGCAGCGGCGCGCACCATAGAAGGAACACACTTTTACATATGAAATATTCTCTAATATATGAAATGAGGCATAAAAGCAGCATTCCCGTGCACTTTGACCAGACCGGACCGGACGCTTCGTCGTGTCGTTCGGAAGTCGCCACTGACCAATTCTGAAGTGCAGCCATTGATTCAATCAGCAACGATTTAACCTGCTCTGATAGCAGTATGTACTGTTATTATTTCTGTCATATTACTGACGTAATATGATGATGATTGTTTCGGCATCCTCCCTGTACTACAACGATTGTCGGATACAGATATCGCGGTGAACTTACGTTTATGTCCAATACAAAAAGTACTGCCCGCCTGGGCTGGAAATTATTTGCTCTTTCCTGGATCCCCTTTATTGGAATCTTTTCCTATGTCTTCTATCCAGTAGAAGATTGGCTACCGCCGATTTCGATATATTGTCTGGTGATCTCAATGAGCATGATGCTCGGCGGCATCATATTGATTCTTATATCGCTATCGGCTGGCGCCAGCGATAATCGACGGGTCCGCGAGACCGGCGAGCGTGGCCAGGCCACTATCCTGTCGGTGGAAGATTCAGGTACCCGGATCAATGATCATTTCGTATTAAACGTGGGTGTTCGCATTACACCCACTTTCGGCCCGGCCTTCGAGACCGTATGCAGCCAGGTTATTCCAATCTACCATATGGCGCAGATCCAGAAAAACAATACGGTGAACGTGCTGTACCTGAAAGAGACACAGGAAGCAGTGATTGATTTTGATTGATGGGTTGCCTTAGAATCCGGTATCTGAAGCTGTAAGCTGAAAGCAGAACCGGGTTGCAGAGCATAGTACCCATGCTCTTCAGATTGTCCTGCGGACGATAGGAAAATGGCCAGAGCGCAGTTGCCAGAAAGAGGCGACAAAAAATAGAAAAAAACAGAGGCAAAAAAAAGAGACCTTTAACACCACTGACAGGCCCTGCTTGCTGCGTATGGGATTTGAGCCTGCCACCGGATTAAAGGTCCAGACAAATAGTATTGCTGTGATCGGTTATTTACCTTGATCTGGGTAAATTTTTTTGCATTTTTTGCAAAAAAATGGCGATATTTTTTTCTCTATGTTGACCGAATGCCATCGAAACGACTCATCCGCTGACACAACGTGCGCCAGCGAAAGTGCACACGGCTTTTTATCAGGCCACACCCTCCCAGGCCTTCCGAATCACGGCGGCACTGGCGGCCAGTGCATCCTCCTCGCGTGACGACAGGGCCGGCATATAGGTTTCCAGCACCCCTTCCCTGCTCAATAGCGAGGGTAGCGACAATGTCGTCTCATACGCCTCAATATGAGATCCGATAGGCACGACCAGTCTTTCATTGTTCAGGATCGTACTGGTAATGTGCGCCGTGACCATACCAATGCCCAGTTGACTGGCGCCGGTGCCTTCAATAATGCTGATATTGGCAAACCGGACTTCTTCTTCGATTTTATTCTGGAATGCCTCACAATCCTTTTCATTGACATCCAGCACGCGCGCCAGCGGCACACCGCCGATACGGACTCCAGACCAGATAAACACCTGAGACGTACCGTGTTCACCCAGGACCATCGCTTCAACGGCAGAAGGATGCACGCCTGCGTGACGGGCGATATGAAATCGCATGCGCTGAGAATCGAGCAATGTGCCCGAACTGAGCACATGCGCACCGTTGCTGTAGTGGCGCGCCACCTCGGCCAGTGGGTCTGGCGGATCGGTTACCACCAGAATAATGGCCCCCGGCGCGACCGCATTAATCTTCGGAATGATGTCCTGGTAGATTTTTGCATTATCCTCCAGCAGCCGCAAGCGACCAGCGTCGTCACTGCGATCGGTCGCACCACCGGTTTTTTCATTCACGCCTACCGTGACAATTACCAGATGACACCGGTCCAGATCTTCATAGTGTCCCGCCCGTACATGAACGGCCGGCAACAAGGTGGCCCCATATTGAATGTCCGTTGCCATTCCCTGCGCCCTTTTGTGATTGCGATTAACCAGGACAATCTCGCGAGCGCCTCCCGCATAAACCAGGGAAGTTAAGCAGGCACGCCCTACCGCACCAGCACCAATCAAACCGATCTTCATACCGACTCTCCGTTGCATTACGCTAAAAGCAATCTGCCCAGTTTATCGCAGCAACACATACCGGTTGTATGCATTCGTGTTAAAACACAATTGAATAATAAATACAATTAGGCATTTATCTGCCTCGTGATCCATCAGCCTGCTTGCCACTGCGGCTGATGATAACGCCGAGAACCGATTTCCAACCTGAACAGCACTGCTGCTGGCCACAGAGGTGACCGCCATGAAATTCCGTGTTTTTATGCTGGTTGTGATTGGTTTTATCACGCTCTCGATTATCGCCGGTGCGGTCTGGCTCCTGTCGCTCCCGGTACCGGGCAGCCACACGCCTGCGCCCGGGCCAGATCAGGACGAGTATGCAACAACGCTTGCTGCTCTTGCTCCGGCTGAACACCGGCGCCCTCTCATTGCCATTATCGGGATCAACGACGCCACCGAAACCACAGACTACCTGATGCCCTATGGCATTCTCAAGCGCGCCGATATTGCCGATGTGATGACGCTTGCCACGCATGACGGACCGGTCAGCCTATATCCGGCCCTCACCGTGCAGCCTGACACCACTGTCGCACAGTTTGATCGCCGCTATCCGGATGGCGCAGACTATGTCATCGTGCCGGCGATGAGTCGTGACGATGACCCTGCCGTTATGGCATGGCTGCAGCAACAGAAAGCCAAAGGAGCCATTATTATCGGCGTCTGCGCAGGTGCAAAAGTCGTAGCCGAAGCGGGGCTGCTCAATGGTAAACGCGCCACCACCCACTGGTACTATCTGAAAGAACTGCTGCAGAAACATCCCGATATCAATTATGTGGCAAACCGGCGCTGGGTGATAGACAATGGTGTGGTCACCACAACCGGCATCACGGCCTCCATCCCCACCATGCTTACGCTTATCGAAGCGATTGCCGGTCGTGAGAAGGCACAGCAGGCTGGCCAGGATCTGGGCGTGATGCAGTGGAGTGCCGCGCACGACAGTCAATCGTTCCGCTTCACCCGTCCCTTTGCGCTTACGGTGATTCAAAATACGATGGCATTCTGGCATAGAGAAAAATTGCTTATGCCGCTACATACAGGCATTGACGAAGTCGCGCTGGCCATGGTGGCAGACGCCTGGACCCGCACCTATCGCTCGCGTGTCGCTACATCTGCGCCCAATAAGGAACCCATCATCTCGCGCAACGGCATGCACATCATCGCCGACGCCGTGAGTACATCATCAGATAACCGTAGCGAGGTTCCCGCGGTGGATATGGCGCACCCGGCCACCGCACTGACCGACACGCTAGGCGCCATCAGCAAGCGCTATGGCGAACCGACCGCCCGCGTGGTGGCCATGCAGCTCGAGTATCCCTGGCCCGGACCTAAATCGAAGCTCCCGGCCAATGACAATTGAAAACAAGTACCGGAGCCACTCGTGCACAGCCGTGAGTGGCGCCCAGGCCTGCATATAATAGAAACGATGAGATGTAGAAGGGATGACAAGTGCCCCCCACTTCATTACTCATCCTCCACGAACCTGGACTGGCATAAAAATAATGGATATTAATTACCTGCAGAGTTTCATCACGGTTGTCGAAGCCGGCTCGTTTGCCGAGGCCGGCCGGCGGCTTGATCTGACCTCCGCTGCCGTGGCCGCGCGCATTAAGGCGCTGGAAGACGATATGGGTGTCGAACTGGTTCGGCGCTCCGGTCGATCGGTAAAGCCCACCGCCAGCGGCATGCGGATTATCGAAAGCACGCGTTCAGTCGTCAGGCAGATCAGGGATATGCGCGCCATGGCCATGGATCGCAGCAATCAGGGCGAATTGCGTCTGGGCTGCTTCGCATCTGCACTAACCAATATTCTGCCCCCTATCCTGAAGCGGCTCTATGATATTTATCCGGAAACATCGGTTTTTGTAACGCCGGGCGCTTCCATCGAACTGTGCCGCAAGGTCGCCGCCGGCGAACTGGACGCAGCGATTGTGGTCGAACCGCAGTTTGCCGTGGCCAAACATTGTGTCTGGCAAAAATTTATGGAGGAGCCGCTGGTGGTGATTGCACCTGCGCATATGCTGGGTCGCGATGCTCATGATGTTCTGAGCAGCGAACCCTTTCTGCGCTATGATCGCAGCGTCTATGGCGGACAACTGGCCGATCGCTATCTGCGCGACCACGACCTGCATCCCCGGCAACGACTGGAGATCAACAGCCTGTCTTCAATTGCAGTCATGGTGCACGAAGGCCTGGGCGTCTCCTTGCTGCCCGACTGGTCTACCATGTGGCAATCACTGGAGATCATCCAGATTCCACTGCCGGGCAGAACGCTGGTCCGGCGCAATGGGCTGGTCTGGAACCAGCATGGGCATCAGGCAAAGCTGGCGGCCTGTATCCACGAGCAGGCCCGGGTGGTATTCGGCACGGGCAGTTGATTGATACTCGCGCCGGCGCCCCGCAACCGGGGCCCTGCACAACGTTGCCCTAACGCGGCACCGTGCCTTTGGTTTGCGCCGCCCGCAGAAAATCAAAATCCACGCCCTTATCGGCCTGCGTCACGGTATCCAGAAACAGCTTCTGGTAACCACGCTCGGCACTTGGCACGACGACCGGAGCCTGTTCACGACGCGACGCCAGCTCCTGCTCGCTAACCAGCAGGGAAATCTCGCGTCGGCTCACGCTCAGGCGGATTCGGTCGCCATTGTGCACATAGGCCAGCGGCCCGCCAATGGCCGACTCCGGCGTGACATGCAGCACGATCGTACCGAAGGCGGTACCACTCATGCGACCGTCAGAGATACGCACAATATCCTTCACACCCTGAATCGCCAGTTTACGCGGAATGGGAATATAGCCCGCTTCAGGCATGCCCGGCGCGCCTTTGGGGCCGATGTTTTTAAGAACAAGAATATCGTCAGCCGTCACATCCAGATCATCCGAATCAATGCGCGCGGCCAGATCGGCCGCATCTTCGAACACGACCGCACGCCCTTCGTGCTCCATCAGGCCGGCATTGGCCGAAGACTGCTTGATGATGGCGCCACCGGGCGCCAGGTTGCCTTGCAGCACCGCAATCCCGCCCTGCGGATAGATTGGATTGGCGGCACTTTTTACCACTGTCTGCGCAAACCCCGGGCCCGCCAGTTCAATTTCTTCTCCCATGGTACGTCCGGTGACCGTCAGCGCATCGAGCTTGAGCAGCGGTTTGAGCTCGCGCAGCAACGTTGCCATACCCCCTGCCTTATGAAAATCTTCCATATAGTGCTGGCCCGAAGGCTTCAGATCAAGCAGCACCGGCGTGTCCCTGCCCATGCGATCGAGCGCCTGCAGATCGATATCCAGCCCAACCCGTCCGGCAATGGCGGCAAGATGCACAATGCCGTTGGTGGAGCCGCCGATGGCCAGCAATACCCGCATGGCATTTTCAAAGGCATCGGGCGTCAGGATTTTATCAATCGTCAGATGATCGCGCGCCATCTGCACGGCCTGGGCGCCGGTCAGCTCAGCGATGCGCATGCGATCCGCCGTCACGGCAGGCGGACTCGCACCACCGGGCAGACTCATGCCCAGTGCCTCGCTCAGACACGCCATGGTGCTGGCTGTCCCCATCACTGAACAGGTACCCACACTGGCCACCAGTTGATTATTCACATCTGCAATTTCCTGGTCATCTATCTCCTGCGCCCGGAATTTTCCCCAATAGCGACGGCAATCGGTGCAGGCACCCACTCTTTCTGAACGGTGCGAGCCGGTGAGCATGGAACCGGTAACCAGTTCAATCGCCGGAATCCCTGCCGATGCGGCACCCATCAACTGGGCCGGTACGGTCTTATCACAGCCGCCAATCAGCACGATCGCATCCATTGGCTGGGCCCGGATCATCTCTTCGGTATCCATGGACATGAGATTGCGCAGGTACATGCTGGTTGGATAGGAAAAGCTTTCGTGAATGGAGATGGTGGGAAAATCCAGCGGCAGGCCACCGGCCAGCATAATGCCCCGCTTCACCGCCTCCAGCAATTGCGGCATATTGCCATGGCAGGGGTTGTAGGCACTGCCGGTATTGGCAATACCAACCACCGGGCGGGTCAGCGCTGAGTCTGAATACCCGGCTCCCTTGATAAACGCTTTTCTCAGGAACAGAGAAAAGCCATTGTCGCCGTAACTGGTCAGGCCCTTTTTTAATCCTGCTGCGGGTTTGTCATCCGACTGATTGCCTCTGGACATGTTGCTCTACCTCAATTGTGATTATCGTGTGGTGATATTGCCGTCTTTGATTACTTTGTCCCACAGGGCGATCTCCGCCTTCAGGCGGTCCCGGGACGCATCAATGGTCAGGGGATCGGCATACACCCCTTGCTCCAGTAATTGTTTCTTCACATCATCTTTGGACAGCGCCGTTGTCAGTGCTGCATTTACTTTATCAAGCACCGCTTTGGGCGTACCCGCAGGGGCCATCACGCCAAACAGCGAACTTACATTGTAATTGTCATAGCCCTGTTCCCTGGCGGTAGGAATATCAGGCAGCATGGAAATGCGCTCCGGTGTCAGAACCGCCAGTGGCTGCAGCTGTCCTGATTTGATGAAGCTGATGGCTGCCGGTACGGTTTCAGTCATGACCTCCACCTGCCCACCGACCAGATCCGTCATTGCCGGGCCGCTGCCACGATAGGCAACATGCACAATATTCACACCGGCAATCTGCTTGAACAATTCCATGGCCATGCGCTGTGGCGCACCAGCGCCGGATGACGCAAAATTAAGCTTGCCGGGGGTCTTTTTGGCGCGCTCTGCCAGCTCGGGCAAGGTCGATACCTTTAATGATGGATTCGCCACCGCAACCAGCGGCACCGATCCGACCACGCCTACCGGCGTCAGATCTTTTTGCAGATCATAGCTCAGCTTGCCTTTTTCCAGGATGGACATGACCGAATGCGAAGTGAGCGCCCCCATCAGCAGGGTATATCCATCGGGCCTGGCCTTGGCAACGTCAGCCGCGCCAATATTGCCCCCCGCACCGCCCCGGTTTTCTATCACGACCTGGCCGCCAATCTGATCGCCCAGATTTTTTCCCACAATCCGCCCGATCACATCGGTTGCGCCCCCCGGTGGATAGGGAATGACCAGCCGTATCGGTTTATCCGGGTAAGTATCTGCCCGCGCACCTGCAAACGGTACAAGTGCCAGCGGACTGCCGAGCAACAGACAGGTCGCCACACGGGCGGCCCCTTGGTGAAATCTCGTCATCAACATATTTTGTCTCCCGATAATGAGTATGGGTTGCTTTTTGATTGAAGTACCCTGCGCGGTCAGCGGCCGCCACGCAAGGCAGAATGCAGTATGACAAATGAAGAGCCAGGGAAAACAAAAAATATTTTTGTTTTGTCTATAAAAATTGCACAACAATCGGCCATTTCGGCGCTGCCGAATTGATCTGATCGACGCAATAAAAACAGCAGCAGGCACTATAATGACCCGGCGTGCTATCGACACCCGTTCGCCCCAGGCCGCAAGGTGAACGCTTTATTGACTTGAATTCAGACAATACTGATGACACAAACACATACCGCAATCATTGAGGTGAATACGCACCAGATTCAAACCACCCAGGGTCGTGTACATGCCCAGTCCTGGTCGTTTCCGGGAGAAGACGCGCTGCGCCAGACCCCTATTGTCCTGCTGCATGATTCACTTGGCTGCATTCCCCTTTGGCGCGACTTTCCGCAAAAACTGGTGCTGGCCACCGGTCACCCGGTCATTGCCTACGAACGGCTCGGGTTCGGCAGCTCAGATCCCTATCCCGGCACCATTGCGGCTGATTTTATCTCTCAGGAAGTCAGGCAGATCATCCCGCAAGTGCTCGCCGCCTTCGAACTGGATCGTTTTATTGCTTGCGGGCACAGCGTGGGCGGCGCCATGGCGGTGCAAACCGCTGCGCAATATCCGGATGCCTGTAAGGGACTGATTACGATGGGTGCCCAGGTGTTTGTTGAAAAACTCACGCTCGATGGCATCCGCCAGGCCAAACTGGATTTTGCCAAACCGGAAAACCTGTCCCGACTGGACAAATATCACGGCGACAAAAGCCGCTGGGTTGTGGATGCCTGGACCGATATCTGGCTATCGCAGGCCTTTTCTCAATGGCATGTGCGCAATGAACTGGCGCAGATCCGTTGTCCGAAGCTGGCTATCCATGGCGACAGCGATCCTTACGGCTCGGTCGAACATGCTCATGTTATCGCGGCAGGCCACGGACGAGCCGAGATTCTAAGCGGGATCGGTCACGTCCCATACCGGGAAGATGAAGCACGCACCCTTGATATCATCAAGGCGTTTGTGGCCGATATCGATCGCTGAGCCACCGTACAGACTGCGGCTTTTTTACCATAACGTCCGGCGATATCACATTTGTACTCGCCGCTGCAGGTACATCGCGTTATAGTGATTTTTTAGTCATCACTGTAGCAAGGGACTGACCGCATGTCTTACCACGCCGTACTTACAGCCGTCGGGCTCTTTGCCCTCACCTTCCTGAGCCCCGGGCCCAATCTGTTTCTGATTGTGCAAACCAGCCTGTCCCAGGGCAAATCGGCCGGCATTGCGGCCGGTGCCGGGGTTGCCACAGGCGATGCGATATACGCGGCACTCGGTCTGGTCGGCCTGGCAACCATTATCGCCACCAGCCACACCATATTCGCGGCCATTCAGATTTTAGGCGGTGCATATCTGATCTGGTACGGCTTCAATCTGTTCAGGCAGGCCCGGGGACGCACCAAAGCAGTCCTTGGCAGTACGACCGTCCCAACCATGGCAGCCAGCGCCGGTGTTCATTTCCGCCGGGGAATGCTGACCGATCTGGCCAATGCACAGACTGCCCTGTTTTTTGTGAGTATTTTCTCGGTCACCATCACGCCTTCCACAGAATGGCCCACCAAGCTGGCCATTTGGGTGGGTATCAGCCTGACCTCTATGCTGTGGCGAGTGGCCGTTTCACTGGCCTTTTCCCGCCCATTGATCCGGCGTGGCTACATGCGGGTGCAGGCGTATCTGGAACAGCTAGTCGGAGTGGTATTGATGGGATTCGGTGTAAAGCTGATTATCAGCGGGTTCAAATCCAACTGATCGATAGCCGCGTTCGATCGCAGCTGGCAGCGATCAAAAGCAGCGCGACCCATAGCAGCAACAGCCGGGCAAACACCTTGCAACGAGGCCTGCGGCAGACCGGAGCATGCTGCTTTTCATGCGCCCTCCGCAAGCCCGACGCAACGTAGGTCTTTGAATCTTTTGAAAAATATATCATTTGTGTTATAATTTTTCGCATCTCAAAAAATCAATTTCATTCATGAACGCACTTGCCTTCGCGCTGTCTGCTACGCATCGGGTTTACACCCGAGGCATGCTGCCGACCGCCTTTTGTGCAAACGTTCCCCCTGCCTTCCGTCTAACCCCTCAATTCCTCAGGTGGTTCGCCGTACTCTCCTTGGCCGTGCGTCAGGAAGCCACGGCCATCACACTTGCCTCACATTCCTCTCGTACGGCGTAGCGGCTAACAAGCCCAAACCGTCCCCAACCAGACATCCACCATCAACGCGCCTGCAGCAGGCGCCCGTAAGCACATCTGTCTGGCCTGGGATTTGTTAACACGATTCTCTGCCATCTGCCTTGCACTGTATTGCGGGTCCAATGTGTTGCGGATCGTTCGCCACGGGAGTGGAAATGCAATTGCACAATCACCTTAGCCGACCGGCACAACGCCGCGTCCTGCACATCGCTGATTATCCGCAAGCGGCCGCCATACATTCATACGCGGCGGCCAGCCATTCAGCCTCGTTCGGTTTTGCCGGCAACCATCCGGCTCATCTGCCGTCGATACACCGATCCGCAGCAGGAGTGTTGTCATGAGGTTTGATTTCTGCGTAAACAATGAGCAAATTGAACAGGAACTGGCCAGCCTGCAGGCGCGCATGCAACGGGGCCGGTATGCACTGAGCAATTTACCGCTCATGGATATGGCCTTTCCCGACATCGAATTTCGCGTTCGCAAAATCGCCCGTGAACAGCGCGTGTACGCCATTGACACCCGCTCCCGTCTGCTGGTGGGTTATTCCGTTTTCGATATTCTTCCGGAAGGATCACGCAGATTGCACGGCACTGTGCGCAGCGTGCATTCGCGTTATGCCGCCGCCTACCAGGGGCGTGGCATCGCCACCGCCCTGTACACCAAAGTGCTGACCGACGGTTTCGTTCTGGTCAGCGGCGCACGTCAATCAAGAGCCGCTTATGCCTTGTGGAAGTCCCTGGGCCGGCGCATGCGATTCGATGTGGTCAAGATCACGCCGGAAACCATTGAGCCGCTGAAAATTTCCGAGCGCGACAACCGGTTCCAGGATCTGGACGTCCGGTTGCAGCTTTGCGCCCCGTAACAAAAATATTTTTCCGTGGCAGGTGACGAAAGTCAACGCCACCAGCCCGGCAACCGTGTGATGACCTGGCCGCAAACCGACTTGTGCACACATTGAACCATTGCAGTCATTAATCCATGGGAGTAAAAATGGATCTGAGCAAAAAAAACCATACGGTCCAAACAACCGTGCTCCAGCGGCTTTCGCTGGTTCCTAAAAAATACGCCTCAGGGCGCCGACTATCAATATCTGCTTGATACGCTTCTTGCCGAAGGACGCGTAACCGATGCAATCTGGCTGGTCGACCAGTTCGGATCGGTGAAGGACAAACTGGCGATCGATAGCCTGGATAGTGAGGCGGTGGTTGCCGCGAGAGATCTGGATATCGCGGGAAATGTACATAGCGACACGATATTGCGGGTGGCAGGCGACCTGCATGTGGCGGGCAGCGTGCGTGCCGGTGGCGATATTCACATAAATGGCGATCTGTTCATAGACGGCAACCTGAACTGCCTTGGCGCAATTGTGGTTGAAGGATCCATTCGCGTAGGATGGGGAATCGATGTCACCGGCAAACTGCAGTGTAAAGGTGATCTGCGGGCAGGATGGTCCCTGGACAGTGCAAGCGCCATCGAGGTGGGCGGCACCATTGTGATCGGCCAGGATATTATGTGTGCCGACACGCTGGACTGCAAGAAAAGTGTGCGTGCCGGTGGTGATATTTCAGTTGAAAACAACCTGACTGCGGCTGAAGGGATTATCGCCAAGGGAGCGATACGCAGCGGCATGCATATCAAGGCCGATTGGGGTATTCATGCAGGTGGCAATATCACAGCCAATGGATCTATCATGGCCGGCGAAAGTATCGTTGCAGCAGCCAACGTTCGTTGCGGCAGCGGGTACGGTGTATTTGCGGGTACTCGCGTAATGCGTGAGTTCTGGCCCGACAACGCGATTGTTTGTGCAGCACAGCGCCCCGAACAACTGCAAAGCGGGCACTGGATCGAAACGCAATATGCATAAGGCCGATTCAGGTTGCGCCTTGCAACCCGGCAATGCCAGGCGCGATCTGATGCACTGATGCGACACGCCGTTTCTGCATCCCCTTTTCTACAGGTTTTGCAGCAGACGGACAACGTCACCCAGATCGCCGCCGGGAACGGCAGGTGCGTCGGAATAATAGTCGTCCCGGTAGCTGTTTCCGCGACATTTCCTTTTCTCTTCGTAGTCGCCATTGCGCTTGTATTTGCGCTCTACCTTACAGGGCCCATCCCGGTATTTCTCTTTATATTCCCGATGGTGATAATAGTCGCGATAATCCTCGTCGTCATCGTCGTCATGAGCCAGTGCCACAGCAGGCAAAACCAGCATGCCGGCAAGCAACAGAGTAAACACGTTTTTCATGATTTGCTCCACAATTGAATTATCTCAAGTGTAATTGTGAAAAAACAGGCTGCGAAGCCGCCAGCACAGCCAGTTTTTTCAGTCGCTTGCAGAACGGGCCGGTATGCTGGAAAAATCGGCTTCAGTCCATTGCAGACCGTGCGCAGGCAAGGCGATGTTCCCTGATCGGCAAAGCCGGGGAAGCAATGAGCATGGCCAATGGCCTGCGAGGCTGGCCATTATCACAGTTGGTCACCAAATGCACGAGAAGCCTCGGATATAGGCCGAAGAGGATGCCACATGGTTGCCCGGGATGGCACAAAACGCTATAATTTTTTTTGAGGCCACGACCTCACCCATTTGGGAACCTTATCCGGGACGACCCGGTTTACTTAAAGGAGGCCCAAATGGCCTGGTTTTTATTAGTTATTGCCGGATTACTGGAAATTCTCTGGGCATTTTCCATGAAGCAATCAGAAGGATTCACGCGCCTGGGCGCCACATCGGTCACGCTGGTGGCAATGGTGCTTAGTTTCGGGTTGCTGTCCTGGTCCATGCGCACCCTGCCCCTGGGTACCGCCTATACCGTCTGGACGGGCATTGGCGCCGTTGGCGCCTTCGTGGTTGGCATTGTTTTTCTGCACGAACCCATGAGCGCCATGCGTATTCTGGCAGCCACGCTGATTATTGGCGGCCTGGTCCTTATGAAACTCTCATCGTAAAACTCTCATCGTAAAACTTTCATCGTCATCAGCGCAGTCTATTCGCTGGCCGCCTTGCTGCCGGCGGGCTCTACGCAATAAACAGGGGATGGATACTTACCAAACTTGGTTAATCACTCCGTTCCAACTGCATTGAGCCTGCCGGCGCCTTGCGCCCATGCGAAATGGATTCACTTCCGCTAGCCAAAATCGACTCAACCAGCCATCAGGCTATGCCGGTGGCGGCTTCCCATGATGGCCTTGCCTGTTCCGGCCTGATTATGATCCGCCCTGCCCCTGTGTCGCGTCGGCTTCTTTCAGATCTTCGTCATTCAGTATCTGGCCACTTTGCCGGGGTACCAGCAACGGTGCCGTAGGACGAGGGTGTGCGTGCGAATACTGCATATCTACACCGGCATAAATATCGTCGGCCGCCACTTCGGTGTCAAAGCGCTCAGCGTCGCGTTCCCGTATTTCACGGGAAATTTGCTTCACCTGGTCCTCATCCACCCCCAGTTGCTGCAGGATTGCGCCACCAAATACCATGGCCGATTCAAACGTTTCCCGAATCATGAAATCCACATTCTTTTTAACCAGATGCAGGGAATGCTCACGATCATAGGTGCGCACCATCAGCTTGGCCAATGGAAATGCACTGGATACCAGCTCAACAATTCTGTTGGTCGTCTCTTTATTGTCCACGCAAACAACAATGGCTTCTGCCTGCGCCGCGCCCGAGGCATGCAATATGTCCAGACGGGAACCATCACCGTAATAGATCTTGAAGCCGAATTTCTCGGCGTTCTGGATCATGTCAATGTCGGTATCAATAATGGTGACATCAACACCCCGGGCCAGCAGCAATTGGCTGGTTACCTGGCCGAAACGCCCAAAACCAATCATCAGCACATTGCCGGTCAGCCCATCGGCAACACTCACTCCTTCCAGCGACGCCTGCTGACCCGATTTGGTATAGCGGCTAAACACGATACCGATAAGCGGGGTCAGTACCATCGACAAGACCACGATAGCCGTAAGACTGGATTTGACAGAACTATCGATGACTTGCGCATCGGCCGCCGCAGAAAACAGCACGAAGGCAAACTCGCCACCCTGTGCCATCAGCAGAGCGCGATCCAGTGCCTCGTGATGCGGGCTGCGCGTGATGCGCGCCACAATATAAATCATGAGTGCCTTCATGGCCATCAGCGCCAGCACACCGCCCACGACCAGTGGCCAGTTTTGCGCGACGACAGACACATCCAGAGACATCCCCACACCCAGAAAAAACAGCCCCAGCAGAATACCCCTGAAGGGCTCAATATCCGCTTCAATCTGATGACGAAAGGTGGACTCCGACAGCAGCACGCCCGCCAGAAATGCACCCATCGCCATAGACAGGCCGCTCACCTGCATCAACAGGGCGGCCCCCAGGACAACCAGCAAGGCCGCTGCAGTCATCACCTCTCTGGCACGCGCGGCGGCCAGCATCCGGAAAAACGGATTGAGCAGCCAATGCCCGGCCCCGATCAACGCCGCAATCGCAAACAAACCAATGCCGATATTCTGCAGCCTTGCGAAGTTGCTTTCAACCACATGATTCGGCTCCATAAAGGCCACAATCGCCAGTAGCGGCACAATCAGCAAATCTTCGAACAACAAGATGGCAACGATTTTCTGGCCTCTGGGCTGCGCAATATCGCCCCGATCTCCCAGCAACTGCATGACGATGGCCGTAGAGGTGAGTACGAAGCCGGCCGCTGAAATAAAGGCGATCTGCCAGCTGAAGCCAAAAAGCAGGCCAACACCGGTCAGCCCCAAAGCGCAGGCCACGATCTGCAAGGTGCCCAGACCAAATATTTCACGACGCAGCCCCCATAAATGCGACGGTTGCATTTCCAGTCCGATCACGAACAGGTACATGACAATGCCAAGCTCGGCAATGTGCAGGATCGACGCGGAGTCGGAAAAAAAAGCGAGGCCGAAAGGTCCGATGGCCAGGCCGGCCATCAGATAACCCAATACCGACCCCAGGCCGATACGCTTAAAGAGGGGCACCGCAATCACTGCGGCAGCAAGCAAAACGACAGGCGACAACAAACTGACTGAATGGGCTTCGGCACTCATACTATTCTCTTCTTCGCTATCTTCTTCAGAAACGGACAGGCACCAGCTAATTGGCACCGCAATGACGCAAGGACAGGTGCCCTGCGGGAGGATCCATGTTGCAAAAACCACCGCGCTAGTGTAATTCGTATCGCCTGCACTGCGCTATATTCGGCGGCGTTTTTTTCAAATGTAATAGCCGAATCAGGCCTGCCACTGCCAGCCAGTTCGTGCACGGCTGCTCATTACAAGTGCAATGAATTCTCGCAACCGCCAAAATGAATTTTTAACACGTTGATATATATGTATTTTATTTACAACCGACTTCACTGGACAGCGGCACGGACCATACCCCTAAGCCCGAGGCTTATAGGCAACCCAGCCCCTGAAAGTGAAGCCCGCGTAGAACAAATCCACATCCACAAAGCCCGCAGCATGCAGCAACGCAGCGTCCTGATCGGCGGAAAGAAGCGGCAACAGATCTCTGACCGCGCTGTTCCGGGCGCCACTCGATGGCATTGGCAGGCCGGATGCCTTTGCAAACGCCGCACTGCGATCAAGCCAGCGGTCTTTGTCTGCGGCCGCGGTGGGTAGACTATGATGAGCAACAACCAATGGCGCACCTGGTTTAAGCCGTTCCCAAAGCGCCTGCAAGGTTTCAAACCGTTCCTGCTCAGGCAAAAAATGCAGCGTCAAAAAGCAGGTCGCCGCGTCGAAATCTGCTTCTGCAATACTGTTAATGTAACCTTGATGAAAAGCAACACGTGAGGGCAGTGGTCCAAGCGTCTGCCGGGCCAGCTCAAGCATTTGCTCAGACGGATCCACGCCGGAAAAACGCCAGCCCGGATGCAGGCGCGCAAATGCCCTGATCTCCAATCCACCCCCGGCACCCAATACAAGGATATGCGCCTTCTCCGATACATGTTCGGCCAGCAAAACGGCAGCCATTGTATGAAGGTCGTTAAACCCAGGCACCATTTTTTCGGTCCTGGAAGCATAATTGGCGACGAGTTCGGGCTGTGAAAATGCTTCCATGGATTGTTACCTGTTGTTTAACATCGTTGAGGGGGGCTAGCTGGCAGGCCGTCGCCCGCCAGCGTCTCTGCGTATCGGCGCCTGACCTTAATAGGTTGCGGCAAACGCCTGCTGCACTTTATCTGCTGCCGTCACTCCATTGGCAATCAATAGCTGGGTCAATACCCGGGCCTTTTGGGGATTCAAATCATAAGCAACCACAAAACCACTTTTGTCATCATCCACTTCGACATTGCGGTTCACGAACCCGGACGGGACACGGGTTGCACGCACAACCACCAAGCCCTTTTGTACCGCGCGCAGCATGGCCTCCATGGCCGGCTTGGACACATTGCCATCACCGACACCGGCGATCACGATCCCCCTGGCATTGTCCTGTATTGCATGGTCAATCTGCGTGGCGTCCATATTGCTATGCGCATAAACGATGTCCACCCGCGGTAGCTGATCGTCCTTAGGCAAGGTATAACGCGCAGCAGCCGCCTGACCGACAGGCGCCAGAAAACGTACAGAGGCGGGATCCACATAACCCAGCGGGCCTGCATTCAGGGATTGAAACGACTGGACCGAAGTCACGTTGGTTTTTGTTACCCAGCGTGGAGCATGAATCGTCTCATTCATCACCACCATCACGCCGCGCCCGCGGGCCTGCGCACTGGCTGCGACTTCGACGGCTTCATACAGATTGAGCGGGCCATCCGCACTCAAGGCACTACCCGGACGCATGGAGCCAACCAGCACCACCGGTTTTGCCGAATCCAGTACGTTGTTCAGAAAGAAGGCGGTTTCCTCCATCGTATCGGTGCCATGGGTGATGACCACGCCATCAGCTTCATTACCATCGAAGATCTGCCTGATACGTTTGGCCAGCGCAAACCAGACTTTATCATTCATGTCCTGAGAACCGATATTGGAAATCTGCTCCGACTTCACTGTTGCCAGTTTTTCAATACCAGGCACGCCCTGGACCAGCTGCTGCCCCGACACTTCACCCGAATTATAGCCAATGGCTGAGCGCGCATCGGCGGCACCAGAAATAGTACCCCCGGTTGCCAGAATAATGATACGAGGTTTTGCGCTGGTCGATTCGGACGATGCCGCGCTGGTCGTCGCTGCGGGTTCGGCGGCCGTTGCGGGTAGCGGCGCGAGTAAGGTACTCAGGACAATGGCTGCCGTGGCCAATATCGCGTTGCCGGATGCGCAGTTTAGTGCGCGCAAGTTTAAGGAATGGGTATGCATAGCGGTCTCCTTAGCAATTGTGGCTATTATGTTTTCCGTTTCAAATATATACCGAAACACCGGGTGTCGCCTATACACCTGTCGCAATCCCCGCAAAATCAAAAAACCAGCCGTAAAGGCTGGTTCCATAGGCATGTCCTGAAGGATTACAGATCAGCGACGTGACCGAACGGCGCTGTTGTAACCATCAATCATGAATTTGAAATCAGATGCCCTATTGCTTTGCCTGAAGGCTCTGTAGTATTTGATACAACTGTTCAAATTCATCAGTGTCGTATCGGTTGACGCTTCCGGGTTTTTTTCCTTGATTTTCTGGTACTCCGCATTGAATTCGGTCAGTACCTTGTTTAGCTCGTCAGCGGTCGCATCTGCCTGCTTGAGCTTCTCAGGATTGCTTATATCTTCCTCGCTCTCAAAGACGTTTACCAGTTGTTCAGCAAGATGCATTGAATAAGCGCTAAGGTAGCGATAAGTATTGCCAGACTGTTTAATGGCCTCAAGTTCTTTCAGCTTAGCCTGCTCGTACACACCTTTCAGTTCTTTGGTGAACGTTTCATAACTGGTAAGGGCATCTTCAAAATGCTGTCTTATTTGTGCGTCGGACGCTTTGCCTTTTTTCAGATCGTCTGTTTTATATGCGGCCGATTCATAATACTGACCAAACTCAGCGCTATCGGCCTTAATGGCCTCCAGTTTTTTCATCAAATCATCCGCTGCCTGATCCAGCGCGGGCTGGCTGCGTTTACCTTTAATCGCTTCTGCGTATTGCGAAAAAACATACTGAAACGTTGGAGCCATATAATCCAGGGTCTGCGATGGCTTTGCCTTGGGAATATTCATGCGAAGATAATCCCTGTAGCCGGCCTCCAAACCCTGGAGACTCATGAGATCGTTGTTCATCGCGATGTAATTATTAAGGCTATTGTCAGCCTGAGCCGCAGTGGATTCCTGTGTTGATGCTGTGCCCGAACCTGAGCCTGCCTGTTCGTTACACCCGGCCAATACCAGGCATGAAATAACAGCAACAGCTAAAGCACCTTTTTGAAAGTTCATTTTTATCCTGAAGATTTTTTTAAAAAAAGCCGCAGGATTATAACTGACTCAGGCTTACATCAAGGCTCGCCATCGTTCCTGTATCAGACTGAAACTTACCTTACAAGAAGCAACAGACAATCATGCATGTCATCTTCTATCATAAGATCAAAGTAAACCAGACAGGGGATCACAAATGAAAAAAATGCTTGTTGTTGCCGGTATGCTGACAATTTTTCTGTCGGGATGCGTAATACATGACCGCCACTCGGGATATCGCGATGGTTACCGATACAAGGGAAATAAATACGAACGCGGCTATCATAATAAAGGCAACTTCTGTCCGCCCGGACAAGCCAAAAAAGGCCGTTGCTAGGCGGCGGTTCAGGCTGTTTAAAACAGCATATGAAACACACATCAGCAGCGGATATATGTCCCATACCTGAGGTGTATTTCACTTCTACGCCAACATTATCGCAAACACTAATAGGCTTTACGCGAATAGCGCAAGCACCAATTGCTTTCCGACAGGGTGTTTTCATAGAATGATCTAAGCCAACAAATTGGAGATCAATATGAAACGCGTCTTTCCTGCATTGGCTTTGCTGTTGGCGCTGGCAAATTCGCAAGCGCAACAGCCTGGTGTCTTGCCGTCGCAATCAACATTTCACAAAGTGACGCCACCCATACCCGTCACCGGTATTCTTGGGGTGTTTTGTCCGAAAGAGGCATTCCTTAAGCACCAAAAAGTGTAAGCGGACAGCTCGACACAATCAGGCAGAAAGTCGTCGGGTGCCATTACAAACGATAAAGTCTGGCAGAACGGTTATCCTGCCCCGGTCTGTCGGCATCGATCATTTTCTCGAAAATGTTTGCACCTCACCTGTCTTATCCCTTAATATGCGATGATTCTTGTTTCAAAGCCTCAGCCGTATTCCTGTTGAATACTTAGACATCGCGAAACCATGTATGTAGTGCGCAAGCATCTCCCCTGCAAGGGCAATCTGGTCTGGCAACTTGTGTTGTGCCTGGCCGTGCTTGCATTCGCCTGCAGATCGGTGATCCCCAGCGGCTATATGCCGGTACTATCGGGTGAAAAAGGCCGGACTGTCGTTCTGACGCTTTGTAATGCGGCAGGCGGCAATGAAACGCTGCAGCTAAGTATTCCCCAGCAATCGAAAGACACCCCAACTCCTGAGCATGCCGGGCAGGAATGCCCATTTGGCCTGGTCATCTCTCAGGGCGTTTTGCCCGTCCCTGGCACACCGGCATTGCCGGTAACCGTATGGCAGGAGCGCGCCGCGCCCTATGTGGTGCACAACCGTAGTTTGCCACCACTGCCTGCGCTTGGTCCGCCCCTCGGATCGCGCGCGCCCCCTTCCCTCCTCGGCTGATATTTCACTGGTGATCGCAACCGCGCTCACCCATCCGTGATTCTCATCTCCCGAGGTTTTTTTATGCCTGCTTTCCCTGTTTGCACACAGGTTGTCCTTGCGGCGACCATTGGTGTGCAGGCGGCACTGCACTCGTCGCGTGTATGTTCGCGAAGGAGGACCGATGCTGCCATTTAAACGATTCTCACGCCCTGTTTCTGTGCTGATTGCCCTGCTGATCGGCTGCCTCATGCTGTATGGATGCTCACGCTCCGATGAATTAACCGATATTCATGGGCGCGATCTGAGCGGTGCCAAATTCGGCCGCGACTTTTCGCTGAACGGTACCGATGGCACTCGTCATACGCTATCCGACTTCCGCGGCAAAGTGGTGCTTATCTTTTTCGGATTCACCCAGTGTCCGGATATCTGCCCAACCGCGCTATTGCGTGCGGCCAATGTCAAAGCAATGCTCGGCAAAGACGGTGATCGCCTGCAGGTACTGTTTATTACGGTGGACCCGGAACGGGACACTGCGGCCTTGCTTGGCGATTATGTGAGTGCCTTTGACCCCGGCTTTCTGGGTCTTTACGGTACGCCACAGGAAACGGAAAAGACGGCCAACGAGTTCAAGGTCTATTACAAAAAAGTGCCTACCGGTTCGTCTTACACCATGGATCACAGCGCGCTTACCTACCTTTATGACACTGCCGGCCGGCTTCGGATCGCCCTGTCACATACCCAGTCCGATGAAGCGTATGTACAGGATATCCGCAAGATACTGGCTCTTGATGAATGATTTTGGAGAATATGATGTCCCTGTTTCGCAATGCTATTACAAGCCTTCTATCCACATTCGTGATCGCTTCCACATCGTATGCGCAAGTTACGGTAGACGATCCCTGGATTCGCACCACCGTGCCCCAGCAAACCAGTACCGGTGCCTTCATGCGTCTGACTGCGCAATCAGACAGCAAACTGGTGAGCGCCGCTACGCCCGTTGCCGAGCATGTTGAACTGCACCAAATGACGATGGAAAACGACATCATGAAAATGCGTCAGATTCCAGAGCTGGCACTGCCCGCCGCTGAATCGGTAGCGCTCAAGCCTGGCGGCTATCACATCATGCTGATCGGCCTGAAAAAGCAGATCAGTGCGCAAGATCAGATTCCCATGACGCTCACCTTTGAAGACAAAGCGGGCCAGCGTACGCAGCTGGAGATCCAGGCTACGGCCCGATCTGCGCAAGGCGGCCATAGCAACCATCATCAATAGAGGACCGCCTTATGTCAAACCCGACTGCCATGCCCGCCAGAACGGCGGCGCTTAACTTTCTGCGCAGGATTCATTTTTATATTGGCCTGTTCGTTGCCCCCTTCATATTCATCGCGGCATTAACCGGAACACTCTACGTAATAACGCCGCAACTGGAAAATGCCATTTTTGCGGACGCGCTGTATGTTACTCCGCAGGGTACGGCCAGCCCGCTGTCTGCACAAATCGAAGCGGCCCAAAACCATGTTGGCCCGCAGGGAAAAATCTATGCCGTGAGGCCTGCACCTAACGCAAGCGATACGACACGCGTACAGTTTGCCGACAGCAGTTATGGTGCTTCAGAGTCCCGTGCCATATTTATCGATCCCTATACGCTTGCTGTCAAAGGCGACATGATGGTGTACGGCACCAGTGGTGTGTTGCCCATCCGCTTATGGCTGGACAAGGCGCATCGCAGCCTGTTGCTGGGCGATCTGGGGCGCAATTACAGCGAGCTGGCCGCTTCGTGGTTGTGGGTCGCAGCGCTCGGAGGGCTGATCCTTTGGTTCAGTACCCGCAAGGCACGCAAAACAGCGAGACAAGAAAGCGCGTTCCTGAACAATCGCCATTGGCACACAACGCTGGGGCTCGTGCTTTTTGTCGGACTGCTATTTGTATCGGTGACGGGCCTGACCTGGTCGCGCTGGGCCGGAGACAATATCAACCAATTGCGAACCAATATGGGATGGCTCACGCCACAAGTGAATACCACGTTGTCTCATGACGCGCATGCCATGCATGCTGATCCGCATGCGGAACATCATGCCGCCATGGCAGGTATGTCCCGGGCGAATGACGACTGGCCCCGGGTTGTCGCGGCGGCCAGAGCGGCCGGGCTTCGTGCGGATATGATCGAGATTCGCGCACCTAAAGCGGCAAACAAAGCCTGGACCGTCACCGAAGTGGATCGCCGCTGGCCCACACAGGTGGATGCCGTTGCCATCAACCCACAAGACTTCAGTGTCATGGATCGCACCGAATTCAATACCTTTCCTTTAGTAGCCAAGCTGACCCGCTGGGGGGTTGATGCGCATATGGGTATTTTATTCGGCCTGCCTAACCAGCTGCTGCTGATTGCCTTCGGTCTAGGGCTATGTGTCATGATCGCGCTAGGCTATCGCATGTGGTGGTTACGCAGACCGGTTGCTTCCGGTCCCAATCCGGCAAGAACGCTTGTTGCGGCATGGTTAAGTTTACCAGCGTCGCTCAGAATCATTTCAGTTGCAATTGCCGCCCTGCTGGGCTACGCCCTGCCCCTGATGGGCATCAGCCTGCTGGCATTTATTGCAATTGACGTTGCTCGCTGGAAGCTGGCGAAAAGCCGCTCTGTGGTGATGTTGCGTAGTGGCGTTTGAATACACAAACCCGGCCGGATAAAGCATTGCCCGTCTAGCCGCCAGCAATGCTCGCCGACCCGCCTGCATGAAGGCACGAGGCAGAAACGATATCGTCCTCTGCCTCGTTGCTAACCACATCAGGACAACGTCAGGGAACAGACGACGGCTATCCGATGCAGACGGTCTTATCAGCACTCACGGCAACTGATTCTGCTTATCGCTGCGCGTGACCCTGACCGGAACCGATTTGTAAGATGGCGTCCCACTATCCTCATCAAAATAATCCAGCGGTACAAGCACATTGGCTTCGGGATAATAGGCGCCCACAGAGCCAGGGGCGATATCATAGGCAATCACGGTAATTCCGGGCATGCTGAGTTTTCGGTCCGACACCACAGTCTCGATATCCACCAGATCACCATGCTCCAGGCCGTGTTTTTCCAGATCAATGTCATTCATGAACAGCACATCTCTACGCCCAAATACCCCTCTGTAACGGTCATCCAATGCATACACCGTGGTGTTGTACTGGTCGTGGCTACGCAGCGTAATAAGACGCAGCACATCGTCTGCCTGTATTTTTACATCCTCACTAACGCCTTTGAACACGGAGAACATGGCCTTGCCCGTCTCGGTTGGCCATTTGCGCTCGGTGGGCGGCAATGGCATACGAAACCCGCCAGGAATCCTGATCCGCTTGTTGTAATCGTCAAAGCCCGGGATGGTTTTTTCAATCAAATCACGAATGGCATCGTAATTACTTACCAGGTCCTGCCACTGCACCTTGCTTTGCGGCATTGTTGCCATCGCCATGCCTGCCACAATCGCCGGTTCAGACCTGAGCGACTCAGACGCGGGTTTCAGCTTGCCGGATGAGGCATGCACCATGGACATGGAATCTTCTACCGTTACCGACTGCCGCTCGCCTGCCTGAATATCAAGCTCGGTGCGCCCCAAGCATGGCAGTATGAAGGTCTCTCTGGCTACAAGCAGATGAGAGCGGTTCAGTTTTGTGCCGACATGCACGCTCAGGTCCAGCTGCTTCATTGCCTGAAACGACCGCTCAGATTCCGGCATGGCAACGGCGAAGTTGCCCCCCAGACAAAGCAGTGCCTTTGCCTGTCCATCAATCATGGCCTGCATTGCTCTGACCGAATCATGCCCATGCTCCCGGGGAGGTGTAAATCCAAACACATCCTGAAGATTCTGCAAAAACTGGCTTGACGGCTTTTCGGTGATGCCAACGGTGCGATTGCCCTGTACATTGGAATGGCCCCGCAGCGGGCAGATACCCGCGCCCGGCTTGCCAAAATTGCCGCGCAGCAGAAGCAGATCAGCAATCAGGCGAACGTTTGCCGTCCCCTTATTGTGCTGTGTGATGCCCATTCCATAGGAAACGATGGTCGCCCGGGATTTGGCATAAGCGGCGGCCACTTGCTGCAGTTCGGCGCGCTGCAAGCCGCTTTCTTTCTCTATGCTTTCCCAGGAGGTGTTACGCAAATCATCGGAAAATTGCGCAAACCCTTGTGTGTGCTCGGCTATAAAATCGTGATCAATGGCACCACGCTGTGCTTCATCCAGCGCCAGAAGTGCTTTCATAATGCCTTTGAGCGCCGCCGTATCTCCTCCTGATTTCACCTGATAATACGACGACGCAATTCTGGTGGAGCCATAGGTTGCCATCTCAATCACATTCTGTGGATCGGTAAAGCGTTCCAGCGCCCTTTCTTTCAGCGGATTCAGAACGATAATGGGTACACCGCGCCGCGAAGCCTCATGCAAGGTGCCCATCATACGGGGATGATTGGTTCCCGGATTATGCCCGATAGAGATAATCAGTTCCGTCTCATCGAAATCGTCCAGCGAGACCGTACCCTTCCCAATCCCGATTGAGCGCGGCAGTCCCACACTGGTCGCTTCGTGGCACATATTGGAACAATCCGGAAAATTGTTCGTGCCATATTCACGGGCAAACAGCTGGAACAAATAGGCCGCTTCATTGGACGCCCGACCCGAGGTATAAAATTCGGTCTGGTTCGGTGACAGCCCGCGCAGCACCGTGCCGATACGGTCAAACGCGGCCTCCCAGCTTACCGGTCGCAGGGTGTCCGTTGCTCGATCATAGGATAAGGGCTGCGTCAGGCGACCATAATTTTCCAATTCATAATCGGATTTTTCCAATAGCGAAGTCACCGTGTTCTGCGCAAGAAACGCCGCAGTGACGCGCTTTTTCGTGGCTTCCCAGGTAACCGCCTTTGCACCATTCTCACAAAACTGGAACGTGGACCGATGTTCTTTATCAGGCCATGCGCAACCGGGACAATCAAAGCCCATTGGCTGATTGGTACGCATCAATGTGACGGGCGCTTCCATCATATCCATTTGCGTGCGGACGGCGACGGCAGTTGCCTTGAGCGCCCCCCAGCCTCCAGCCGGCGCATCGTAAGGACGGATACCAGCCACCTCTCTTCTTTTCGTAGTCATAAGACCTCGTGCATAACGATGAGCAAAGGAAACAAAAAAATCAGGCAGGCATACTTTCCGCGCTGTTCGTGTCTGTGCTGTCTGTTTCTGCCTGTTCGCTCGAAGCAAGCGACTCAAGCAGCGTTGCAGATGGCACGAAAAACAGTGTTCCGGTGACGGCACGACTAAAATCCAGCAACCGGTCGTAGTTACCTGCAGGGCGTCCCACAAACATATTTTCCAGCATCGTTTCAATGATGCTCGGTGTACGTGCGTAACCGATAAAGTAAGTACCAAATTCACCCATGCCCGGCCGGCCGAAAGGCATGTTGTCGCGAATAATTTTCAACTCTCGCCCGTCTTCTTCTACCGTCGTCAGTGAACTGTGGGAGTTTGTCGGCTTGACATCATCATTCAATTCAATATTGCTCATTTTTGTGCGGCCAATCACCTTTTCCTGCTGTTCTACCGTGAGCTTATTCCAGGCGTCCATATCGTGCAGGTACTTTTGCACCAGCACATAACTGCCGCCGGCAAACGCCAGATCCTCGTCCCCGATCACTGTATGGTCTACGGCTTCGCCACCGGTCGGATTCTCAGTGCCATCAACAAAACCGATAATGGCGCGCTGATCGAAATAGCGGAATCCGTGTACCTCATCGAGGACCGTTACGGCATTACCCAGTTTGGCAATCAATTGCGTCGCCAGCTCAAAACACATATCCATTTCATCAGCACGAATATGCAGCAAAATATCGCCTGGAGTGGACACCGCTACGCGCTCTCCTGATCCGATCGCTTTGAATGGATGCAATTGACGCGGCCGTGGCTGGCCAAACAACCGATCCCATGCATCGGAACCAAATCCGCAAACACAGCTGAGCCCACTGGCGGGCTGGCGAGTGCCAACCGAACGCACCAGTCCCTCCACATCTTCACACCAGGTACGCACCGTCGCCAGATGCTCAGCGCCGTCGGCGATGGTTGCGACGATAAATATGGCGTTACGCGTGACCGGATTGGACACCGCCTGGGGTTGATTGATAGAAATAGTCATAAGTTCCTGCTGTACGGGCAATGGATGGTTTGATAACCGCGGCAGCCATCCGGAATGGATGGGCTGTAAAAGTCAAGTGCGCTTGCCAAAGAGACCTGCGCCCTGATGTTCAAAACGGGTACGTCTGGCTAAGATATCGTTAACGTTGCAATAATTTTACGTTTTATCGTGATGAATAGTCGCCAGAACAGTCAACCTTTTTATAATTATTTCAAATGTCGTCGAGGTTCGGGCCTGCGAAGCAGCAGTAACAGTTGGGTATGGGTGAGCTTCGGTAGCAGTGCCTTGAGGGAACAAGGCATGTGAGCGACGAACGCCAACACGCCCGCCGCCATTTCAGCGCCTACGCAAGTCATTCCGGCTGCGTACGAGGCTGCGTCCAACTGGGATACGTGTTATATCAATCACGCTTTAGGCAATGGCGCCTGATCGTCAGGCCGGTGCAGCAGTCGCCTGCACCGAATTCATAAAAACGGTATATGGACTAGCCGCCAACCTTGCAGTCTTTGACAAGCACGTTACCAACTGTAGAACCTGGAACACCTGCGCGTTGCTGTGCGTCCTGGGTCAGCATTTTACCGTTAACTGAACTCACGTCTTCACGCGTGAATTTGTCGGTGGTCCATGTATATCCATTCCCGCGGAATGTATTGCCTACCATGTCGCTATTGCTGGTCGTCGCACGCGTCAGTTCCATCGCCTGGTTGGCGTAAACAACTTTAGCGGCCAGTGGCTCCTCACCCTGGAAGGTGTATTGAACGCTGACCGGCTGGGTATTGCCCTGGCCGCAGGTGTATTCAACGGTTTGCTGCGTCAGATCCTTGCCGTTTTCATTTGACGTTGAACACGCCGCCAGCCCGGCGCATAAAACCAAGCCTGCCAGTGTTGTAAGTTTTTGAGTCATTAGATGGTCCTTTTAAAATCAGGCAATAAACCTGCTCGTGATTTTTATACCACCGCCCTTTTGCAACACCTGTAAACGTTCGTGCCCAATTGCAAACGTTCGTGGCTGAGTGAAATAAGCTGCATAGGTTCAAGGGGAATAGATGTAATCGTCTGAAGTTAGTTAAGAGGAATAAACGGTGTATAAACGGGTGAAAAAGCCGATATTTAGCGTTGAAAACAACACTATTATCGGGGAATGCCGTTATACGCATGCCCACGTTCGCCACGACAGAATTGCAAATGATTTTGAAAACGCAGTTAGAAATAGTTCAAGTGCAATATACGACTTCCGGCTTAAGAATTAACTAATGCATCACAAATCAACCAAATTATGTTGTGTCAATTCGTCAACTGCTAATCCCCTGCTCCTGATGCTGTATCAAACGCGCATAAGCACCATAGCGGGAAAGCAATGTGTCGTGCGTTCCCTGCTCAATCAGTTTGCCATCGTCCAACACCAATATCTGATCCGCATCGCGAATCGTCGATAGCCTATGCGCAATGATCAGGCTGGTACGTTCACGCATCAGCAAGGCAAGGGCATCCCGTACCTGCATTTCGCTCAGGCTGTCCAGGTGTGACGTTGCCTCATCCAGTATCAAGATAGGCGCATTTTTCAAAAAGGCGCGTGCGATGGCGATACGTTGCCGCTGGCCACCGGATAACTGCGTGCCGCGTTCGCCAACAAGCGTGTCCAGGCCCTGCGGTAACGAAGCAACGAATCCGGATAGCGCCGCTGATGCCAGTGCATTGTTTACTTCAGCATCACTGGCATCGGGGCGCGCGAGTCGGATATTTGCAGCGAGCGTATCGTTGAACAGGTAAGTGTCCTGTGTAACCAGAGCGACATGTTCTCTCAGGTTATCCAGTTCGAGTTGGCGTATGTCGGTGCCGCCGATCCGGATCGTGCCCGTGCTGGCATCCCAGAAACGCAACAGCAGGCTGGCAATCGTGCTTTTGCCCGCCCCTGAGGCCCCTACCAACGCCGTGGTTGTACCCGGCGCAAGGGAAAAAGTAAGCGCGTCCAGCGTAAGACGCGAGGTCGGCGTGTACCTGAAGCTCACCTGATCAAACTCGATCGATAGCCCTTGTGACGCTGGCGCCAACCTGCTCGGGCCATCCCCGACAGGAACCGGTTCCTGATGCACCACATGCAGGCGTCTGCTGGCAGCCACCGTGTCAGCCAATTGTCGGCTCACCTGAGAAATTTCGGATACGGGCAGGAAAGTGGCAACCGCGACAAGCACCAGCAACGGCACCATGGTCGGATCAAGTGTACCGGCATTGGCCAGCAAGGCACCGGTAACGGCAACCGCCAATCCACCCAGCCCCATTGCCACTTCGAACCAGGCGCTTTGCGCCGACAAATCATTCAGAATCGCCTGTCTTTGACCACTGTACGATTGCGCAATATCCAGAAACTGCTTACGGCGCCGTGCCGTCGCCTGAAAGGCCGTCAGATCGGCCATACCCTGAATGGTGTCGGTCAGATGGGCACTCATTTCACCAAGGGACTGACGGGCCTGTTCTCCCAGTGCATCAATCCGCCGTCTGCTGCGAACCGGTGACAAAAGCGCATAGGCAAGAAATGGCAGCAAGGCCAGTGCCACCGGCCAGCTGTAAACAGCCAGAAAGCCCAGTACGGTGGCGGGCACCAGTACTGATACAATCGCCGGCGCGATGGTATGCGCATAAAAGTATTCGATCATTTCCACGTCTTGCGTTGCCAATGAAACCAGGTCTCCGGAGCGACGCTCCAGGAGATAAGCTGGTGCGAGCTGTTCGAGCTTATCGTACAAATCGATACGCATATTGGCCAGCAATTTATAGGCCATTGCATGCGCAAGCCACGACTCCAGCCAGTGAAATAACGCGGCCAGCGGCGCAACAACAAGTAATGCAATAATCAGCGTCTGCGTTGGTTGGCCGTTACGCAAAGCAGCGACAACAAGAGCACTCAGCGCACCCACGCCGATAAATGCGGCGACCCTTGCGACGCCAAGCAATATAGTGGCCACCAGTGTGAGGCGCCAGGGCTTGACCACCGACATCAGGGTAACCAGCACATCTTTCCATCCCACCCGGGCCGCATCATCCTCCAGCGATCGGGGCGCCGGACCGTTGGTGCTGCTTGCTGGCGCTACAGATTCAGCTCGCGCGTCGGCGTCTTTCGGGATGTGGCTATTTCCGACTTGCTCTCGCATCAGTTGATAATACAGGCCCTGCTGCTGCATCAGCACCTCGTGAGATCCCGACTCAACCACGCGCCCATGATCCAGGACCAGAATTCTGTCTGCATTAATCACACTGGCCAGACGATGCGCCAGGATCAGCGTCGTTCTGCCCACCATCAGGCGGTCCAGCGCTTCCTGAATCAGAAATTCGTTCTGCGAGTCAACTGATGATAATGCCTCGTCCAGGATCAGGATGGGCGCGTCCCGCAACAGCGCACGGGCGATGCCAATACGCTGCCGCTGCCCGCCAGACAGCTGCAGCCCCCGATCCCCTACTTGCGTTTCGTAGCCATCAGGCAACGCCATAATAAACGCATCAATATTGGCAGAGCGTGCCGCCGCGCGCACCTGTTCAGGCGTCGCATCGGGCCGGCCCAGACGTATATTGTCGTCCAGCGTGCCATGAAACAAGGTGATGTCCTGACTGACCAATGCAATGCGCGATAGCAATGCATCTTCGGAGAGATCACGGATGTCATAGCCGCCAACGGAGATATGTCCGTTCTGCGGCATCACTTCGCGCAGGAGCAACCGCACAATAGTGGATTTGCCCGCACCGCTGGGGCCAACAACACCAATGCGCTCACCAGCAGCGATGTCAAAGCTCAGACCATTGTGAGCAGCTCGTTCCGGTTGATACGCGAAGCATACATTATCAAATCGAATCCGCGGCTCCAGATCTGCCGGTGATATTGCGCGCTCCGATGCCGTAACAACGCGATCCGCATCGTTAAGCGCATGAATACCGGCTGCTGCTGACTGCCCAAGCATCCCCTGGTGCAATACTGATCGCAGATCACGCAGCGGACGGAATATTTCAGTGCCGGCCATCAATACAATGAGCAGCGCTTCCAGGCTCATCTCGCCCTGCACCACGCGGCTTGCACCCAGGGTGATGGCAAGCGCCGCGCCCAGAGCCACACCGAGATCGCTCATCCCTCGTGTAAGTACGCTGACCGACAGCACCCAGAATGTCTTATCTGATAAACGGCGAGCTCTCGCCGCCAGCCGCTGACCGAAACTTTTACCCTGCCCAAACGCCTTGAGCGTAGGCAGACCTTGCATGGCGTCCAGGAAATCCTCTCCGAACGCGCCAAGCGCTTGCGATCTCTCCTGACTGGCACGCCGATCCATGGCATGCACTGCCGCTGGGGCCAGCAAAGAGAAAAGCGCAGAGATAAGTAGCACCAAGGCCGTTGGCACATCCCAGAATGCAATAACGGCAAAGATGGCAATGGGAGCAATGAGGGAAATAGCGACCTGGGGCAGGTAGCGGCCAAAAAAAGTTTGCAATTGCTCGACCCCGTCGATGACCGTCAGCATAACGCCGCCGGTACGCTGGCTGCCAAGCCAGGCTGGCCCGAGATCGACAATGCGATCATACAAACCCGCACGCAGCATCAACTGAATCCGAGCCGCAGACTGGTTGGCCTGAACGGTTCGTAAATGATCAAGCCAGGCACGCAGCAGTACCATGGCAACGGCAAGCAGCGCCGGCGTTAACCATTGCTGCCATGGTTGCTGATCGAACACACGGGCGAGTAATTGCCCAAGAAACACATAACGGGCGATGCCTGCCAGCAACGCCAACAGGCCAAGCCCTACGCCACCGGCCAGGCGACCGCGCAAGCCTGCGGTCATCAGCCACAAACGATAGTCAAAGTACATCACCACTCCATTACATCAAGCTATCTGACTCGCAGGGCCGATTCGATACAAACAAGGCGGCGAACCTGATCAAGGCATTGCCCACCAACCATTTTTCGTTTATGAAAGCATGCCTGTTTCCTGCGTCGATGGAATGACTTTACCATGCCTGTCAACGATGACTCCGGGAAGATCATGACTCATCGTTTCTTTCTCCTGATAGTGCACAACAGAGCGAATCGCTTCTCCTCGTTTAAGTAAGTCGAAAGCCAGATTAAGCGACTCATGATCCATATTGTGGGTGATATACGGGTCCACATTTATTTCACCGCGCAGCCATTCATCGACCATACCGGGCAACTCAGAGCGGCCTAGCACACCGCCGAAAGCACTGCCACGCCACACCCGTCCCGTTACCAGCTGGAATGGTCTGGTCGCAATCTCTTCGCCCGCACCCGCGACACCGATAACGACACTTTCACCCCAGCCCTTATGGCAGCACTCCAGCGCAGCACGCATCAACTTGACATTGCCGACACACTCAAAAGAGAAATCAACCCCACCATTGGTCATTTCAATGATGACGTGTTCAATCGGCTCCTTGAAATCAGCCGGATTAATACACTCTGTCGCACCGAGTGACTTAGCCAGGGCAAATTTATTCGGATTGACATCAATGCCGATGATCCGGCCGGCGCCTTGCAACACCGCCCCCTGAATGACAGCCATCCCGACCGCCCCCAGGCCGAACACAGCAACGGTATCGCCGCTACGAACTTTGGCCGTATTGCGCACGGCTCCTATGCCGGTAGGAATCGCACATCCCATAATTGACGCTTTGGCCAACGGCGCTTCCGGGCTGATTTTGGCAACGGCAATTTCGGGCAGGACGGTGTATTCACTAAATGTACTGGTCCCCATGTAATGAAAAATTGTCTTGCCTTTAAAGGAGAAACGACTTGTGCCGTCCGGCATTAATCCCTCGCCCTGCGTTTTCCGAATGCTTTGAGAAAGATTGGTCTTTCCTGACTTGATATAGGGACAATTCGGATCTTCCGGGGTGTATAGCGGAATCACGTGATCCCCAGGCTTTACCGACGTCACATTGCGCCCGACCTCTTCGACAATACCGCAACCTTCGTGTCCAAGTACGCATGGAAATTTGCCCTCGGGGTCTCGCCCTGAAAGCGTAAACACATCGGTATGGCATAGACTGGTCGTCACAATGCGTACCAGCACTTCGTTGTCTTTGGGACCGTCCAGATCGATCTCTTCAAACTCCAACGGTTGATTGGGTCCCCACGCGATTGCCGCTCTTGTTTTCATATCACTCTCCAATAAATTTTAGTCTGCTGAAACAACAGAGATCACATAGCGGACAGGCTTATTCAGCACTGAAGCTGTACACGGCAAGCTTGTTACCATCAGGGTCCCGGGTGTACGCAGCAAACGCATTCGGCGCCCAATCGCGAGGACCTACCGCCCCCTCGTCCGGCCTGCCGAGCGCGAGCGCTGCCTCGTGGAATGCTTTGACTGCTGCGCGATTGGGTGCTTCAAAGCTCACTGTCACGCCATTGCCCACTGTGGCCGCCTGACCATTGGCAGGCTTCAATACAAAGAATGAAGGTTTGCCATCCCCCCATATCGAACCGTTTTCGGCCAGATCCGTGATACGCGTCCAGCCCAGATGGCTTAACACCTTGTCATAGAACGCACGAGACGCATTAAGGTCATTGGTACCAACTGTCACATGAGTAAAAGTCGTCATTTGCACATTTCCTCTTATTAAAAGTTGCTGCTCAAAAAATTTACCACTGCCAAATTGATGGACAGGAGACGTCAGGTATGGTCAATTTTCAGAAACCCTCAGCTCTGATACATCAATTGATTGATATGTTATAACATTACCTTTTGAGCGTACCAGAATGGCCTATCCATTTGGCCCGCTTTGTCCGTCAATGCTGCAAAGTTGTCTGTAAAAGAGAGGGGACTGTTGGAAAAAAATGACCCTAAGAGCAAAGTTATAGAAACGCTAACAAGGCATCTCGCTCATCATGTACATGTCATCATCTACTCTGGCTTCAAGGCAGTTGAAGCCGTAGGGGCGATTCATGTACTGGATCAGGCTAACGTTCAACTCGCTGCAATGGGCCAGCCGGCTCCCTATGAGATTACGCTTTGCACGCCACATGCAGGACTCGTCAGATCGGACACCTCATTGCATCTGGAAGCAAAAGCGATGCATTCGTTCGCATCGCTCACGCCGCCCCCAGACACCGTGATTATTGTTGGCGCACGCGACATAGAAACGGCGCTAAATGAACAGCCACAGATAGTCGAATGGATTCAGCATATTCATTCTCAGACCCCGCGAATCATCGGGGTCTGCTCTGGTGCCTTCTTTCTGGCCGCAGCGGGCTTGCTCGACGGATTGACCGCCACCACGCACTGGCGTGTTGCCAAGCGATTAAAGGAAAAATACCCCAGGATTACGGTCGCAGAAGATTCAATCTATGTACGTAACGATCGGATCTGGACATCAGCCGGTGTCACGGCAGTATTTGATTTGGCTTTGGCATTGGTAGAGGAAGACCTGGGACGTAACATCGCACTCGCAGTGGCAAGAGAGATGGTGATATACCTTAAAAGGCCGGGCGGGCAGCCACAGTTCAGCCAATATCTCAATTTTCAGATGACCACTCATCATGGCATTCATACCCTCCAGAACTGGATTATTCAGCACCTTGATAAAGACCTTAGTACAGCGGATCTGGCCCGCAGGGTCGCGATGAGCCCACGAAATCTGGGACGGATTTTTCTGCAACAGTTTGGCTGTAGCCCTCAGGAGTTTGTCGAACTGGCCCGAATGGAAAAAGCAAAAAGCCTGCTAGAAGAAGGTTATTTTTCACTCAAAAAGATTGCCACTGAATGCGGGCTTCGCTCAGAGGAACGTCTGCGGCGTGCCTTTCGTCGGCATTGTGGTATCACCGCCAGGCAATATCGCGACCGATTTCATGCTGATAAAAGTTAAAACCAGGCGGCGCAACGCCTATATGTCTGTCGGAGGACGGAAGTATTTATCCAACGCCTGCGATAGCGCCCCCGATGCGCCTGTCGCGGTTTTTAAATAGCGCTGGACACGTCGTATTGTTATGTTATAACATAACAATACAATCCATATAATCCTTAGCAGCAGCGACACACCGCAACGCAATGACTGACAGTGCGCTTGCGGCTCTTCCCGCTCACAATCGCACCCGTCAGTACAACAGTAACTGATTCATTTACGTACACAGAAGCGACATATTGAATTGAATACGCATACCCAAACTCCGCTTTTACCAAAAAAGCTACCCGTCACCGTTCTATCCGGCTTCCTTGGGGCAGGCAAAACCACCCTGCTGAATCACATTCTTAATAACCGTGAAGGCCGTCGCGTCGCGATCATCGTCAATGACATGTCCGAAGTCAACATTGATGCCGACCAGGTACGCGAAGGCGGTGCGCAATTGGCCCGTGCCGATGAAAAGCTCGTTGAAATGAGCAATGGCTGCATCTGTTGCACATTGCGCGAAGACTTACTCATTGAAGTTGAAAGACTCGCCGGCGAAGGCCGATTTGATCAGCTGGTGATTGAATCCACCGGGATATCCGAGCCCCTGCCCGTGGCAGAAACGTTCACCTTTGAAGGCGAAGATGGACGCAGCCTGAACGAAGTTGCCCAACTGGACACGATGGTCACGGTGGTTGACGCCTTTAATTTCCTGCGTGATTACAGCTCCAGGGATAGTTTGCAATCGCGCGGTGAGTCACTTGGCGATCAGGATGAACGCACGGTAGTTGACCTGCTGATCGATCAGATTGAGTTTTGCGACGTCATTTTGCTTAACAAAACTGACCTGATCAATGAACCGGAACGCGAACGCTTGATGGCTATCCTGCGCCAGCTTAACCCCCGGGCACGAATTGAAATGGCTGAGTTCGGCAAAGTCGCACTGGATCGTGTACTTAATACCGGTCTGTTCGATTTCGAACAGGCGTCCAAGGCGCCCGGCTGGCTGATGGAGCTGCGGGGCGAGCATACGCCTGAAACGGAAGAATATGGCATTCGCAATTTCGTTTACCGGGCGCGTCGGCCATTTCATGCAGAACGCTTCTTTGAACTGGTTGAAAGCGAATGGCCAGGCGTGGTGCGTTCCAAAGGTTTCTTCTGGCTGGCAACCCATCCGACCATGGCAGGCTCCTGGTCTCAGGCCGGCGCTGTGGCCCGACACGGTCCGGCTGGCTACTGGTGGGCAGCCATGCCACCGGAACGCTGGCCGCAGGATCCGGCACATATCGCTGTGATCCGTTCAAAGTGGGATGACAACGTGGGCGACGCGCGACAGGAACTCGTGCTCATCGGCATGGATATGGACGAAGAAGCCCTAAGGGCAAAATTTGATGCCTGTTTACTCACCGACGGGGAAATGGCTCTGGGACCGGCCAACTGGAAAAAATGGCACAACCCGTTTTCCGACTGGCCTGTTGCCAGCGTACTGCCCTGATGCCGGGAAGCGCTGAGCAATGCTGATGCGGCTCGCTCTGGCCGCCATACTCCAGATACTGTCAGCTTTTAAAAGGAATAACCATGAAAGTACTCTCTTCGCTGAAAGACGCCAAGACACGACACCGGGATTGCCAGATCGTACGACGTCGCGGCCGCATCTATGTCATTTGTAAATCGAACCCGCGTTTTAAGGCTCGCCAGGGAGGCGCGAGAAACAGGAACGCTTAACGCATCGTCTGGATGTTGCGAGTGCGCTATCGTCCGGTGCCCGGCGGTATGACCGGCTTGCCGGATGGCGCCTCGCCGGAAAATATCAATCCGTTCAGCAGATCACAGCCACAGGGAGAGAATGATGAACGACGTCGGCAATCTTAAACGCGCAGGACTGAAGGCAACGCTACCGCGGCTTCGGATCCTGGAAATTTTCGAAAAAGCAAACCAGCGCCACCTGTCCGCAGAAGACATTTATCGCCGTCTTCTGGACAAGCACGTTGAGATCGGACTGGCCACGGTCTATCGGGCACTCGCACAATTGCAGCAGGCAGGTCTGCTCAAGCATGCCCACTTCACTGCGGGGAAGGCCTTGTATGAACTTGATGACGGACACCATCACGATCATTTGGTCTGCACAAGTTGTGGCCTGATCCGGGAGTTTCACGACAACGCGATCGAGAACGATCAACATCGCGTTGCCAAAAAGCTGGGCTACGAACTCATCGACCACACATTGATTCTTTATGGCAACTGTACGAAAGCCGCGTGCGAGCATAGGCTTGAGATGGCATCATTGAATGCCAGGAATCCAGTTTGAAAATCAGACCGGACCTCTATTACAACTGTGATGGCGTGGCACCGTGCCAGCCAGGTCAAACCGCCGCAGGGACTTGTACAACTAACGGTTCATGCCCGGTTGCCGCCAGGAAGCGCTCCAGGTCTGCATGAGAAACCAGCATCGTGGCGTCATTACGTAACGGATGCGCATGCACGAAGTCCGCCTCCCAAAGCTTGTTGTCGATGACGAATTCGACCGCAAGTGCCTGATCGTTGACCAGCGCGAGCAGACTTACTGATCCGGGCGTGACCCCAAGGTGTCGCAGCAATCGTTCAGGCGAGGCAAAGCCCAGACGCCCTGCGGCGAGCATCCTGCCCAGTGCGGTAAGATCAACAGCAAGGTTATGCGGAACCGTAACGAGAAAATGCCTGCGCCCCTTGTTGTCGCGCAGGAACAGATTCTTGGTCTTGGCGCCCGGGATCGGCAGCGCCAGCTGCTCGGACTCGGCCACGGTCATTACCGGTGGATGTGAGTGGCTTTCCGGGGCGATGCCATGAAGATCGAGGAAGGTGGATAGAGTGCTCATTGGTCTTGGCATTATAACGACGTTGACGGAATGGCGTGCGATTCACGTGACTTGATTGAGGCAGCAGTTTTATCTTCGCCGTAAGCCTTTTTCCAGAAATTGTAGGCATTCATTTCAAACAATCAAAAGTGATAAAAGCGGCAAATTAGTTGCTCGCTAATTGAAGTATATTCTTGTCATTATTCCACATTTCGACTATTATCGAATTATGGAAACTAAAAATGCAATTGCCGCACTTGCTGCGCTCGCCCAGGAATCACGCCTTGCTGTATTTCGGCTACTTGTTCAGGCTGGCCCTGATGGCCTGGCGGCCGGAAAGATCAGCGACGAAACCCGTATCCCGCCTTCGTCCCTATCGTTTCACCTGAAGGAGCTCACGTATGCAGACATGGTTACTCCCCGCCAGGAAGGCCGATCCGTTATTTACACGGCCAACTTTGCGACAGCCGGACGGCTTGTCTCCTTCCTGTCAGAAAACTGTTGCGGCGGACAAACTTGCGATTTTTCCTGTGTAGAACCGAAGGAATAAAGGTCGTTCCATGAGATTAAGAACACTCTCCGATCCGAACCTGCTTCCCGCCCTGGACCGCTCGAAGGTTATCCTCCGGCCCGGTCAGGAATTGGGTGCAGACCAACCTCCGCTGCGTATATTGCTGTTATACGGTTCGCTCCGGCCTCGATCCTTTTCACGCCTGGCGGTAGAGGAAGCCGCCCGGCTACTTTTGCTTTTTGGTGCTGAGGTAAAAATATTCGACCCATCAGATCTGCCGTTGCCGGATCAGGTTCAAAACGACGACCATCCGGCAGTAAAAGAATTGCGTGCGCTTTCCGAATGGTCTGAAGGCCAGGTGTGGTGCAGCCCCGAACGTCACGGTCAAATCACAGGCATTATGAAAGCCCAAATTGATCACCTACCCCTTGAAATCGCCGGCATTCGGCCCACACAAGGCCGCACGCTTGCCGTCATGCAGGTATCCGGAGGGTCGCAAAGCTTCAATGCCGTTAATACGTTGAGACTCCTGGGACGCTGGATGCGTATGTTTACCATCCCCAACCAGTCCAGTATTGCCAAAGCCTACCAGGAGTTTGACGAAGACGGTCGCATGAAGCCCTCCGCCTACTATGACAGGATCGTTGATGTCATGGAAGAACTCGTGCGCTTAACTGTACTGCTGCGGCCACATCAGGAGACACTGACAGACCGGTATTCCGAGAGAAAAGCCAGTGACCGCGCTATCAACACGGCGACCGATCTGTCGGCTATTGCTATTGCCCCACAATCTCAAACCCAGCGAGAAACATCATGACGAAAAAAGTCTACAACGTATTGATATTATGCACCGGTAACTCTGCCCGCAGCATTATGGCCGAAGCGCTAATCAACATGATGGGTGACGGGCGCTTCCAGGCTTTTAGTGCTGGCAGCCACCCTACCGGCACAGTCAATCCCTTTGCCGTCGAAAGAGCAGCTTCCATTCACTACCCCACCGAGCAATTACGCAGTAAAAGCTGGGATGAATTTGCGGCTCCCGATGCACCGCAAATGGATTTCATCATTACCGTGTGTGATGACGCCGCCGGGGAAGTATGTCCTGTCTGGCCTGGCAAACCGATCACTGCACATTGGGGGTTTGAAGATCCGTCTTTGGTGGAAGGATCGGACGAAGACAAAAGACTCGCATTTGATAAAACATTTCGCCAAATGATGAATCGCGTACGCCTGTTTGTGAGCCTGCCTTTCAATATTCTTGATCACACAGCCATCAAACAGGAACTATCCAAAATTGGCAGTACTCACGCAGCGCAATGAATCATTCTGAGGCATCCGGGAATAAGCCCACCATCAGCACATTTGAACGTTATTTAACGGTCTGGGTGGCGCTGTGTGTTTTGACCGGCATTCTGCTCGGCCAGTCTTTACCCGAGTTTTTCCAGACAATCGGACACCTGGAGATTGCCAACACTAGCATACAACCCTGTCATTGCGCCCTAAGTGGCTCATAGTCTTATGTTTAGGTGCATGCCTGTCGTCCGTTTAACGAATACACCTGAGAACCGGTAAAGAATGGGCTGATTCAGCCGTATCTGTGCTATATTCAACTTGATAAAAGACGTTTCTGGCGTACAGTTAAGTTGTGCCCTGTTCTCTTCTCAAACTTACTCAATAGCGGGAGATTTATATGAAAAATATGTCTTCCAAATTTTTTGGAAAATCCCTTTCTTCTCCAGGAAAGCGGGCACCCTTTGTGCTCGTTAATCCAGACGGCAGCGTCAGAATGAATCTTGATAATGCGGAGATTCGGGAAAAGTTTGTTAATGGTGTCAAATCCATTAAAGGATTATCATTATCCAGCCGTCTCAAATCCGGCACTAAATGAGTGCGATCGTTATTGCGGTCGTGCTGTTAGCCGGATTTATCTATGCCGAATTAAATACCAAAACAAAGTACCGGTTGATCAAATCAACCGGCTGGCATACCTACTTCATCGCCGCCAAATATGGCGTGTATTTTGCAGTTCTTGCCGGGGTGGCTACGCTGGTATTTTATCCCGCCCTTGAAGATCAACCATTATTCATTTGGACCGCAGTATGGGGAATGTTTACCCTGGCGCTCGCAACGGCTTGGGGAAAATACCGTTATTTGTTCGTACGATTGTGCAAACCGTTAACAACAGCATGCTTGAGCGTTTTCAGAAGATTGGTTGTTGCCAACCCGCCCATTCATCACATCTGGCGGACGATGAAAATTTGGCAGGCCGATTATGAAGATGAAACCGCCCAGGAAAGCGCCTATTTGCTCGCCAGAAAAAACGAATTCGAGCACATGCTGTATCGCGCGCTCAGACAGGTACAAATGCTCCAAATTACCTTGAAAAGCGGCAAGGTTTACATTGGTTATATTCAGAATACCCTGATTAATGACAATTTTGACGACACGGAATACTTCACCATTTTCCCCTTGCTCAGCGGCTATAGAGACAAGGACGATCAGACGTTAACGCTCACCACTTCTTATTTTGACGCCTACGAGCAGATAGAGGACGATACCCAGACAACCGACGATCTGGAAGAGCAATTCAGAATTCTTATCCCCCGCGCAGAAGTCATGTCCATGAGTTATTTCCGGCCGGATTATTATGAGAATTTTGCGGATCACGACGACGAGAGTGAGTGAGAACGCTGGTTGTGGGGGGGGGGATATTACCGTGGCAACATGTTGAGGCTGCAGATTTATACCCTGTAATTACCGCTATGAAACCGATTCAAAGACCAACCCCTGAAGAGAATGAGGCAATCAACAAGGCGATCGCCTCTGATCCGGATACCTTTGATCCCGCAAATGGTTTCGACCATCTTGTCCGGGTCGACCCGAAGAAACTGAGTCGACCGAAGCAAAGTGAGCATCAGTCTCAGATTGCCAGCTGACTGACAACCATCGAGACGAAGATGGCCGTCAGGCGCCTATTTCACATTCACAAATGGAAGCGAGCCGCCAGGCACCATCGTGGTGGGCAGAATACCATTCCAGCGCTCGGCACTGATAAGCTGAACAAGAGCGGGATTATCAGCCAATGCCTTACCCTTGGCAGCGATCGCAGACGCTTCGGCCTCACCGCGCAGTCTGCGTGATTCAGCATCACCCTGCGCCTGCAGAATGGCTGACTGCTTGGCGCCTTCGGCCTCTGCGACGGCAGCCTGAGCATTCTGACGGGCGGTCAATACCTGTACCTCGGCACGCTGCTTATCTGATACGGCCTTCTCGTACTCGGGCGTAAAGCTGATTTCCTGAATCTGTACAGAAACCAGCGTGAACGGTTCACCGATGAACGCAGTTCGCAGCGCTTCGGACACCTCTGTTTCAAACTCCTTGCGCTTCTGAACCACGCGCTGGGCAGTGAATGTGCCGAACACGTTCTTTGCAACAGTCATCATCCGTGGCGATACGATGCGCGTTACCATGTCTTTCACGGTTCCGTACTGCGCATAGATATGATCGGCCTTGCTGGAAATCGGGTCGATTGTGACTGAGACATCAATCTCGGCAATTTGCTGGTCAGCTGAATAGGCCCCAATCTTCTCCCATGAGTAAGTCTGGCGACGTACGGAAATTTCTTTGATGCTGTCTATGATCGGTGTTTTGAAGCCCAGGCCCGGCTGCTCTACGCTAATAATTTTGCCATAGCGCAGCTTGACGCCCACATCACCCTGATCAATCGTGTACAACGCCCCGAAACCCGCCAGAACGACAACAATCAGAGCGATAACGCCGGCTACCGTGAGTGCAAATGCCTTGTTTTGTTTCATTATTCTTTCCACTTTTTTTAAGAAATTGAAGATCGCAAAAATGCCGACTGCGAATATACCTAAAAAAAGATTGCGCTCAGAAGAAAATGATATTGCCTTTGAAAAAATCTCTCGCCATATCGGCCCTTCCCGTCATCAATCAGGGCGATAGCGATATCTGGTTCAGGTGCGCGGACAATACCCGGTTATTTCAATCCCCGGTTATCGCTTAGGCAGCAGAATGGTAAAAACCGCGTGCATTTCGTCTTCTGGCATATCGAACAGGGGAATAAATAGAATTAAAGCGACGATCCAACCCTATCTGCCGCTCAGTTTTTTTCGCATCTGCAAAATTAAGATTTCAGTCCTGAAGAACGAGGGTACAGTCGTATGCCGGAAATCACACAGAAACTGACGCCTGATACCAAGCCGAAGAGCATTGGGAGTACCAGTTTAGTAGCGGCGGGCGTCGGTTCTAAACCGCCGCCCAGTAGAGACGTGTACATGTAAAGTGCGACTGGCCCGATCAATGTGCACCAAAGGCATATTGGGATAGCCGAGAGCGCATTTTTCTTCTTTAGCAAGATGGCCATTGGCAGAACGAGTGCAAAGGTAACGCAGTATGTCAGGAGCAGACCGAAGAACAAAAAGATAGAGAACATGCCCAGGAACCCTTCGATTGACGCCCCCTCTATGAATGTCACTGTTGTGCTATAGGTTAAGCTAAACGCGAACGGAACGACCAAAGGAGAGATCAGCGCTGCACGCATAAGGCTTCGTTTGTTCTGGATGATCGCCGCATGTTGGGCCTGCATTATCTATTCACTCCGCATTCAAAGGTCCAACCCACGATCCACACCCGTTCAATACTAACGCTGAAATTATATTGGCTATTCATACGGGCTATAGTTGAATATTAGCCTGTGTGCTATCTTTATACGTATTTAAAGCCACCAGATAAGCTGATTTAGGGAAAAATATCCACTTACGCGCAACCAAGTATGAAATAATGTAATTAACTTAACAGCCTTCCCTGATTTGTTATATCCACTCCAGCTTTTGCAATCTCGAACCAATTGGCCCGCTGTGCGTTGATTCTATTGATAATGAAGCACAAAAGTTCCACAGTAAAGACATGACCGACATAACGATTGACCTTCTCGATGCAAAACTGCAAGCCGCCGAAGCCAGAACGGAGGCCAGGGTCGCTCGTCTTGAGGCGCTAGTTGAGAACAGCATCAAGAATAACCAAAAGGCCATTGCTGATTTCAGAGAAGAAAACAAGCACACGCGCCGCATAACGGTTGTTACTGGCATCACATCCGTTATTACGATTATCTTAGGCGTTGCAGCCTTCAATGCCACCCTGCTGTCGAATATGGTGGGCTCCTTCAGTATGGGCCAAAGCACCAGAGACAGTGTCAAAGCCGAAATTTCGAGCCAAAACAAAGAATTAAACGCAAAGCTGGACAAGCTCACTGAGGCAATAAGTAAGCTAAGCGTCTCGCGCCTGTAGCCACCACCTGCCGCGGCGGGTATTATTGCCCCGCCGCCTCCAGATCCTGTTATGTATTATTGGCTCAGTTCGTAGATCAAGCATTTGAGTATCATTAAGATATCTCTCTTTTCCTTGGGTACAAGCCCTAATAAATATACTATTGGTAAGTCACAATGCAAGACACGAATAAACTTTGGTTGGATTATCTGATTAGTAATAACAAGGAATTGCTTTTAACTAGCGAACTACACAACCCAAAGGGAAATCACCGCTATATCGGTGCTGCGCTGTGTATACGTGCATCCTATTATTTCCAGGGTGGACATAAACCCGAGGTACGCGAGGATTATCCGCTGCTTTGAAGAATATGAAACCTATGCCAAGGAGTACTTAACCTGGGTGTGGCGAGATGAGCCACCTGAAGGACCGGATAATTTTGTCTATGATAAAGCCCCTTCCATGCGAGAAATGGCAAGTGCCTTATCCCCAAAAGATCTTTTTGCATTTTCCTATACTTCCGGAAAAGAAAAATATGCAACAGGGGAATGGCGATTTATGTTTTTTTCAAGGCCAATACAGAATGCGGAATACCATCCTGAAGATACAGACTATTTAGAGTTTTCTGTTCCTGTTTCATTTTTACGCAATTTTCCGCATGTTTTTGAATCAATGTTTATTCGGTTTGCTGATCGTATCGGTAACATGAATGGATACGCTGGGTATGCGATGAATTTATCATTAACCCGTGAAAAAAATAACCAACCTACAGAGGCTAATCTAACAAGAATTTTTAATGCCCTTGATATTGGAGAAAATCTAATGATTTCGGGTAGACGAGATATGCGAAAACATCTTAAAACCATGAGCTGGTTAACCTTACTGAATCAAGAGATGCTGCAAGAGGTAGGCGGAGTAACAGGGCTTCGCAAGTACTTGCCCGAGCAATGGTATGCCTTTTACAAGGATCCCAAGATAGGACTTCTAATACAAACGGGTAATTATCCATCCCTGGTTAGCAACAAGGAAGATCCGATGCTCGCCAGCTATGTCCTGCTCAATCACGCTTTACGCAAGGCTAGACTGGAAAGCATCGGGCCATTGCACAGCGTTCCTGATTACCAGGCGTATTTTTTAGATAGACATACCTCCAATAAATGGCTGACACGTTTTGATATTGAGGAAACAGAGGTCATCAATTATTTGGAAAAATTACGCAAAGAATCCACACTGCAGGAAGATAGACTTATTCCTGGATTGAAAAAAATATAAATACCGAACAAGGTATACTACATCTCTGCAGGATATACATATAAAAATTCAGATCAATACATCAGCTACGAACAAATATTCAATCTAGGCACAGGGATATTAGCGGGAAAGATAGCAGCCGCGGGAGGTAAGTGGATCCCTCGTAAGCAATTATCTGCATATCATAGAAAACATGTTGGGCAAGATGCTGACGACCAACCGTTCATGCAATATAGCTCAGCCATACAGTATTTAAGAATGCTTCCACCACCGCAATTCGAGGTGCCTGAATATGTCGTCAAAATTGGAGAAGAGTATGCGGCGCGCGGCGGAGTTTGACATTGCGTATTTGATACGGCGAATATACATAAAGATGATCGCGCTGCTCTTTTGTTTAACTGTCAATACAGGATGCACGAAGGAACCTGAGGCTCCGGAGGTCTTAATTATCCATACCCAACAATTAAGCTCAGAAAAAATCGAGCTCAATTGTGATCGAAAAAAGCTTGAAGACAAAATTGATAAAAAACGGAATGAAACAAAATCATCAGAATACGCAACGATGCTCTCATATGCGCGACGCGATCAAGATGATGAATATTCGCAATTAATGGCTAATAAGTCTTTGCGAAGCAAGTTTAAACCAGGTATTGAAAGCGCAATATTGATATCACAAAATTTTAAAAAACTTGCCGTGGTAACATTTCCTCGACCAGCGAATGTAAACACGTTTCTAAAAAGTGTTTCTACATGCAGCAAAGCAACGGGAAACATATGCATACCAGCTATTTATTTTGATGGCGCCGACACCTTCTGCCTTCTTTTCACTAAAACCGAGTTAAGTAATTAAATTTACTGTATCTGAACGATTCATTACAAAGATTATTATGTCATCAGCAGCTCAACTCGGAGATATGGCATCCAACCATAATGAGGCCCCTGCAACTCCAGGAATAGAGGCTTCACCAAACGTGCCTATCGATAGCATCCCGGCCATGAGCCAAGGCGATGCCTTTGAGCCGCACGCTTGCCAGATGAGTCATATTCCCCATCGCCTCCCGAGCCTGTTCGGTATTATTGGCGCAGTTCATAGATCAAGCATTTGAGTATTTAAGATATCTCTCTTTTTCCTTGGGTACAAAAAATTCTATGGTAGATAAAAGTCAAATTGATATACCATCAAATTTTTGAACGCTGATACCACACTCACAGCTGGTAACTCTAAAGGAGCAATACGCTGCGGCAGCGCGCGAAGGTACTCTCGTATACAGACAGGAGAGTTAATATGGCAACATTCACGGAATTACTCCGGAAAGCAGAAAAATCTGAGCAGTATTGGGTATCCGGCGCTCAGATTGATTTTTCATTTCAACTGGCCGATGTGATGAAAGAGGAAGGGCTTAACCAATCTCAACTTGCTGATATTTTGGGAGTTTCAGCTCCATATATCAGTAAGCTTTTAGCTGGCAATCAGAATCTCACACTAAACACTATGGTGCAGTACGCGCGAAAACTCGGCAGGGTCCTGAACCTCGAATTGGTCAAAGCCAGCGAAAATCGTAAGGCGCGTGAATACTCCATTAGAAAATCAGATGGGGATTAATGATGACAAAAAAATTACGTTGAATAGTACAAGGATTGACCTAAATTGAATAAAAAATTTAAATACCCTTTGTCAGTAATTCTATCTTTCGTTTTGGTAACTGCAATGAGTCCTGCGGGAGCGCAAAGCTGTATTGCTGACAAGCAGAATTTTGACTTCATGCAAACATCGCCTAGCAAGTTCCATCGGGGAAGTGTAACTGAGGTCAAATCTATTTATAAAGCGCTGTTAAAAAGAATTGGAGATCCTACCATTTACGGCGGCACATCACTTTTATATGTGACCAGTAATGCCGCAGGCTTCAGCCAGGCCTATTGCAAGGAGGATAAATGCAGGGGAACAGACATTTTAAACGGATTGAATAAATGTTCTGTACTTAACAATATAGGATGCTATCCCGTGGCGGCTATTTACAATAAAAAGTTGTATTGTCTTCTTGAACCGGCGGTGGATCAATATCACGGTGATCGACCTTTTAATCCATTTGAATAGATGCACCTGACAGCGGATTCGAAAAATGGCGTTCCCATATGGTAATGACCTCACTAACCCCGAAATTTGGGCAGAATCGCGAACCAAATGGGCCATTAGACTGCAAGATGATCGCAAAGGTGTACGGAAAATGGATGCCAAACGCCAATAAACTGCCCGGTAAGAAGGCTATGAATTTGTTCAGTAAATGATCGATTTGGCGTGTGCCCGAATTGCGCCAAAACCATGTCTAAAAGTGGTACATTCTGGCAATACTAGAAAAACACCACCCTTATAACTCATTGACTTTGTTGAATTTTTTGTATTGAACTGGCGGTTGGTGAGGCATCCATATTGTTGCCTGTATGCCGCATGAATAAACGACTTCGAATATTTTATATTCTGATATACCGCCAAATATACCGTCAAAATAATTTTTTTACCCCTTTTGAGCGTACCTGATTATTGGACTGGAAAAGCAATTTTGTGAGAGCGACCCCCGGCTGCATTTGAGGTTTCAGAGGTAACCATCAGCAACCGGACGAAGGCTCATCCTGAGTTTTCTTTAGCGGAGGTCGCGTTTTGCTATACCCCGGCCAGCACAAAAAGTGGTCACTACAATCTGCAATTCATAAAACGTGGGTAAAACCATTTCTGCCACGGCGCTCTGTGACGCTGTTTCAAAAGCGTTTTACGTAGACGTTCTTTTAGGGACTCCGAAAACTATATGTCGGATATGCTCGCGTGTTTGAGGGGGCGCCCATGTTCCCATTAATCAACAGCTACAGTCGTTTTTTCCTGACTGGTAACGGTAAGCGTTACGCCCAAAGAATGTATAAGCTTGATAACCGTGTCATAACGTGGCTTGGCGTTGGGTGCAAGTGCTTTGTACAGGCTCTCCCTACCCAATCCCGCATCCTTGGCAATCTGCGTCATCCCCCGGGCTTTTGCTACATCCGCAATCGCCATCAGAAAAGTGTTTGGATCGTCATCATTGAGTGCCTCGTTCAGATAGGCAGCTATCATTTCTTCACTATCCAAATACTCAGCAATATCAAATTTTGTAATTGTAGTCATCTCAGACCTCCGTTAATTTCGGCCCACAAGACTTTGGCGCTGGCTATATCCTGTGTCTGGGTAGATTTATTGCCACCATTTAACAGCAAATAAACAATGTCGCCTTGCCGTGCATAATAAATGCGATAACCCTTGCTCTCAGTAATGCGCATTTCAAACACGCCTTCACCTACTGATTTACAGTCGCCCCAATTTCCATTTTCAGCTCGTTGTAGTCGTATCGCTATCTTGGCTTTTGCACGCAGATCTTTGAGCGCTTTAAACCATTTCCGAAATTGTGACGTTTGGTTGATTATCAGCATACCTATAGTGTATCCGAAGAGATACGATTAAGCAATGCTTAGATATTTATAAGGAGATTTATTGCTGCTTCCAATCATGGCTGGAGCCGATTGTGAGGATGTGGCGGTTTTCTAAATCGAACGGCATCACCGAAGGCCTCCATACTAAAATGGAGATGCTCTCAAGGCGTGCGTATGGATTTAGGAATGTTGAGAATTACCTACTGAAGGTCTTGGCCCAATGCGGTTGGAATGGCGTGATTAACAGAGTTTGGGGAATACCCATCCCCCGTTTATGGCGTAGAGCCTGTACCCCCAATTTGGGGCATCTTCAAGCATACGCATACATCACTTTACGACCAACCAGGCAACAAAAAACCCCGCAATTCATTGAATTTACGGGGTATTTCGTATTTATACATTACTTAACGTATACAAGACTGGCGGGTTGGGGGGGATTCGAACCCCCGATACGTTACCGTATACACGCTTTCCAAGCGTGCGCCTTCAGCCACTCGGCCACCGACCCTATTTTTTGGTATGCTACTGCAGGCGTGACCTTATAAACCACTCGGCCACCGATCCTATTTTCAGAACACTGCTGCTGGCAGGGCCTTATAAAAAACCACTCCACCACCAACTTAGCCAGCTATTTTAGCATCCTTTCCACGTAACGTGCAATCATATCGATTTCCAGGTTCACTTTTGTACCCTCTCTGAGGTGTTTAAGCGTGGTGACCTGCAGCGTATGCGGGATGATATTGATGCTGATTTCGCATCCTTCGCCATTGTCCGTAACGGAATTAACAGTCAGGCTCACGCCATTAACCGTCACCGAGCCTTTATAAGCCAGGTATTTGGCTAGCGCCGCCGGTACCTGTATGCGTAACTCGTGCGATTCGCCTACCTGCTCAAAGCGCGTGACCTGCCCCATGCCATCTACATGTCCCGAGACCAGGTGACCATCCAGGGAATCACCCAGTTTGAGTGAGCGCTCCAGGTTCACTTCGCCGGCCTGATCAAGCCCGGTCGTTTTGTCCAGGCTCTCGCGCGAGACATCAATCTGAAAAGCGCCGTCGTCCAGCGAGACGACGGTCATGCAGGCCCCCTGCACAGCAATCGAGTCGCCCAGGCCAACGCCTGCCAGATCAAAATTGTTTGCTTCGATGGTCAGATGCACGCCGTCATCAGCACTATTGCCTGCCGGTTTGACCTGACTGATGCGGCCAACGCCGCTGATAATTCCTGTGAACATTCTCTACTCCGTATCAGGCTTGCTGCTGCCTGATTGCAATTGTAATTGATTCCAGCGCGTGGGCAATCTGGCCCGTAGCCGCAGGTCTTTGCCGCAAGCGGCGTTGTCGAAAAACGCAAAGCGATAGGCATCGGCCAGCACATTAAAAGGCGTATGCGCGACAGACGAGCGAGCATCCCCCAGGATGGTCGGAGCCAGGTAGACCAGCAGTTCATCCACGCAACCGGCCTGCAGCAGCGCGCCATTCAGACCCGGCCCCGCTTCCACATGTACCTCATTGATGTCCTGCTGCCCCAGCCAGGCCATCACGGCTTTCAGATCCACGTGCTTGTTTTTTTCGTCGACGGTAATCACGCGCACGTTGCGTGCCGCCAGGCGTTCGGCCTTGGCTACGTTGTACTCGGTCACAAAAACCCACACCGGGTTGCCGTCAAATAACCGGGCGTCTTCATCAATGGCAAATTGACTGTCAATGACGGCGCGAATGGGTTGACGGGGTGTGGCGACGTCGCGCACGGTAAGCTGCGGATCGTCATCGCGCACGGTGCCCGAACCGGTCAGGATCACGCAGGCACGGGCACGCCAGTGATGTCCATCGGCACGCGCCTGGGGGCCGGTAATCCATTGCGAGCGACCATTGTTCAGGGCAACCTTGCCGTCCAGGGTGCTGGCTATTTTCATGCGCACCCAGGGACGCTGTATGCTCATGCGCGATACAAAACCAGGATTGATTTCCAGTGCCTGTTCCAGCCCCAGACCAATTTCAACTGTGATTCCGGCGTTTTGCAGTTTGCTGATGCCTGCGCCACTCACCAGCGGATTGGGGTCCCTGGCGGCAATCACGACCCGCGCGGGTTTAGCTTCGAGCAGCGCGTCCACGCAGGGTGGCGTACGGCCATAATGGCTGCAGGGTTCCAGTGTGACGTAAAAGGTGGAGCCGGCCAATGCATGACCTTTGGCCTGCGCGTCGCGAATGGCACACACTTCCGCATGAGGACCGCCTGGGGGTTGCGTGGCGCCCTCGCCCAGGACCTTGCCCTGATTAACGATCACGCAGCCTACCCGCGGGTTGGGGCTGGTACTGAACATGACGCTGCGTGCCAGCGCCAGTGCCCTATCCATATATTCCTGATCATTCATAAACCGCTATTCCGATGATAAAAGGCCGGCGTACCCGCTCAATTGACGCCAACTCACCCTGCCGCTAGCCCTCAGGCCTTATCGGCAGACTCCGGGCGACCGCCACCATTGTGCGGCTTGACCGGCTTTTGCATTTCCTTGATGGCGTTGACGAACTCTTCGATGTCCTGAAAGCTTTTATAGACCGAGGCAAATCGTACGTAGGCAACCTGATCCAGTTGCTTGAGTTCGTTCATAACCAGCTCGCCGATGTGATCGGTCGAGACTTCTTTTTCGGGATAATTAAGCAGTGATTCCTGGATACGAGCGACAGCTCGCTCCAGCAATTCGGTACTGACCGGGCGTTTGCGTAGTGCCAGACGCAGGCTGGCCTGCAGCTTGGCCGGATCAAACTCGGCCCGGGTGCCATTGCGCTTGACCACCGCTGGCATCGCCAGCTCGATACGCTCGTAAGTGGTAAAGCGCCGGTCACAGGACAGGCAACGACGACGGCGACGAATGGTGTCGCCCTCTTCGGATACCCGCGAGTCCATAACCTGTGTATCGTGGTGTGAACAAAACGGGCATTTCATTTAACTCAAGTCCTGTGCCGGGCAATAGGTGATTGCGTTGTGAGAACGCGCAGTTTATTTGTAAACCGGGAAGCGCGCTGTAAGTTCGTTCACTTTAGCACGAACTGCAGCGATGTTTGCTTCATCGTCCGGGTTATCCAGCACATCGGCAATCAGATTCGCAGTCAGTTCGGCCTCGGCCTCGGTAAAGCCGCGAGTGGTCATGGCTGGCGTACCCAAACGAATGCCGCTGGTAACAAACGGTTTTTCCGGATCGTTCGGAATCGCGTTTTTGTTTACAGTGATATGCGCATCGCCCAGACGGGCTTCGGCAACCTTACCGGTAATACCCTTGGCACGCAGGTCAACCAGCATGACATGGCTCTCGGTTTTGCCGGAAACAATACGCAGGCCACGTTTAACCAGTGTGTCTGCCAGTACTTTGGCATTGGCCACAACCTGTTTTGCGTAGTCGCTAAATTCCGGGCTGAGCGCCTCTTTGAAAGCCACTGCTTTACCCGCAATAACGTGCATGAGTGGCCCGCCCTGAATACCAGGGAAGATGGCGGAGTTGATGATTTTTTCATGCTCTGCTTTCATCATGATGACGCCGCCGCGCGGACCGCGCAAGGATTTGTGCGTTGTTGACGTCACGAAATCGGCGTGAGGAACCGGGTTTGGATACTGACCGCCGGCGACCAGACCTGCGTAGTGAGCAATGTCAACCATCAGGTATGCGCCATTGTCATGGGCGATTCTGGCCATGCGCTCGAAATCAATTTTCAGGGAGTATGCAGACGCACCCGCCACAATCATTTTCGGCTTGTGTTCTTTGGCCAGTTGCTCAACCTGTTCGTAGTTGAGCACTTCGTTTTCGTCCAGGCCGTAAGAGATGAAATTGTACAACTTGCCTGAGGCATTGACCGATGCACCATGCGTCAGATGACCGCCCTCTGCCAGGCTCATACCCAGTACGGTATCACCGGGTTTGAGCACGGCCATGTACACACCCTGATTGGCCTGTGAGCCGGAGTTTGGCTGCACGTTGGCCGCTTCGGCACCGAACAGTTCTTTCAGACGCTTGATGGCCAGCTCTTCAGCGATATCGACGAACTCGCAGCCACCGTAGTAGCGCTTGCCAGGATAGCCTTCTGCGTACTTGTTGGTCAGTTGCGTGCCTTGTGCCTGCATGACTGCCGGGCTGGTGTAGTTTTCAGAAGCAATCAGCTCGATGTGCTGCTCCTGACGGGTGTTTTCTTGTTGAATGGCACTCCAGAGTTCAGGATCTACCTTGTCAAGAGTTAGCGAGCGGTCAAACATAACGTGTCCTATATAAAGCGGGTAATTGGATAAAATTCAAAAGGAAACTTTGGGATTCAGCGAATACAGTCCCATGATCGAGGCCTGATCCAGTACATGGGGCGCAATGGCTTCGGCCACTTCAGCGCAGGTAAAGCTGCCGGTCAACGGCAGGGTGTCTACATCCAGCGCGTAGACCGTAAAGAAATAGCGGTGCACCAGTGCGTCATTGAAGGGCGGGCACGGACCGTCATAACCAAAGTAATCGCCCTTCATATCGTGGTCACCGGCAAACCAGTTGGTAAAGTCGTTAATGCCCTGGCGCATATCTTTCGCGGCCAGTGGGCCGCTTTTTCCCTTGGGGGTGACGCCGCTGGAAAATTCACCTTCGGCAATCTCGTTCACGCTGGCCGGGATATCCACCAGCGCCCAGTGATAAAAGTCAACACGCGGCAGGCTGGCCGGCACTTCGCGATCGTCCTGATTGACATCATCGGGCTTGCTGGGTACGTCTTTGTCTACGCACAAGACCACGAACGAGCGCGTCCCTTCCGGCGCGTCGCTCCAGGCCAGATGTGGGTTTTTGTTGTCCGACAGAATCATGTGCGCCTGAGCATCCGGCTTGGCAAAGGCATTCACCGGTCCGATTGCTTTCTCGTTTTCAAATGACTGGCTGCTGAGTTTCATGACATCCCCTTCAATACAATAAAAACACATCAAAATGCGCTTGTGGCGCGGATGAACACAAGACAAGCTGACACACTTGCCTGTTGTTACTTTTGTCGCCCTGGTTGGCCGTGGCCTGTCGTACTCGCAGGACAGGTCAACATCGCTGGTGCGTCAGGCGCTTACGGTGACCCGGGCAAATTTGCGCTTGCCAACCTGGACCACATAGGTGCCCGCTTCCAGCTGCAGATTCTTGTCTTCCACACGCTGTGAATCGACCCGTACCCCGCCCTGCTGCACATTGCGCCCGGCCTCGGTACCGGAACTGGCCAGGCCGGCTTCCTTCAGAATTTTCAGGATACCCAGCGGACCGGGGCCGAGATTGATTTCGGGCATATCTTCGGGAATAGCGCCATCGCGAAAGCGGGCTTCGAAGTTGGCCAGCGCACCGTCGGCGTCTGCTGCCGAATGAAAACGCGTGATGATTTCCTGCGCCAGCTCTACCTTCACATCGCGCGGGTTTCTACCCTCTTTGACCTGCTGCGCAAGTGTAGCAATGTCCTGCAGCGACTTGAATGAAAGTAATTCATAATAACGCCACATTAATGTATCGGAAATGGACATGAGCTTGCCGAACATGGAGTCGGGCGTTTCCGTAATACCGATGTAGTTGTTTTTGGACTTGGACATTTTTTCAACACCGTCCAGGCCCTCGAGCAAAGGCATCGTGAGAATACACTGGGCCGCCTGGCCGTATTCCTTTTGCAATTCACGTCCCACCAGCAGATTGAATTTCTGGTCTGTGCCGCCCAGTTCCAGATCTGACTTGAGGGCAACCGAATCGTAGCCCTGCATGAGCGGGTACAGAAACTCATGCACGGAAATGGGAATGCCGCCCTTGAAGCGCTTGGTGAAGTCATCACGTTCCATCATCCGGGCAACCGTGTAACGCGATGCCAGCTGGATCATGCCACGCGCGCCCAGCGGATCACACCATTCGGAGTTGTAGCGCACTTCGGTACGCGCCGGGTCCAGTACCTTGCTGGCCTGCTCGTAATACGTTTTGGCATTCACTTCGATCTGCTCGCGGGTGAGCGGCGGACGGGTCGCATTGCGACCGCTGGGATCGCCGATCATGGAGGTGAAGTCGCCGATCAGAAAGATGACGTTATGCCCCATGTCCTGAAGCTGGCGCATTTTATTGAGCACCACGGTATGACCCAGGTGAATATCAGGAGCCGTGGGATCCAGGCCGAGCTTGATACGCAGCGGCGTACCTGTGTTGCGGCTGTTTTGCAGCTTGACCGCAAATTCAGACTGAACCAGCAGCTCATCGCAGCCGCGCAGCACAGTTTGCAGGTCGTTTTCCACTTCCGGACTAATGGGTGTTTCGGGTGTTGACATAAATTTTTGATTCCTGGGCGCGGGCAGATGGGTAACAAGAGGGACTTTGGCAACAAAACCAAGCCGGATAAACGCCCTTTTGCGCATATTTCAATGTTAAATTATACCCTTTTCGGCCAGGCAGATGCTCATGACTCAGGCACAGGAACCCCGCTATTTGATCGGATTGATGTCCGGCACCAGCACCGATGGTGCCGACGGCGTGCTGGCTGCCTTTCAGGGCACGGATCGTCCGCAAATTCTGGCGTCCGCCTCGCGCGCCATGCCGGAGGCACTTAAAGCGCAATTACTGGACCTGAATCGGGCTGGCGATAACGAGCTGGAACGCGCCGGCCTGGCCAGTTGCGAACTGGCCGATTTGTACGCCCAGGTAGTAGGCGACCTACTGACCCAGGCAGACCTGCCTGCCAGCCAAATCGCCGCGATTGGCGCGCACGGGCAAACTGTCAGACACCGCCCGGAATTAGGCTTCACCATTCAGCTGAACGCCCCGGCCCGCCTGGCAGAAAAGTCCGGCATTGCGGTAGTCGCCGATTTTCGCAGCCGCGATGTGGCCGCCGGCGGTCAGGGCGCCCCGCTGGTTCCGGCCTTTCACGAAGCGATTTTTGCCGGTGAGCAAACGGTCACGGTTCTGAACCTGGGCGGGATAGCCAATATCAGCATCCTGCGTCCAGGCCACGACGTGACCGGCTTCGATACCGGACCGGCCAATGTGTTGCTGGATATGTGGTGTCTGGCTCATACCGGGCAACCATACGATAAGGACGGCGCGTGGTCAGCAGGCGGCACGGTGCATGCGCCGCTGCTGAACGCGCTGATTGACGGCGAGCCATGGCTGGATTTACCGCCACCCAAGTCCACCGGACGGGATCTGTTCAACCACGCCTGGCTGCAAGCGCGGCTTGCCGGCTTTGAGGCGCTTGCCCCGCAAGATGTGCAGGCAACATTGCGCGCCTTTACGGCTGAAACCGTGGCCCAGGCCATCCGCCGCCATGCGGCCGATAGCCAGACGCTGATTGTGTGCGGCGGCGGTACCGGTAACCGCGCACTGCTGGACGATCTGCAGGCCCGCCTGCCCGGGGTACAGTTGAGTACCAGCGATGCCCATGGTATTGCCTCGCAGTCTATGGAAGCCCTGGCCTTTGCCTGGCTGGCCCACGCCTTTTTGTCCGGCTACCCTGCGGGTACGCCATCGGTCACCGGCGCTCGCAAAAAGACCATACTGGGTTGCCTGTACCCCGCTTAAATGCAGGCTACACGCCCTTACAACAGGGGAAACAGACCAGGTAATAAAAAATCCGGCGCCCCGCAACAGGGAAGCCGGATTAATCTTGTGGGCAGCACGCAAGAGAACAGCCGCGATATGTCTTCGGGGAATCGTCTGTACCGACTATCCTGATTCAGACACGCCAGGCATTTGCCAGGCATTTCTTTTAACGCCCCTCTGAGAGGCGCCAGGTTATTTTGCGTTCGTGCTTATACCGAGAACGAAGAGCCGCAGCCGCAGGTTGTGGTCGCGTTTGGATTACGGATCACAAACTGTGAGCCTTCGATATCTTCCTTATAGTCGATCTCGGCACCAACCAGGTACTGAAAACTCATTGGGTCTACCAGCAACTGCACGCCGTTTTTATCGATCGTGGTGTCGTCTTCGTTGATCACCTCATCAAAGGTGAAGCCATACTGGAAGCCGGAACAACCGCCACCCTGCACGAACACGCGCAGCTTGAGCTCGGGGTTACCTTCCTCGATAAGCAGGTCTTTAACCTTGGTGGCCGCCGCTTCGGTAAAAAGCAACGGGGTGGGAGGGGCTTGCAGATCGACAGATTCGAGAACAGTACTCATTTTTAGACTCCTGGTGGGATACAGCCACCGTTAGCAGAAATTCATTTTACCATATGGCGCAATCAGCGAGACAGATCGACCGTGCGCGACGCACGCACTGTCTTGCCTTCGAGTACGCTCATGGTGATTTTTTTTGGGGTAAACCCCTCGGGGAACATCAATAGACCCTGGATACGCTGAATGGTTTCAAAATCCAGCTTCAATATTGGGGCCGGGGCCTGTTTTTTCAAGTCGGTAACAGCCGGAATGCTGTCCGAACCGGTACTGGCATGCTCAACGGTATCGGGAATCAGATCTGCCGTGGCCTCTTCACCATTTAAGGTGCCGGTTGCCGTGAATTTAAGCTCGCCCGTAAATACCGTGCCGGCCTGAGCCTGTCGGGACACCAGCACCTTGAAGCGGACGCGCCGCCCTTCCACAACCGCATCAAACCCGCGCACACTGATTGCGCCCTGCGGGCCGGCCGGGACCAGCTCATCATAAAAGGACAACTGCTCGGAAGTACGCGACAGGTCATCCTGCAGCTTCTTGACCTGACTTTCGTATTCTGCAATGGTCGCCCGATCCATTGTCATCTGCGTCTCGGAGATATCCAGACGGTTTTGCAGCTCCTTCATCTTGATTTTCTCCTGCAACAACGCATGAGACAGCTGCTCGGACAGTTCGGTCTTCTGAGTGAACATTTCGCGCTGCATCATATTATGCGTGTAATAATACGCCGCCCCGCCCCCTAAAGAGACGCCCACCAGAAACAGAAAGCCACGCGCAATCATGGACATGCTCGTCAGATCAGGGAAGAATAGCCACGCCGCCCAGACCGGCCTGTTCAGGCAATCCAAAAAGCAGATTCATATTTTGTACAGCCTGACCCGCGGCACCCTTGACCAGATTGTCCTGCACCACAATGATAATGAGCTGGCTGCCGTTATTAGGGCGGCTCACTGCAATACGCAGGGTGTTTGAAGCCCGTACCGATCTGGTTTCCGGCTGACTGCCGGCAGGCATGACATCTACGAACTGCTCATTGGCGTACCGGGTTTCATACAGCGCCTGAAAGTCTGTATCCAGCGCGTCTTCATTAATGTTGACGTAAATGGTGGAGAGCATGCCGCGAATCATGGGAACCAAATGGGGCACGAACGTGAGTTTCACCGGCTCGCCTGCCAGCGCAGTAAGCTGCTCTGTGATTTCCGGGTGGTGCCGGTGACCGGCAACGCCGTAGGCCTTGAAGTTATCACTGGCTTCGGAAAACAGTGTGCTTACTTCGGCCTTACGGCCGGCACCGGACACACCGGATTTGCAGTCGGCAATAATATTGTCGATCTGTATCAGCTTTTTCTCCAGCAGCGGAGCCAGACCCAGAATAACGGTGGTTGGGTAACAACCAGGATTACCAATGACCTGTGCGGCGGCAATTTTCTGACGATTCAATTCAACCAGCCCGTATGCACTCTCACGCAGGATGTCGGGGCAGCCATGCGGCATTTTGTACCATTTTTCAAATACGGCCGTATCCTGCAGGCGAAAATCAGCTGCCAGGTCGATCACTTTGACGCCGGCTTCGATCAGCTCGCGCGCCTGCGCCATGGCCACGCCGTGTGGCGTTGCGAAAAACACCACGTCGCATTCAGTCAGCTTGGCGTTTTCCGGCGTAGAGAACGCCAGATCAACATGGCCACGCAGGTTGGGGAACATGGCAGACACCGGCATACCCTCTTCCTTGCGCGAGGTAATGGCATGCAACTGTACATTCGGGTGAGCGGACAGCAGACGCAAGAGCTCCACTCCGGTATAACCCGTACCACCAACAATACCGACTTTGACAGCTGAAGAGGAGGAAGCCATTGTGTTTCTATCCATTTTAAGAGAGTTAAGTGCAGAAAACTATTATAAAGAATCCAAAAGAAAAAGGCCGCAAAAGCGGCCTTTTCGACATGTCGCGAAACAAATTAGCGTTTGCTGAACTGCTTCCGACGACGCGCCTTGTGGAAACCCACTTTCTTACGTTCAACTTCACGGGCGTCACGCGTTACGAAGCCGGCTTTTGACAGCGCTGGCTTGAGCGTAGCGTCATAGTCGATGAGCGCACGGGTGATACCGTGGCGCACAGCACCGGCCTGGCCGCTTTCGCCGCCGCCGTGTACGTTGATGTGAAAATCGAAAGATTCAACCATCTCTGTGAGCACCAGAGGCTGACGAACAACCATGCGGCCTGTTTCACGAGCGAAATACTGGTCAACTGGTTTACCGTTGACAACAATATTACCTGAACCTTTTTTCAGAAACACACGAGCCACTGACGTTTTACGACGGCCCGTTCCATAATTCCAATTACCGATCATGATTTATCCTTAGAATTCCAGCGTTTTAGGCTGCTGGGCAGTATGAGGATGCTCGGCACCCGCGTACACCTTGAGCTTCTTGATCATGGCGTAACCCAGGGGACCTTTTGGCAACATGCCCTTAACGGCTTTTTCGATCGCACGACCGGGGAAACGCTCTTGCATTTTCCGGAAGTTTGTTTCGTAGATACCGCCAGGATAGCCAGAGTGACGGAAGTACTTTTTGTCTTCTGTCTTGGCGCCTGTTACAACGATTTCGGCTGCGTTAATAATGACGATGTAATCGCCGGTGTCAACGTGAGGGGTAAATTCTGGCTTATGTTTACCGCGCAAACGGCGTGCAACTTCGCTGGCTACACGACCAAGGACTTTGCCTTTTGCATCAACAACATACCAGTCACGTTTGACTTCATGGGGCTTGGCCACAAAGGTCTTCATGATGTATTCCTAAAATTTGAGTTTGAAGCGGATCGCTCACGGGGGACACACGACCCAATATCCGAAAAAACGGATACAGACGGCGCCGGCGATCGCAATCCGACGGTTTACCTGCTTTGCCTGAACGTTATAAACTGGGCCAGCAGGAGCCACGTATGAAAATACGATAGCCGCAAACCACCCGGCGACAGTGCAAAAAACACAGATAAGCCCGTGATATTAACATGCAAAATGTTTTTTTTCAAATAAAACAATGAAATAGCGGCATTCACCAACTGGTGCGAAGGCATTTTTCATTATTTTGTGTCATAGCTGCGACATTTGCCGGGAAATGCCATCTGAAGGAAGCGTGCGGGCAGCACCGCAAATAACCCGCAAATAACCAGTCAGATAACCCATAACCGGCATTATCAATAAAGCCACGCCCTCCTATATACATCCTATATTAGTAAGGGCATGGCTTGTGCACTGCTTACACCCTGCTCAAAGAACAGGGCGAGAAGACCGGCCGCTTATTTGCGCGCCTGCGATACGGCGTGGGCAACGTAGCGGGTATAGGAGCCTTCCACCACGTTGAACCAGGGGATCAGATCATCGCGGTAAGCCATATAATCGGCCAGGATCGTTTTGAACGTTTCGTCCTGATCTGAATATTTCTTGTAAATTTCTGCAGTGGCCTTAAAGGACGCATCCATCATTTCTTTAGGGAATTCCTTGAGGACGGCACCAGCAGCAATCAGGCGACGTAATGCACCCGGATTCATGGAGTCGTACATCGCCATCATTTCGGTATGAGCACGAAGCGAAGCCGCCTCTATGATTGCCTGATAGTTTTTGGGCAGTTTCTCGAACGCCTCTTTGTTGAAATAGGCCGATACCTGCGCACCACCTTCCCAGAATCCGGGATAGTAGTAGTACTTGGCCACTTTATTGAAACCAAGCTTTTCATCGTCCAGCGGGCCAACAAACTCCACGGCGTCCAGCGTGCCTTTTTCCAGTGAGGGATAAATATCGCCACCGGCGATCTGCTGAGGCACCACACCCAGTTTGGCCAGGACTTCACCAGCCAGACCGGCGGTACGCATTTTCAGACCCTTGAGGTCATCCAGAGACTTGATTTCCTTACGGAACCAGCCACCCATTTGCGTACCGGTATTGCCCAGAGGGCAGTTAACAATATTGACCTTGGCAAACAAATCACGCATCAGTTTTTTACCGTTGCCTTCGAGCATCCAGGCATTCAACTGGCGGGCATTCAGGCCGAAGGGCACCGCCGTATCGAAACAAAACGACGGATTTTTGCCTAAATAATAATAGCCGCAAGTGTGACCAGCCTGGACCGTACCGTTGGAGACCGCGTCCAGCACCTGCAGGGCGGGCACAATTTCGCCAGCGGGAAACAGATCAATCTGCAGATTGCCATCGGTGGCTTCTTTAACATATTTGGTAAAACGGTCCCCTGAACCGAACAGCGCGACCAGGCTGCGCGGAAAGCTGGACGCCATGCGCCATTTGACTGCGGGGTTTTCCTGGGCAATGACAGGGGCGGCGATAACGCCCGTGCTGGCCACTGCGCCCAGACCTGCTTTTTTGAGGAAGGAACGACGTTGCATATTGGCTACTCCGATGTATTTCGTTGTTCTTGGAAAAATTAACCAGCTCAATATACACGCACTATGCCCGATTACATAGTGCGTTACTGCGGATTAAGTAGTTTCCCTGTGGTCGGACTACTGTCCGGCGATGGCCATTGAATCAATCAGAATGGAGCCGGTGGTTTTGGAACCCCGCGTAATCACATCACTGCCAATACCCACAATATTCAGGAACATATCTCTGAGATTGCCGGCAATCGTAAATTCGGTGATCGCGTGCTGGATTTCACCGTTTTCCACCCAGTAGCCAAAAGCGCCACGGGAATAGTCGCCCGTCACGTAGTTCACCCCCTGGCCGATCAGCTCGGTCACCAGGATACCGGTGCCCATCTTTTTCAGCATGGCCGGCAGATCATCGGCGCGTTCGGTTAGCGAAGAGCTAAGCAGCAGGTTGTGCGAACCACCCGCATTACCAGTTGTGCGCATGCCCAGTTTGCGTGCGGTATAAGTAGATAGCAGATAGCCGTTGAGTACGCCGTCGGTCAGCAATTGACGGGCACGGGTTTGTACACCTTCATCATCGAAGGCAGAACTGCCCAGTGCACCTTTAATGAATGGGTTTTCACTGATCTGCAGATGATCGGCCATGACCTGCTTACCCAGCGAGTCCAGCAGAAACGTAGATTTACGGTACAGCGCGCCGCCACTGATGGCCTGGGTGAGTGCGCCAAGCAGGCCCAGCGCCAGCGGCGCTTCAAACAGAACCGGATATTTGCCGGTGCCGATACGCCGTGCCGACAGTCGTGACAGCGCGCGCTGAGCCGCATATACCCCGACATCGGTGCCTTTAGCCAGCCGCTCGGGGTAGCGATCAGCGGTATACCAATAATCTCGGTGCATATTATTGCCCTTACCGGCAATGGCCGTGACCGACATGCCGTGACGGGAATAGGGATAGCCGCCCATAAATCCGCGTGAGTTGGCCAGCACAAAGCGCCCCTGATAGGTATCGACGCCTGCGCCTTCTGAATTGGTAATCTGTTTGCTATAGTCCAGCGCTGCGGCTTCGGCCTCGATGGCCAGCTCCGCCGCCTCTTCCGATGAAATATTCCAGGGACGATGCAACTCCAGATCGGGCTGCTCCACCGCCAGATCCGCTACGTCGGGCAGACCGGCAGCTTCGTCGTTGGCCGTGTACTTGGCAATATTCCAGGCGGCCTCGACCGTTTCACGGATCGCAGCGGCCGACAGATCTGAGGTTGAAGCAGAGCCACGTGCATGACCGGCATAAACAGTCACGCCCAGAGAACGATCCTGGGTTTTTTCAACGGTTTCAATATTTCCCTTGCGTACCGAAACAGACAAACCGCCTGATTCGGACACTTCGGCAGCGGCATCGCTGGCACCCTGCTGTTTGGCATGAGACAGCGCCAGTTGAACAAGTTCTTCAAAGTCGGGTTGAGTATGGGGCATAGAGGATTTCGGATTCAATCTGGAATTCATTATGACGGCTTCACATTAGGCGGTTATCATACTGACATATTAACCATTTTATTGACAGCGATGTATGCAGAATGCAGATCAGAGCGATGACGGACCGCTTTATGACCGTCCCAGCAAATCTCAGGTAAAGCGTGAACTGCTTGCCATTCTGGAGCTGGGCAAGCAGGTAGTGGAATTGCCACTGGAAAAAGTCAAGCAACTGGATCTGGACGACAATACCTTCGAAGCTATCCGCACGGCACAAAAAATCACCGGGCGTGAAGGCAAACGCCGGCAAATTCACTATGTCGGCAAGCTGCTGCGCACCGCAGATACTGCGGCGATCGCAAAAAAAATGGACGAATGGGAAAACGGTTCACGCGAACAAACAGCCAATATGCACCGCATGGAAACGCTGCGCGATCGCCTGATTGAAGAAGACGATGCCCTCACCCGCCTGCTGAATGATTATCCCGAAGCCGATGCTCAGGCCCTGCGCACCCTGATTCGCGGCGCGCGCCGCGAACGCGATCAGAACGCAGCGCTGGCAGCCGGACATGAACCCCAACGCAAACACTATCGGGCCCTTTTTCAGGCCATCAAGCTTTTGCTGACCAAGGAATAAATCACATGGAAAAATTACTGGACTGCGTGGAAATCGAACACGGCAGTGATAAAACGCTTGCGCCCACTCATTCGGTTATCTGGATGCATGGGCTAGGTGCCGATGCCAATGATTTCGTACCCGTTATCCCCGAATTGCATCTGCCGGCCAACAAACGCATTCGTTTCGTTTTTCCAAATGCGCCAGTGCGTCCCGTCACCATCAATAACCAGATGCCCATGCGCGCCTGGTATGACATTATCGCGCTGAGCAATGTCAGCCGTGATGTGGACGAATCGGGCTTGCGTACTTCCCAGGCCGCGATCGAAGCGCTGATCAAACGGGAAAATGAACGCGGCGTGCCTACTGAAAACATTATCCTTGCCGGCTTTTCCCAGGGCTGCGCGATGGCCTATCAGACCGGCTTGCGCTCGCCAAAGAAACTCGCCGGCCTGATCTGCCTGTCGGGTTATCTGCCGATGGCAGACAAAACCGCCGCAGAACATAACACGGCCAACCTGGACATGCCGATTTTCATTGCGCACGGCACGTATGACCCGGTCGTTGATATCCGCTTTGCCCAGCAAACGCGCGAATGGTTACTGGCAAACAAATACAGCCAAACCGAATGGCGTACCTACCCAATGGCGCACTCGGTCAATCTGGATGAGATCAAGGATATCTCTGCCTTTTTGCAAAAAATCACACCGTAATCGTTACGCTGCCCTTTGCCCACTATGGGCGTTCAACGATTTTTCCTGCCGGAAAAAAAATTGCCGTCAATAAAGATGATTGACGGCAATGAATGATTAATCTTAACGTATCAGCCCTGCTCTTCCAGGTTCAAGGGCAGCCAGACCCGGCGCATCGACGGGTCCTCCGCATCCTCTTCGTTGATGAACCCGAGTGATGTCATCAGATGCAGCATGGGTCGATTACTTGACAGCACCACGCCTTCAAGATAGCTCAGTTGCTGCTGACGGGCGGCCAGAATAAGCGCATCCATCAAGCTACGTCCAAGACCGCGCTTCTGCCATTCATCACTGATAACCAGCGCATATTCAGCACCCACACCATCAGCATTGCGCAGGTAATGCGCCAGACCGATAATGATCTCTTGCGGTAAGCCGCGGTTAGCCGGATTCGGGATTTGGGTGGTCGCGACCAGCGCAAGTTCGCGATGATAATCTACATACGTATAACGAGTGAGCATCTTGGGCGTCAGCTCTCGCATCATGGACACGAAACGCATATAGCGTGATTTTTCCGAAAGCCCGCGAATGAAATCCTGTAACGCGTCGGCATCCTCGGGACGAATGGGACGCAACACCCAGGGTGAGCCATCTGCAAACACGCGACTCTGAACCAGATGCGTCGGATACGGATAAATCGCCATATGGCTGAAGCCGGTTTTCTGCGGAATCGCGACAGGCGTTGAGACATCCAGCCTGATGTTGATTTCGTGGATATGCAAGTCCCGATAGCCAAGGACAATCGGATCGAGCTCAACAGATTCAATGGCAGGCAATTCGCTGACCATTTCGCTGATGGTTTCCAGCAATCCCTGCAATTTGCGCAGAATCTGCGGCTCTACATAAGATTGCAGCTCCTGGCGCCAGACGCGGCTGCGCTCGATCAGCTTACCAGCCAGATTCAGATTGAGCGGCGGCAGATCCACACCCCGATCCGAAGCAGAAAAGCGCACCAAATGTCCGCCTTCGCCAAACCAGATCCATGGCCCGAAAATCGGATCGCGACTGACACGAATCATGACCGAAGGAACGTCGTCCTGCGTACTGAAATGTTCATCTTCTTCGTCACGCTCCCAGTGCACATCCGGGTGAAAGCACTCCAGCAGCGCAATACATTGTTCACGAGAAAGCTGATCGCCCCCCTCCCTGCCGGCGGCCTCCAGAATCGCGCGTGCCTGTTCCAGCTCTGCCGGCCGCTGTCCGGAATGTACATAACGGGTTTGCTGCAGCAGTTGCTGATTATAGTGATAGGACGTAAGTGACAAAACCGCACTGAGCGCCGTTTCCGGCGTGCGAAAGGCTGGCATACCGGTTTGATCCAGCAGCCGGCGCAGGGGACGCATTTTGGCTTCTCCCAGCAGGCAGGTCACGATAGGCTTGCTCGCACCGGGCGCGAATGCGGCCAGCGCCTCAACCACTTTGGGCATATCACAAAACTCATCCGGCGCCAGAATCACCATGACTGCATCTACCTGACTATCTGCAATCAGACAGCGCAAGCCTTCAATCAGCGCATCGGGCGTGAGCGGCACATAGGGAATCACCGGATTATCAACCAGGGTGCTAACGCCAAAAATTTCGCTCAGACACTTGACCGTACCCTGGGTCAGGGTCGCCATCAACATGGAACTTTCAGCAGGAATCGCATCCTGCACCAGCTGCGCCGACGCACGGCCATTGGCCAGCATGGCAATCTTGCCGCCGCGCGGTCTTCTGGCGTAGGACATGGCCTTGATGGCGGCAAACAGTTCAACAAAATAATTCACGCGAATCGCGCCTGCCCGCCTGAGCGCTGCATCCAGCACTGCATCACTGCCGGACAGTTCCGCATCGGAGCGACCGGCACGCAATACAATCACCGGTTTCACACTGGATGCAGCGCGCAACGCACTGATCAGTTCCCTGCCCGAAGTGAGTTTATCCAGGTACAAGGCAATGCTGTCTGTGCGCGGATCGGTGGCCAGATACTCCACCAGTTCCGGCAGATCAACATCGGTCACCTCTCCCAGCGATACGGCAGCAGACAATCCCAAATTGACATCTTCGGCCCAGTCGATGATAGAACGCAACAGCATGCGCGATTGCGATATCACGGCAATCCGTCCTGCGCGCGGCTGCATCTGCGCCAGACTCAGGTTCAGATTCAGATGCGGTCGATAAATACCGAAAGCGCGCGGCCCCAGCAGCATGACGCTATGCTCCTGACACCAGGCCTGAATCAGATCACGGGTGTCCTGCGGCGCCTGATCAACCACCTGACCGGGCAACAACAGTAGCGCACGCGGGGGCGCCACTGCCATTTGCTGCAGAACAGCAGCCAGCAACCCGGACCGGACACAAATCACGGCAAGGTCACGGCCAGGCGTCATTGTCCACTGCGACAGCTGTTGCTGCGCCAAGGCAGGGTCGTCTGGCAGCGGTAGTAAATCGGTGGCGGACCGCAGGTAGGCTGGAACCTGCGTGAAAACGGCAAGCTCGGTGTCGGCAACAACACATAGCGAGCGTGGTTCAAAAAATGCCGCGAGTCGGTGGCGCAACATACATCCTCTTGACGGTTGAATGATTTGAACGGGCCATATCTTTTTATATAAACAGCTGATTCATTTGCTCTGGCCATTCATAACATTTTAAACTGACTCTCTTCTGATTTATCCAATTGCCGAGCAATCACAATGAATACGCCCCAATCTGCCCCGACAGCAGTCCGCACCCGGTTCGCCCCCTCTCCTACCGGTTATCTTCACCTGGGTGGCGCACGCACCGCCCTGTTTTCCTGGGCCTTCGCCCGCCATCACAATGGCACATTCGTGCTGCGCGTGGAGGATACCGATGTGCAGCGTTCTACGCCACAGGCGGTACAGGCCATTCTGGACGGTATGAAATGGCTGTCACTGGATGCAGACGAAGGCCCTTTCTATCAGATGCAGCGCATCGATCGCTATAAAGAAGTGCTGGCTACCATGCTGGACGCAGGCACTGCCTACTACTGCTATAGCAGCCCGGAAGAAGTGGAGCAAATGCGCGAACTGGCCAAGGCGCAGGGACGCAAGCCAAAATATGATGGCACCTGGCGCCCTGAGCCTGGTAAAGCACTGCCACCCGTACCGGAAGGACGCAAGCCGGTTGTCAGGTTCCGCAACCCGACAGAAGGCGTCGTGACCTGGAACGATATGCTCAAGGGGCCCATTTCAATCGACAACGCCGAACTGGATGATCTGATTATTGCCCGTCCCGATGGCACACCAACCTATAACTTCTGTGTGGTGGTCGACGATCACGACATGCAAATCACTCATGTGATTCGCGGCGACGACCACGTCAACAACACGCCTCGTCAGATCAACATTCTGAAAGCGCTGGGCGCACCCGTGCCCGAGTATGGACACCTGCCGATGATTCTCGGGCCTGACGGCCAGAAACTTTCCAAGCGCCACGGCGCAGTCAGTGTCATGGAATACGATACACAGGGCTATTTGCCTGAAGCAATGATCAACTATCTGGCCCGCCTGGGTTGGAGCCATGGCGACCAGGAATTGTTCTCGCGCGAGCAGTTTGTGCAGTGGTTCGATACGCGCAATCTATCGAAGTCCGCCGCGCAATGGGATCCCAAAAAACTCAATTGGGTCAATGCACACTACATCAGGGAACTCACCGACGACGCATTGGTTGCCCATGTTGCGCCACGTATTGCGGCACGCGGCGGCAACACGGAAGACCTCGATCTGGTCGCCATTTTGAATCTGTTCCGTGATCGGGCAGAGACACTTGAACAACTGGCCGATAACGCGATGCTCTTTTGTGCCCCTTATCAGCCTGCAGATGCTCAGCTTGCTGCTACGGTACTGACCGATGAAGCGCGTGCAACCCTGAAAAAATTCGCCACCGCAGCGGCTGCGCTTGACGCATGGGATGTGCCAACCCTGGCGGCACTGGTCAAACAGTTTCTGGCCGACAACGGTTTGAAGATGCCGCAACTTGGTATCCCATTGCGCGTTGCCGTTACCGGCCAAAAACAAACGCCGGCCATTGATGCCGTCCTTGCCATTCTGGGTCGTGATCTCGTTCTGCAACGACTGAATCAGGTTTAACGATCACCACAAACCCGGCAGATTAAAATCATGCCGCAAGAACAAAACGCTGCTTCAATCGCAGCGTTTTGTTCTTTTGAACGTATCTGCTGTTGCAAAAATGTTGGTTTTTAACAAAACATCGCAAAGCACACAGGCAAGCGCTTGTGCAGTATCACCAGGATCATGCTTTCGAATGCAACTGGCCACTCAGGGAACCCGGACAAAGCCCCATAAACAAACAGCCAGGAACACTATCTTCGCAACGCCGGTTCGCCTGCATGGCGGCTTTAAAAAATCAGGCACAGGACGCAGAGCGTTATAAACACTGGCTTTGCGAAACATCACCCGTATTCTCAGGAATACCAGACCAAGGTAGAACATGTTTTGAAAGCCGCCAGTCGTGCATGTACATTCGCGGCAAAAAAACACAGTTGAAATGACGAAGAGTGATTTGAAAAATCACTGTGCATGCGCAAGATGAAAATTTCAGACGAATACAAAACACCAAATCAACCGGCCTGAGAGCTCAATAAATTGAGTTAAGCCAATAATATCAATAAGAAATTCTTTCGTTATGCGACGTTATGCGTTACCCTTACGCTTATGATGAAATTTGAATTCATTTCATCAGATCCATTTGAGATGTTTCGCACACAGCGTGGGGAACATATCAAATGGTAGTTAAGCCAAGCTCTTTCGTTGCTTGTCTTGAATTATATCTACGTAGATGTATTTTCTATTTGTGATTAGGACCCTTTCTAAGGAGCAATATCATGGCTACTACCGCCAAGAAAGCTGTAAAGAAAGCTGCAGCTAAACCTGCAGCCAAGAAAGCAGTCGCCAAAAAGGCACCTGCAAAGAAAGCAGTTGTGAAGAAAACACCTGCCAAAAAAGTCGTTGCTAAAAAAGTAGTGGCTAAAAAAACAGTCGCCAAAAAAGCGCCAGCCAAGAAAGTCGTAGCTAAAAAAGCCGTCGCCAAAAAAGCGCCAGCCAAGAAAGCAGTAGCTAAAAAGGTCGTCGCTAAAAAAGCACCAGCCAAGAAAGCAGTAGCTAAAAAAGCCGTCGCTAAAAAAGCACCAGCCAAGAAAGCAGTAGCTAAAAAAGCCGTCGCTAAAAAAGCACCGGCCAAGAAAGCAGTAGCTAAAAAAGCCGTCGCCAAAAAAGCGCCAGCCAAGAAAGCCGTTGCCAAGAAGGTCGTCGCTAAAAAAGCACCAGCCAAGAAAGCAGTAGCTAAAAAAGCTGTCGCCAAAAAAGCGCCAGCCAAGAAAGCCGTTGCCAAAAAGGTCGTCGCTAAAAAAGCACCAGCCAAGAAAGCAGTAGCTAAAAAAGCCGTTGCTAAAAAGGTCGTCGCTAAAAAAGCAGTGGCCAAAAAGGCGCCTGCTAAAACGGTAGCGAAAAAGGCACCTGCAAAAAAGCCGGTCGCTAGGAAGACACCTGCTGCCAAAAAGCCAGTCGTGAAAAAAGCACCGGCTGCACCGGTAGCAGAAACCGTGTCAGCCGATGATGCAAAAACCGCAAGCAATACGTCTGCAGCATGGCCATTCCCAACGGGTGGTCGTCCCTAAGACGCGGCACCAGTCCGGTTATAATGATGTTGCCCTTCCGGACAGCACATTCATAACAGAGATGCAGGAGGTTCAGATCACCTCCTGCATTGCCGCTCAGATCTGGTTCAAACGGGCCGATCGAAGCGGGCCGCAGTTGTATTGATCAAGCCGTCCGACCTTTGGTTGGGCGGTTTTTTTATTTTGTTCAGGCCCATCTATCATGATTTCTTCCATCCTCACATTTCTGATTTCGACAGTATTCTCGCTGCTGATTTCTGTCTTTCTGCTCAGAGCCTGGATGTACTGGGTACGGATCCACCCGTTTACTCCTTACGCCCGCCTGATCAATAACGTTACCGACTGGGCTGTCGTCCCCTTGCGCACGATTCTGCCAACAGGAAACAAGATAGATAGCGCCTCTTTACTCATGGCGTTTATTTGCGCCGCCGTAGAACTGCTGCTGATGATGGCGGTGAGCGGTTTTGGGTTTGCAGACGGTCTGCTCGTGCGCCTGCCCGTGGTCGCCTTGCTGATGACCGTGAAATGGGCGCTGAGCCTGGCCACCTGGCTTTGCATTTTTCAGGCAATCCTGTCGTGGGTCAACCCCATGCAACCGGTGATGCCAGTCCTCAATACGCTGCTGGCCCCATTACTTGATCCGATCCGTCGCCTGATGCCGCGGACGGGAATGATCGATTTCTCACCGCTGGTGCTGATTCTTATTTTGCAGGTGCTGCAAATCGTCCTTGCCGGCCTGATGCCTTTTTAAGATTTATTGTGGCCTCTGGAACAACGGCCAGCCCGAAAAATGTACGGGCTGGCCTTTTTTTCAGCTCGTGCTTTCAGGAAGCTGCAGACCATAAGCCGTATCCAGCAGGGCTGAAATCTCATCCCGTGATGGACTGTGATTCTGTGGTCCCTGCGAGGCAATTTTAATGGCGCCCATGATATTGCCCAGCTTGCAGGCGTCTTCAAATGACCAGCCCAGCGTCAGTCCATACAACAGCCCGCCCCGATGGGCATCGCCACATCCGGTCGGGTCGGTGACGGCGACGGCCTTGCATGGTGCGATTGCGCGCTGGCTGCCGTTTTCGTACAGCGTCGCGCCTTCGGCACCGCGGGTTACGATGACTGCCTTCAATCCTGCAGCCAGCTCGTCGATGGATTTTCCCATCCGCTGCTCAACCACCGAGGCTTCGTAGTCGTTAAAGGTCCAGACGTCGGCCAGTGCGTGCATGTCTTCCAGGTCCTGACGTTCAAACAGGGGCATCGCCTGTCCCAGGTCGAAAATAAACGGCACCTTGCTGGCATGCATGGCGCGGGCATGCTTGAACATCCCGTCCTTGGCGTCTGGCGCAACAATACCCCAGGCGGCCGCCTCTTCGCCAATATCATTTTCCGTAGAACGTGTCATGGCGCCCGGGTGGAATGCCGCGATCTGATTGCCCGACAGATCGGTAGTGATATGGCACTGCGGTGTGAACATGTCGTCCAGCACACGTACCAGACGAGTATCGATACCCAGGCTGCGCATATGCGCCAGATAATCACCCGCATCGGGCCCGACAGTGGCGACAGGCACTGGATTGCCACCAAGCAGCATGAGGTTGTAGGCGATATTGCCTGCACAACCACCAAATTCCTTGCGCATGGTGGGCACAAAGAAGGACACACTCAATGACTTGATATTTTCCGGGAGGATGTGATCCTTGAAATGACCCTCAAAGGTCGTGATGGTGTCAAAGGCCACCGAGCCGCAAATAAGAACTGCATTATTCATTGAAAAACCTTCAGGGATAAAACAAACTCAATTCGAAACCGGCCACGTCGGTACGACTGACCTGCACCGGCAGATCGATGGCAATTTCGTCATTTGGCTGGAACGCCCGCTTTTGCGCATCGGGCAGCAGATATTCTTCAGGCTTGATGATACGTCGGGCAGAAACGGACTCGGACGCATCCTTTAAGCTCAGTACCAGCGACGGTAACGGCTGGGCAATGGTATCGTTATTTTTAAGGATCGCCTGCAGCCTGAAACTGTGGATGTCGGCGGTCGTCGCCGGCGTCTTTACCTGGCGCAAGGCCGGCTTCAGGATGGCTAAATGGCGTACGGAGCGCGTGTAACCGACCTCACACCCCACGAAACTGCACAATTGCACAAGCTGGGGGCGCAGGGTTGGTGCTACATTGACAATCTGGTTCCGGAACACCACAGCGCCCTGAGCAAAGAGAATAATCAGCGCGAACAATACGGCCAGAAACCAGATCAGACCGCTACCGTTGCTGTGCTCTGGGTCATCATACTCGGTGTCACGCTGCACGCGTCGACGATACTGGCCTTCCACGTGCACCCGGGGCGCCGCTCCCCGACCATCCTGATTATAGGCGCCGCTGCCCGACAGGCTGGGCGCATCCACCAGGAAACGCTCGCCAGCTCCCCGGTCGCGATCGCGCACCCGTCCTCTTCGCGGCGTGGACCGATCGTCCAGCTCGTCCAGGGTCGGTTCAATCGCCTGGTCCGATAGCGGATCGGCATCCTCATGATACTGCCTTGGTGACGCAGCGGCACGCGCCTGGCGATCTGTGTCACGTACATCACGCAAGGAATGGCGGGATGCGGGCGCTGGCTCAGAGCCAGCAGAAAGCGTATCGGTGTGGGGTTGTTCAGCCTGCAGGACCGGGAAATCGGTCTCATCGTCCACCTCATGTTCGAAGGCGTTGAAAACGGTGGAGCAAACGCCGCAACGCACCTTGCCCTCACGCGCATTCAACTGCGCCGGAGTCACATCAAAGCGGGTACTGCAATCTGGACAACGCGTTTTCATACATGCCTCTCAGGTCTGCTTGCGAGTGCCGGCCAGGCAAACCCATCCATCATGACTGCGCCAAATCGACATGTCGATCCACGGCGCATAGGCAGCAGCCACTTCCTGTGCCTGCCGCTCCAACACCCCGGACAGAATCAACTGACCGCCAGACGCCACCCGGCCGCATAACATGGGCGCCAGTACTTTGAGTGGATTGGACAGAATATTGGCCACAACCACATCAAATGTACCGGGCTGCAAGCCATCCGGCAGGCAGGCTTCGATACGCACCTGATTGTTCTGGGCATTGTCGCGGGTCGATTGCACGGCCTGCTCATCGATATCGACACCAATGACTTCACGCGCCCCCAGTTTGGCGGCGATGATGGCCAGAATGCCCGAACCACAACCGTAATCGAGCACACGCTGCCCCTGCTGCAGATGAGCGGCCAGCCATTGCGCACACAAGTGCGTCGTAGGATGACTGCCGGTTCCGAAAGCCAGTCCCGGATCCAGTTCGATCAGAATCGTACCGGCATCTGCATCGGCACCGGGCACGTCCGGGTTCTCGCGATGCCAGCTGGGCACGATCCAGATCTGGTCGGTAATGCTGATAGGGTCAAACTGCGATTGAGTCAGTCGTACCCAATCGGTATCGGCCACCTCTCTGACGACTGCCGTAGCAGCATATTGTTCGCCCGCCTGCTGTTCCAGCGCCTGCAGAAGCACTTGCGGCTCCACATCGTCTGGCAGTAACGCAACAACACGATTGTGATGCCAGGCCTGAACATCAGGCTCCCCGCCAGGCTCGCCGAACAGTGGCGTTTCATGCTCGGTGCCCGAGTCGGCATCTTCTACCGATACCGACAGCACGCCAAGCTCAAGCAATATATCCGACAGCGCTTCCGCCCGGTCTTCCGAGCACGATAATACTAGTTCCCGCATGGCCTATCCTCTTGCGTCGTTGCAAAAAAAGGTCCGAAGACCTTTTCTGCTGACTCGATTATTTTGCTCGTTGTTCGAGTTTGTGTTCCAGATAATGGATACTGGTTCCACCCTCGACAAAACGCGCATCGGTCATGAGTTCACGATGCAGTGCAATGTTGGTTTGAATCCCTTCCACGACCATTTCAGACAGCGCCAGGTTCATGCGGGCAATCGCCTGTTCACGCGTGTCGCCGAACGTGATGAGCTTGGCGATCATGGAGTCATAATTGGGCGGTACCCGATAGCCATTGAACACATGTGAATCAATCCGAACACCCGGACCACCAGGCACATGCCAGTTGGTGATCAGGCCGGGCGATGGCATGAATGAATAGGGATCTTCAGCGTTGATACGGCACTCGATGGCATGACCTTTAAAGACAATATCACGCTGGCGCAGCTTGAACGGCTCGCCTGCGGCAATAAAGATCTGCTGCTGTACCAGATCAATACCTGTGATGCATTCGGTGACGGTGTGCTCAACCTGAATACGGGTATTCATTTCAATGAAATAGAATTCCTCGTTCTCGTACAGGAACTCGAAGGTACCCGCACCGCGGTAACCCATTTTGCGGCAGGCTTCGGCACAACGCTCACCAATGCGTTCGATCAGTTTGCGCGAAATGCCAGGCGCCGGCGCCTCTTCAATGACTTTCTGGTGGCGACGCTGCATTGAGCAATCGCGCTCACCCAGCCAGACGGCGTCTTTTTTGCCGTCAGCAAGAATCTGAATCTCCACGTGCCGCGGATTTTCCAGATACTTTTCCATGTACACTTCGGGATTATTGAATGCTGCCTGTGCTTCTGCCTTGGTCAGATTCACGGCACTCACCAGTGCAGCCTCGGTGTGGACTACGCGCATACCACGCCCGCCACCACCACCCGCGGCCTTGATGATGACCGGATAACCTACCTTGCGGGCTGTTTCCATCATATAGGCAGGATCATCGGGCAGCGCGCCTTCTGAACCAGGTACAACCGGCACGCCGGCAGCAATCATCGCCTGCTTGGCGCTGACCTTGTCACCCATAATGCGAATGGATTCCGGACGCGGGCCAATGAATACAAAACCGGAACGCTCAACCCGTTCGGCAAAATCGGCATTTTCTGCCAGGAAACCATAGCCAGGGTGGATCGCCTCGGCATCGGTCACTTCTGCAGCAGAAATAATGGCCGGCATATGCAGATAACTCTGCTGGGCGGGTGCAGGGCCGATACATACTGACTCGTCGGCAAGACGTACATATTTGGCGTCGCGGTCGGCCTCGGAATGCACGACCACTGTTTTAATACCCAATTCGCGGCAGGCGCGCTGGATCCGCAGGGCGATCTCACCCCGGTTTGCAATCAGGATTTTTTCAAACATACTCAGGCAATCACGAAAAGTGGTTGGCCAAACTCAACGGGTTCGCCATTCTCAACCAGAATTTCCCGGATCACACCGGATTTGTCCGCTTCAATCTCATTGAGCAGCTTCATGGCTTCAATAATACACAGCGCATCGCCTTCGGAAACGGTGGCACCCACTTCAACAAAAGGAGGAGAACTGGGGTTAGGCGCACGGTAGAAAGTTCCAACCATGGGAGACTTGACAATGTGCCCGGCGGGCGTTGCCGGCGCAGCGGGCGCGGCTGGCGCTGCGGCAGCAGCTGGCGCAGCGGCCACCGTTGCCGGCTGTGGCTGCACCGGTGCTACCGGCTGCAGCGTCTGGGAGAACTTGACGATGCGGACCTTGCCTTCACCTTCGGTGATTTCAAGTTCTGCGATGCCAGATTCGGCAACCAGATCTATTAACGTTTTCAGTTTTCTGAGATCCATATTTATTCCATGCTTCGAGTTGATTGTCAGACAGACGCCGTTTTCGGGCTCTGTTTTAAATGATGTTTTATCGCGTATTGCAGGGCTGCCATATAACCGTCGGCACCCAGTCCGCAAATGACTCCGACTGCCTTGTCTGCCAGATAGGAGTGATGCCGGAAAGATTCGCGTTGATGTACATTGGAAATATGTACCTCTATGAACGGAATGGCCACGGCACCGAGGGCATCGCGTAAGGCGACACTGGTATGCGTATACGCTGCGGCATTGATGACAATGAACGCGGTATTGTTACGCGCTGAGTGAATCTTTTCGACCAGCTCGCCCTCATGGTTGCTCTGGAAACATTCGCATTGCACGCCGGCTTCACTTGCGGCAAGCATTAATGCTTCGTGAATGTCCTGCAGCGTCTGCCGACCGTAGACATCCGGTTCGCGCGTACCCAGCAGATTTAGATTAGGACCATTAAGAACCAGTACCTTTTGCGTCATTGAGCGCCAGTCTATAAGCAAATAAACTCGTATTTAACGGCAATTTCATGCTTTTGTCTATTAAAATCTACCAATCCGCCCGTCTGGCGCACGCTCAGGCATGCCGATTCGCGAACGCAGCCAGCTCATCCATCGCGATTTCACCCAGGATTGTAGCCAGCGGTCCGGCCTTCTCATCCAGCACGAGCGTGAACGGCAGTCCGCCCTTGGGGTTGCCCAGTCTACGCATCAGCGCGATTTTACCGGCACCTGCCGTCAGTAAGGGGTAAGATACCGGCGTTTTACGCGCAAACGCTTCAATATTGGCGACGGTATCCAGTCCAATGCCCACGACATTAACTGAAGCCTGTTTTTGATGCAGCGCGTCCAGTGCCGGCATTTCCCTCACGCAGGGCGCGCACCAGGAGGCCCAGAAATTCAGAACAGTCAGGCGTCCATCAGCCAGATCACGCAAAGACACCGCCGTGCCCTTCAGATCAGGCAATGATAGCGTCAGCAGCTCATTGAGCGCCGCCTCGTCCACCGTCGACACATCTTCATTCAACTTTGCTGCGGCCCGCACCGGTGGGCTCATCAACAGGAAAGGCCAAACCATGCCGGCCCCAACGAACTGTCTGCGATTCATTCTGCTCATACTCATTGTGTTTTAAACGTTGTATGAAAATAACGATACCGTCAGCGCGAGCGGGCAATTGTGTTCCGGCAACCGAAACAACGCACCCGGGACGGCAGCGGCTATATGACATACATATTGCTAATTCTACCTACTGGGCGATGCAATTGCCGCGTTGTGACTGATTCCGCTTAAAATACCGCTCAGGAGAAATTTATGCATTTACATATCTTGGGCATTTGCGGCACTTTTATGGGCGGTCTGGCCCTGATTGCGCGCGCGGCCGGACACAAAGTCACGGGCTGCGATACAGGCGTGTACCCTCCCATGAGTACACAACTGCAGGAACAGGGTATCGACCTGATCGAAGGGTTCGATGCCGCCCAGACCGCTCTCAAGCCCGATCTATTTGTGATCGGCAACGTGGTCACCCGCGGCAATCCGCTAATGGAAGCCATTCTGGACCAGGGCCTGCCGTATGTGTCCGGCCCCCAATGGCTGGGCGATCATGTTCTGCAGCGCCAGCATGTTCTGGCCGTGGCAGGCACGCATGGTAAAACCACCACCAGCTCCATGCTCACCTGGATCCTGCAGGATGCAGGCCTGAATCCCAATTTTCTGATTGGGGGCATTGCCACCAATCTGGGCATTTCCGCAAAATACGACCCGGCGCAACACTATTTTGTCATCGAGGCCGATGAATACGATACGGCTTTTTTCGACAAGCGTTCCAAGTTTGTTCACTATCACGCCCGTACGGCCATCTTGAACAATCTGGAATACGATCACGCCGACATTTTCCCGGATCTTGCCGCCATCGAAACGCAATTTCATCATTTAGTGCGAACCGTGCCACAAAGCGGCTGCATTATTTATCCACCGCAGGATCAGGCACTGGAACGGGTGCTGCAGCGAGGCTGCTGGTCCCAGCAGGATCAGTTCGGCCCGGGCGGGCGCTGGACCTTCAAAGCAGGCCAGGCCGACATGAGCAGCTTTACCGTTCTATGTGACGGCGAACCCCAGGGCGAGGTTAACTGGGCACTCACCGGTGCCCACAATGCCAGCAATGCACTCGCTGCTATTGCTGCCGCCAGCCATGTGAACGTGCCGGTGACCGCTGCCATTGCCGCACTGTCGCGATTTTCGGGTATCCGCCGCCGCATGGAACTGCGTGGCACGGTCAACGGTATCCAGGTTTTTGATGACTTCGCCCATCACCCGACGGCCATTGAAACGACCCTGGACGGCTTGCGCAAGCAGGTTGGCGCACGCCGCATTCTTGCCGTGCTTGAACCTCGCTCCAATACCATGAAACTGGGCACCATGGCCGCCAGGCTGCCGCAGGCACTGGCGCTGGCCGACCGTATATACTGTTTTGGCGCCAAATCCGGCAAACATGCACTGGGCTGGGATCCGGCCGAGATCTTTGCGGGCAGCGCCGTCCCTGCTCAGGGCTACAGCGATCTGGACGTGCTGATTCAGGACGTCAGCAGGCAGGCCCAGCCCGATGACGTTATTCTGGTCATGAGCAATGGCGGCTTCGGCGGCATCCATGAAAAACTGCTGCTGGCCCTGCAACAGGCTGCGACACAAACGGTTTCATAACATTCTCATGATTCTTTACCTGCACGGCTTCCGTTCGTCGTCTCTTTCGGCCAAATCACAGCAATTGCAACAGGCAATGGCTGCTGCCGGGCGCTCGCACGAGCTGGCCGCGCCCGATCTGCCCGATGATCCTCATGCGGCCATTGCATTGGCCATGACGCACGCAAAGCGACTGTGCCCGTCCGGCAACATGCAAGATCTGACCGTGATCGGTTCGTCGCTTGGCGGCTACTACGCCACCTGGCTCAAAGAAGAATTGAAATGCAAGGCCGTCCTTATCAATCCGGCTATATATGCAGTCCGTGACCTCTCTACCCAGCTGGGTCACAGCACAAAATTTCACAGCGATGCGCCTTTTTCATTTACGGCCGAGTCGGTTCGGGCGCTGGCCGGTCTGTACCGACCGGCGCTAACCCAGCTCCAGCGCTATTATCTGCTGGCCTGCACCGGCGACGAGCTGCTGGACTGGCAGGAAATGACCCATCGCTACGATGGCGCACGCCTCACACTGATACAGGGAGGGGACCACGCATTTTCCATGTTTGAACGTTACCTCCCTGCCATTCTCGATTTCACCGCCTCCAAGTAGGAACTCATATTCATGTACGTGGTTTTTGAAGACGACGGCAGCTTCAAGGCTGAAAAAATTCATTCCGAAGCCGATTCGACACTCCAGGTTGAATCGGTCAGCGGTAAACGCAGCAAAATCAAGCGCAACGCAGTCATTTTTACCTTTGATGGCATAGAGCCACAAACCATGCTCGAACAGGCACGGGCAACAAGCGAAGACATTGACCTGCAATTTCTGTGGGAATGCGCGCCGCAAGATGAATTTTCAGCTCAGGACATGGCGCTCGAGTATGTCGGGCACGAACCGTCCATTACCGAAAAAACAGCGATCCTGTTGCGCCTGCATAGTGCGCCGGCCTACTTTCACCGCAAGGGCAAAGGCCATTACAAGGCGGCGCCGGCAGATATTTTGCAGGCGGCACTGGCCGCGCTGGAAAAGAAACAGCGTCAGGCAGAACAGCAGCAGGCCTGGACCAATGCCATGCTGGCCGGTACGCTGCCAGAAGACTTGCGCGATGCCGCCCGTACCTTCCTGATCCGCCCGGACAAAAATACACTGCAGTGGAAAGCCTTCGAGAAGGCGCTGGACGAGAGCGGCAAGTCTGCCGAGACCCTGCTGCTGGAGCTGGGCGTGTATCCGCACGCGCTCGCCTTGCATCTGGATCGATTCCTCAAACAGCACTTTCCCAAAGGAACCGAGGTTCCCGAACTGGACATTCCGGCCATACCCGCGCTGCCATCCAGCGATGTATTAGCCTATTCAATCGACGACATCAGCACTACCGAAATTGATGACGCCCTGTCGGCAACACATATCGACGGTGATCTGTACCGGATTGGCGTGCATATTGCCGCGCCGGCGCTGGTGGTTACACGCGATTCGGATCTGGACAAACTGGCGCGAAATCGCATGTCCACACTCTATATGCCCGGCGATAAGATTCCCATGCAAAGCGACAGCCTGATCAGCATGTTTTCGCTGGATGCTGGCAGACCCGTGCCGGCGCTGTCCCTGTATGTCACGGCCAATATTGCCACCGGCGAGATCCACGAAACGGTCACCCGCGCCGAAACCGTCACGATTCGCGAGAACCTGCGCCTGGACGATCTGCTGGATCAGGTAACCCGTGAAGCGCTGGAAGATCCGGCAGCCGAGTTGCCTTACGCAGAATTATTCCGCCCACTCTGGCAACTGGGCCAGCACCTGAAGACGGCGCGCGAACAGGTGCGCGGTAAACCGGAAAGTAACAACCGTACGGAATATACCTTCCGCCTGCACGGGCCGGCAAATGACCCCGAGTCGCGTATTGAACTGATTCCGCGCCAGCGCAATGCACCGCTGGATCAAATCGTGGCCGAGTATATGATTCTGGCCAACACGCAGTGGGGCGGTTATCTCAATGAGCATGGCCTGCCCGGCGTATACCGCTCGCAGCAAATGGGGCGTACGCGCATGTCTACCCATCCGCTGCCACATGAATCCATCGGCGTTCCACAATATGCGTGGTGCACATCGCCTCTGCGGCGTTATGTGGATCTCGTGAACCAGCGTCAGATTCTTGCCGCGGCCGAACATGGCGTTTCGGCGCGTCTGGTTGCGCCATTCAAACCCAAAGACGCAGATTTGTACGCCATTATCGGCGCCTTCGAATCCCAATACACGCTCTGGCACGAATTCCAGAGCCGGCTGGAACGCTATTGGTGTCTGCGCTGGCTAACTCAGCAGTCCCGCAGCAGCCTGCACGGCACTTTCATTCGTGACAATCTGGTACGCCTGGAAGAAATCCCGCTGGTTATCGAAGTGAACGGTGTACCGGAACTTGAACGTAACGACCGTATGATCATCAATGTACGCGGCACCGATGAGCTGAGCCTGCACATTGACGCAGAATACGCCGGACTGGCACAAGCAGACACCGAGGCAGCCGCAACATGAACACGCCACGCATCTTCGCCGTTCTTGGCAACCCGATCAAACACAGCCTGTCGCCGCGCCTGCACACCCTTTTTGGCCTGCAAACCGGCCTGCAGATTGAATACATCAGGCAATGCGTTGAACCCGCAAATTTTAACGAGCATGTAAGACAGTTCTTTGCCAATGGCGGTCGCGGTCTGAACATCACACTGCCATTCAAGGAGCAGGCCTACGCCCTGGCCGGCTCCCACATTTCCGAGCGCGCCAGGGCTGCCGGCTCGGCCAATACCCTGTGGCAGGAAAATGGCGCTATACACGCCTGCAATACCGATGGCGTCGGATTGGTCAATGACATGCTGCGCCAGCACGTGACCTTGCGGGAAAGCCGTATTCTATTGATCGGTGCCGGCGGAGCCACGCGCGGCGTGCTGCCCGCGTTGCTTCAGGCCGGCTGCGCACATCTGCACATTGTGAACCGTACCGAAGACAAAGCCCATGCCCTCGCCGCTCAGGCGACGGTACCGCCAGCGACCCAGGCACAGGTAACGGCATCGGCATTTTCTGCGCTGCAAGGCAACTGGGACATCATCATCAATGCGACCTCCAGCAGCCTGTCCGGAGAGCCCCTCCCCCTGCCCGACAGCGTGTTCCGCGCCGACAGCGTTGCCTACGATATGCTCTATACGGCAAGTGGCGACACCCCGTTTCTGCAACAGGCGCGTGCCGCTGGCGCCCTCCATACATCAGACGGCCTGGGCATGCTGGTCTACCAGGGTGCCGAAAGCTTCCGCATCTGGAACCAGATTGAACCCGACGCGGTGCCGGTTCTTGCTGCGCTACGCACGGAACTGACGGAATCGCGCTGATGCTCGAAACAGTTGGAAGTATCGCCTGCGCAGTGGTGACCGGCATTGCCGAACGTGTACGCTCGCAGTCGATCGCCCGCTCCCTTGCCGATCTTGTCGGCCTGTTGATTGCAGTCATTCTGCTCTATCAGGTCTATCTGTTCGCCTGGGTACTCTGGTATAGCGTATTCAATCCCGGTGGCAGTGCGTATATGCGCGAACAGGCCAGCCAGCTGGCAGCCCAGGATCCGCCTGTGAGCATTCAATACGAATGGACGCCCTACGAGGCGATCAGCCCGAATCTGAAAAAAGCCGTCATTGCCGCCGAGGATGCCCGCTTTACCGAACACGGCGGGGTCGAATGGGAGGCAATCCGTAAGGCCTGGCGATATAACGAACGCCAGGAGGAAGCCGGCCATACTCGCCGTCGTGGTGGCTCCACCCTTACCCAGCAGCTTGCCAAAAACCTGTTTCTATCGGCCGACCGCAGCTATATTCGCAAGGGGCAGGAACTGATCATTACGTATATGATAGAAGCGATCATGTCTAAACAGCGGATTCTGGAACTGTATCTGAACGTTGTCGAATACGGCACCGGTATTTTCGGTGCCCAGGCTGCTGCGCGCCACTATTTCAAAGTAGACGCAGCACACCTGTCTGCTTCTCAGGCCGCACGTCTGGCCGCCATTTTGCCCAACCCAAGGGTCTATGGCAAGAACATGCAGTCGCGTTATGTGCTATCGCGCGGCCGGACCATTTCCGCCCGCATGCGCAGCGCCGTCCTGCCCGAATAAGGTACGACCGCACCGGCTCGCCGATCCGGATGGCATAAATGCAAATGATGGTGAAGTCAGAAAGCAATGACGATATGTTCCGTTACCAACCGGTTACTTTATCAGATCGCAATCAACGCTAAAATACAAAACACGACATCGGCAATGTGACCCACGACGCCACGACGAGCACCGCCCTGGCCGGGCATTATTTCAGCCGGCAACAGGGTCCGCGAATTTATCGACGATAAGCTGTTAGGCTGGTATGAGCGCCCAAACAACAGTAAAATCAACGGCTCTGAGTCCGCGACACATTTCCGCGTCTGACTGGAAATAAATAGAACACATGCGCACCGCAAGACAATATCTAGGGACAGAAATTTACCGCTCCACCGTAGCTGTACTGGTGGCGCTCGTCGGTCTGTTCACCTTTTTTGCCCTGATAGATGAACTGGACAGCATCAGCGACAAGTTCCCGTTGCTGTCGCTCCTCTATCTGCAAGTATTGCAATTGCCAACTCGTCTTTATGACCTGTTGCCCATCGGCCTGCTTATCGGATCGGTACTGGCGCTGGCCAGCCTGGCCCAACGCAACGAATTGGTCATATTGCGCGTTTCAGGCGTCAGCAGCATTTCGTTACTGCTCATGCTTTGGACCATTACCATTCCCCTTATGCTCGGTGCCTTCGTCTTGTCGGAGTTTGTCACTCCCCGCGCGGAACTCATGACCAGCGAAGCCAGCCTGAAGTACCTGGGCAAAGCCAGCGGCGGACAAATGAACTCGGGCAACTGGTTTCGTGAACCCGATGAGGACGGCAATATTCGTACCATCAACATCGCACAACTTCGCGATCAGGGCAGTGTACAAGACATTCGCATCATCACTTACAACGCGGACGAAAGCCGCTTTATTTCTCTTGACCATGCCAGGACAGGACACTTCAGTCACAACACACTGACCCTGACCGATGTGGTACACATTACCAGCCTGATCGATGCCAAAGCAGCACTGGCCGACCCCAATAAGCCGGTTTCAGATGTTGCCAGGCGTACGGTTCTGCCTACGCTGGAACTGAAAACGACGCTTACCCCCAATCGCCTGCTGGCCGGTCAAATGCAGCCGGACCGCATGTCGACAGTGTCGTTGCTTGATTACATTTCATACCTGGAGCAGAACAAGCTGCAGACCAACCGGCAGGTTGTCGCATTGTGGCGGAAACTGAGTTATCCGTTTACGTTACTTGTCATGATTACCATTGCGGCGCCTATCGGATTCATGCAAACCCGCAAGGGCGGAGTCGGCGGCAAGGTGTTCCTGGGTATTTTACTGGGCGTTGCATTCTATATGATTAACCAGCTTGCGCTGAATGTGGGCATGCTGAAGAATCTGCCGCCATGGTTTACCGCACTCATGCCTAATACGATCGCCATGCTGATCGCCATGCTTGCGCTCTATCTCATGGAATCCCGGCGGACCCCGCGTATGCAGCGCGCACCACTTTCAGGAAAGGCTGCGACGTAATGAATATCTGGGCTGTAGGAGATTTACAGGGTTGTTGTGGCGCACTGGACGAACTGCTCGAACATCCGTTGATTGAGAAAGATCCCCATTGCCGGTTCTGGTTTGCCGGCGATCTGATCAACCGCGGGCCGCAGTCCTTGCGCACGCTCAAACGCATTATCAAACTGGGTGACCGTGCCGTCAGTATTCTGGGCAACCACGATTTGCATATGCTGGCCGTTCATGCGGGCATACGCAATGAGAACAAATCGGACACATTCGATGCGATTCTCAGAGACAAGCATGTTGATGAATTGATCGACTGGCTACGGCATCGTCCACTGGCCCACTACGATGCCGGACATTTGATGGTGCATGCCGGAGTCATGTCCAAATGGGATCTGGACAAGACCCTGGCGCTGGCCGAGGAAGCACATCAGGCGCTGATCAGCGACAAATGGAAAAAGAACCTGCAGAAAATGTACGGCAATGAACCCGTCCAGTGGAAGGACGGGCTATCAGGTGCAAAACGACTGCGGGTGATTATCAACGCCTTTACCCGCATGCGATTGTGCACCAAACAGGGCGAAATGGATTTTGCCTCTAAAGAGGCGCCCGGTGGTAGCAGCCATGCCGGACTGGTACCATGGTTTGACGTGCCCGACCGTAAAACCGCCGATATCCCCATTATTTTCGGCCACTGGTCAACCCTGGGTTTGCTGATTCGCAAGAATCTTATGGCCCTGGACACCGGTTGCGTGTGGGGTGGGAAACTCACTGCCATGCGGCTAAGCGATCGCAAGCTTATTCAGATAAGCTGCAAGCAGCACGGCAAGTAATCAGCGGCCGGGCAAGCACCGCGCCGTAGCCAGAACCGGCAGGGGTCGGGTAAAGCGCGCCCTGCCCGGTCCCATGTGTACGTTCAGCGCTGTACCACTTTGGCCAGAATCGCTTCGCGTACCTGAGCGGCCAGTTGCGCGCGACTCAATTCCGATGCCTGACCATTTTGCGTGACGGCGGGCAGACAATAAACCTCAACGCAGACATGACTGGCACTCAGCAGAACCCAGATATTGCCAATCAGAGTCTGATCGCCAATGAACGCCATTTTTCCGCTACGCTGACCTTCATACCAAAACACCAGCGCAACCGGCTGAATCGCGACCTGCGCACGCATGGCGGGCTCGAACAAACTGGTGCTGAATGCCTTGACATCCAGACCATCGGAAGTGGTACCTTCGGGAAACAATCCGACGCAGATATTACGCTCGAACAAGCTTTTCATACTGTCGCTAACGCGACCGATGGCCTGACGCTGCCCTCTTTCAATAAACACCGTGCCTACTCTGGCCACCAGCCAGCCGATCACCGGCCAGCGGCGGATCTCCTGTTTGGCAATAAACGACGTGGCCCGCCAGCTGTTGAGAATAAAAATATCAATCCACGACACATGGTTGGCTACCCATAAGACCGGACCGCTCATGATGGGCGTACCGTGACGCACCACTTTCACACCACACACCAGCATCAGGCAGCATGACCAGGCCTTGGTCACGGCATCCTGCACCGCCCGGTTCATAAACGGCAATGCAATCGCAGCAGTCAGCAGCCCCGAGAGTAACAGCAAAATTAGAAAAAACGCCCTGACAGCAAACCGTAAATACGCGATCACACAAACTCCCACACGCTGCGACCACCTACCAGCGTCATCACGACTTTACCAGGCAGCTCGTAACCGACGAAAGGCGTATGGGCACTTTGACTGAGCAAGGTGTCGCGCCCGACCGTCCAGGCCGCGTCGGCATCGGCAATCGCCAGATCAGCCGGCGCCCCCACCGCCAGCGTACCGCAACCTGGCAAGGACGGTGCACCTGCTTTCAGAATCGCCGCAGGCCCGGTAGTAATGAGCCCCAGCGCCTGCGCCAGCGGCAGCTTTTCTTCCCGGGCCCATTTGAGCACCAGAGAGAACAACAGTTCCACGCCGGTAGCGCCGGGCTCGGCTTCGGCAAAGGGCAGCAACTTGCCATCATCGTCTACAGGCGTATGATCCGAGCAGACCGCATCAATCGTTCCATCAACAAGCCCGGCACGAATCGCAGCGCGATCACGCTGACCACGCAGGGGCGGATCCAGCCGATAATTGCTATCGAAATAACCGATATCCAGATCTGTCAGGTGCAAATGATTGAGCGACACATCGCAGGTTACCGGCAGTCCCTCTGCCTTGGCCTGACGCACCAGAGCAATCCCGGCCGCGCTGGACAGGCGACAAATATGCAGGCGCGTGCCCGTGATTTTCTGCAATTCGAACAGCGTATGCAAGGCAATGGTTTCGGCCTGCTCCGGCACGCCGACCAGTCCCAGACGCGAAGCGAAGGATCCGCTGGCGGCCACCCCTTTGGATAGCGAAGCCTCCAGCGGCGTGAACCACAAAGTATAGCCATAGGTTTTGGCGTACTGCATGCTGCGCAACAGTACACCCGTATCAATCAGCGGCAGTGAAGCCTGGGAAAAGGCGATGCAGCCGGCTTCGGTCAGCTCGGCCATCTCGGTAATGATCTTGCCTTCAAGACGATTGGTCATCGCCCCCAGAGGATACAGGTTGGCCTGATGCAATTGGCGGGCACGGTGTTTCAGCATTTCCACCAGACCGGGCTCATCCAGTGCCGGTTCGGTATCGGGCGGCAGTACCAGGCTGGTCACACCACCTGCGAGCGCGGCCTGCATTTCCGACTCCAGCGTCGCGCGATGCTCAAAGCCAGGTTCACGCAAACGAACGGAAAGATCGATCAGACCGGGAATCACCAGTTTGCCTGTGGCGTCAATGCTGCGTGCCGCCGCAAACCCCTCCGGTTCCTGGCCCGTGCCAACAATGCGTCCGGCCGCAATATAAAGGTTACCGATCTGGTCTGTACCAGAAGCCGGGTCAAGCAGCCGGCCCCCTTTGATTACTATTTTCACTGAGATGCTCCAGCTACAATGCTCATGACTGCCATTCTTACAGCAATCCCGAATGTTACCTGATTGAGAATAACCGCCTGCGGTCCGTCCGCGACGGCCGAATCAATTTCCACACCCCGATTCATGGGGCCCGGGTGCATGACGATCGCGTCCGGTTTGGCGTAAGCCAGTTTTTCCTGCGTCAGCCCGTAATGCTTGAAATATTCCTGCGAAGAAGGCAGCAACGCGCCCTTCATGCGCTCGTTCTGCAAACGCAGCACCATCACCACATCGACATCCCTCAGTCCTTCACGCATATCGGTAAACACCTTGACACCCATTTGCTCCAGCCCGCCCGGCAGCAGCGTGAGCGGGCCAATGGCACGTACTTCGGCCGCACCCAGTGTAGTGAGCGCGTGAATGTCGGACCGGGCAACCCGGGAATGCAGAATATCACCCACAATCGCGACCGTCAGCCCGGAAAAATCTTTCTTGAAATGGCGAATGGTATACATATCCAGCAGGCCTTGCGTCGGGTGCGCATGGCGTCCGTCCCCGGCATTGATCACATGGATATGCGGCTCAACGTTGCGGGCGATAAGATATGGCGCCCCGCTGGCCTCGTGCCGAACCACAAAGACATCGGCCTGCATGGCCGTCAGATTGCTGATGGTATCGAGCAGCGACTCGCCCTTTGCAGTAGACGACACATTAATGTTCAGGTTATAGACATCGGCCGAAAGCCGCTTGGCTGCTATTTCAAATGTGGTACGGGTACGGGTGGAGTTTTCAAAAAACAGATTGAATACGCTTTTGCCTCGCAACAGCGGCACCTTCTTGATGTCGCGTTCCGCCATCGGTACAAAGGTCTGGGCCGTATCCAGAATGTGGGTCAGAATGTCGCGCGGCAGACCCTCTGTAGACAGCAGATGGGTCAGCTCGCCATGCCGGTTCAATTGCGGGTTAAACATGGCGGGGTTCCTCTTCCATGGTCAGGGTAAAACGGGAGTCATCATCAGTAGCCAGAACATAATTGCGGCCTCGCGGCAAAGGCAGCACGCCACCGCAGATATCGGGCGCAATAGGCAGCTCACGACCACCGCGGTCAATCAGCACGCCAAGCCGAACCGAAGCCGGCCGGCCATAATCGTATAGTTCATTGAGGGCGGCCCGGATCGTACGGCCGGTAAAAAGAATATCGTCGATCAGGAAAATATGTGCGCCTTCCACTTCAAACGGGACGTGGCTTGGCTGCGTCTGCGAATGCAGGCCGATGCGGTTGTAATCATCGCGATGCAGACTGGTATTGAGGGTGCCGGGCTGATTGGGTAGCTGCAGATCGGCGCAGAGTCGCCGTGCCAGCCAGGCGCCTCCTGAATAAATACCCACTAAATAAGTGTTGGCCGGGTTGGTGCCCCTTAGCTTGTCGCTCAGGGCATTTTTCAGATGCGCGTAAAGTTCTTCGGCGCTGGGCAGGCTGCCTGTCATGGTTTTCCTATCCTGTTAGCAAAGTTGCCGTTATTTTAAGCTATCCAGATAGCGTTGAAGAATAACTGCGGCCGCCATGGCATCATCTTCTTTATTATTGCCAAGAAGTGCCTGCGCTTCCATGCTGGAACCCCGTTCGTCTACCAGCTCAACCTGCAGGCCAAAGCGGCCATGCAATTGATTGGCAAAGCGCCGGGCAAATCTGGAGGCAGGCTGTTCATCGCCGCTGGTGGTAAGCGGCAGGCCCACCACTACTCTTTCGGGTTGCCACTCCTGCAGCAACGTTGCAATACGGGCAAAGCGGCCATCGCGCGTCACTTCACGAATAATGCACAACGGACGGGCCTGACGTGTGAGGGTATTGCCCAGGGCCACGCCGGTTTTCTTCATGCCGGCATCGAACGCCAGCAAGGTTTCTTCAGGCATGCCCTGCATCACCGGATAAAGCCGCGGGTTCGATGCCAAGCAGGGCCAGCGCTGCCGTATAGCGGTCCGCGGGTCGCTTGTTGAATATGATATTGCGGTCTGCGCCGACATTGAGCCAGGCATTGGCCGCCATTTCCTGCTCCAGCTGACCCGCAGACCAGCCAGCATAACCCAGGGTAATAAAAATTTGCTGCGGGCCTTCGCCGCGCGCCAGATCTTCCAGCACGTCGCGCGAAGTGGTGAGCGCCATATCGCCCAGCACGACGCTGGAACGATAATGTCCGGCAGGATGGTGCAACACGAAACCACGATCCGTCTGGACCGGCCCGCCATAAAATACAGTCTGCGCTGCCAGGTCGGCATTCACTTCCAGCTCCAGGCGCTCAAGCAGTTGCTCGACAGACAGATCGGTGGGCCGGTTCAGCAACAGCCCCAGGGCACCGTCTTCGGAATGTTCGCAAACATAGACCACACCGCCTTCGAAAATATCGGAAGTCTGAGAAGGCATGGCCATGAGGAACTGGTTCGCCAGGCTGACAAATTCAGATGCTTTTTTGTCTTCGGGTTCGATCATGGTCCTTCCTTTTGACGTGACGCGTCAGATTTCCATCATTTCAAAGTCTTCCTTGCGCGCACCGCACTCAGGACAGACCCAGTTGGGGGGAACGTCTTCCCATTTGGTCCCTGGCGCAATCCCTTCTTCAGGAACGCCGGTTTCCTCATCATAAACCCAACCACAAATTAAACACATCCAGGTACGCATAATACGGTTATTTCCTAACATTCAAAATAGAACTTCACGAATCGGATGGAGCCGGCCTATCGGGCTTGTTCCCGAAAACATGCCTGCCCACGCTTTAATACCCATTTTAATTTAAAATACTACCTTTGGCCTGCTTTCCCAAAAACCGCGCCGTGCTTTTTTTGTGCACCGGCAATTTTCACCGTTTTTGTCTTTCGCTTAGTACGTCTCGTGTCCTCTGATCATACCCCTGCAGTACTGTTTTTCAACCATCTGGATCCGACAGGGCGCTCCGGGCTTGCCGGTGATGTCCTGACCGCCGCGCAATTCGATTGTCAGGCAGTTACCGCGCTAACTGCTGTCACGGTACAGGACACCGGCGTTATTGAAGAAATCCATCCCATTTCCGACGAAATACTGGACAATCAGGCTCGCTGCCTGCTTGAGGACATCCCGGTCAATGCAATCCGGGCCGGTGGCCTGTACAATGCGGACCATGTCAGTGTGATCGCGCAAATTGCCGCCGACTATGACAGCGTCCCGCTGGTGCTGTATCTGGGCCCCCAATACGCGTCGGTCATCGAAGACAGTTCCGATGACGACATCGAGGCTTTGCTGCAGGCAACCTGGGAAACCCTGATTCCACAGGCCAGTTGTGTCGTCGTCGATTGCAGCTACCTGAATTTATGGGCGCCGGAAGATGACCATGACGATGAGAACCCGATACCCGTGGTGCTCGACGCCATTCTGGCAGCCGGGGCAAAATCCTGCCTGGCGCTGTTTTGCCCCTCTCCAGACGATGTCCATCAGCATATCCTACTTGAAGGCGGCGATCACAGCCTTGCATTTGGCTTTTTCCCGCTGGCCGGACAATCCGAAGCGGGCGATATGATCAGCGCTGCCCTGGCCTGCGAACTCACGCGGGGCCAGACATTATCGCAAGCCTGTGAAAATGCCATCACTTATACCCACAAGGCGCTGGCCAATGGCCGCAAACTGGGCATGAGCAAGCTGGTGGCACAAAGGCTGCAAAAGTCCTGATCTGTCCCCCATCCGTTACCCAATAGTGCCCTGCAAGCAATTGCAGGCGCTTTCTCGCTATACTTGTACCGATATCAGCACCCCGCCAGGCATAACCGCACAATGACAGCACACTCGTTTCCCTCCGGTCTATACGGCATTACGCCCGAATGGCATGACGCCGAACGCCTGCAAGAGGCAGTCTCGCTGGCCTGCGAAGGCGGCATGCGCGTGCTGCAGTGGCGCCAGAAAACCATGCCGGCAGCGCAGGCGCGCACAATCGCCGCATCACTCAGAGCCATCTGTCACGCCGCCGGGGTCCTGTTCATTGTTAATGATGACTGGCAACTGGCGCTGGAACTGGACGCAGACGGTGTTCATTTAGGCAAGGATGATGCTGCCCTTGCGACCGTGCGCGCGCAATTACAACAGCAAAACCACAAGCCCTTTCTGATCGGCGTGTCCTGCTATGACAGCCTAGCGCTGGCAGACAGCGCCATCAGACAACATGCTGATTACATTGCCTTTGGTGCACTGTTTCCTTCCATGGTCAAGCCGGACGCAGTCCGCGCGCCCCTGTCGCTGTTCCAGGCAGTAAAGAAAACGCAGAGTGCAGAACGTAAACAGGCAGTGGTGGGCATTGGCGGAATCAACCGGCACAATGCGCATCTGGCGGTCGAAGCCGGCGCAGACAGTATCGCCGTCATCACCGGCTTATTCGGTGACCCGGACATCCGCAGCGCCGCCGCTTACTATGCGTCACTATTTGATTCGCACCCGGCAGCATCTTCATGATTGATCTTTCCCCGCCCGGTCATATCGGTGCCGCCGGTCTTCAGACCCGCAAGCCGCACTGATAACCGGCCACTTTTCACTCATTTTTCAGATAAAGATTTCATTATGTCCCAGAACGAAGTTCTCTTTAAACGTGCCCTTCAATCCATTCCCGGTGGTGTCAACTCACCGGTACGCGCATTCCGCTCGGTGGGCGGCACGCCGCGCTTTATCAGCAAAGCCAAAGACGCGTATATCTGGGATGCTGATGGTAAACAGTATATTGACTACCTGGGCTCCTGGGGTCCGGCCATTGTTGGGCATGCGCATCCTGAAGTCGTTCAGGCAGTGCAGCGCGCCGCAGAATCAGGCCTGTCTTTTGGCGCACCCACTGAAGCCGAGTCCCTGCTGGCCGAAGCCATTATTGCGCGCATCCCTTCCATTGAAAAAGTTCGTCTGGTCAGCTCGGGGACAGAAGCGACCATGAGCGCCATTCGCCTGGCGCGCGGCGCCACCGGCCGCAACAAGATCATCAAATTCGAAGGCTGCTACCATGGCCATGCCGACAGCCTGCTGGTCAAGGCCGGCTCCGGCCTGCTCACGTTTGGCAACCCGACCTCTGCGGGTGTACCTGCCGAATTTGTCGCCCATACTGTGGTGCTGGACTACAACGATCTGGATGCGGTCAAGGCCGCCTTTGCCGAATTTGGCGCGGATATTGCCTGCATTATCGTGGAACCCATCGCCGGCAATATGAATCTGATCAAGCCGGTAGAAGGCTTTCTGGCCGGTCTGCGTGCCTTGTGCACCGAATATGGTGCGCTGCTGATTTTCGATGAAGTGATGACCGGATTCCGCGCCGGCCCTCAGGGCGTACAGGGCCTGTCGGGTGTCACACCCGATCTGACCACGCTGGCCAAAGTGATTGGCGGCGGCATGCCCGTAGGCGCCTTCGGCGGTCGTGCCGACATCATGGATCAGATTGCGCCGCTAGGCCCTGTCTATCAGGCCGGCACCCTGTCGGGCAACCCGGTATCTGTTGCTGCCGGCCTTATCACACTTGAAATACTGTCGCGTCCCGGTTTCTATGAGCATCTGCAAACCCAGTCTGCCAAACTGGTTAACGGCCTGCAGGAAAAGGCCAAAGCGGCAGGTGTCGCATTTTGCGCCGATTCTGTAGGCGGCATGTTTGGCCTGTATTTCCGCGAAACGGTTCCGACCACCTTCGCAGAAGTGTCCGACGTCAACCACGATGCCTTCAAGGTCTTTTTCCACGGCATGCTGGACAATGGCGTCCATCTGGCGCCATCGGCGTTCGAAGCAGGCTTTGTCTCAGCCACGCATAGCGACGAGATCCTGGAAAAAACCCTGGACGCCGCTACCCGCGCCTTTGCTCTGATCTAATCCAATTAATGACCGGCACCAGACTGCATGCGCCCAGCAGCGCAGATCGGGTGCCGCTTCCTGCGGTGGCAGTCTATTGCATAGGGAAAACACCACTCGGCTTATCGGAGAATTTTTTCCTGATATCCCGTTTTTCTCAATGTGAAATAAAAAAAACGCTACACTCAGGGTTATCCATAATATGTTAAAGGTGTTGAAGCTGTATGGCTGTAAACTTAAATATACCTGACGAATCAGCTATTTATCCGGTAGCAGGGGTTGAAATTGGCATCGCACAGGCCGGGATCAAAAAACCTGGCCGTGATGACCTTACATTGTTCAAATTTACGCCCGGCACTTCTGTAGCCGGCGTATTTACCCGTAACCGTTTCCGAGCTGCCCCGGTGCAGATCTGTGAATCGCGCCTGGCCAAGGGCAATGCCATTCGCGCCCTGGTTATCAATACCGGCAATGCGAATGCCGGCACGGGCGCCGATGGTCTGGAACGCGCCTTTGAGACCTGCCGTGTGCTGTCCAAAGAACTGGGCCTGCTGGAGGAAGAAGTCCTGCCATTTTCTACCGGCGTCATTCTTGAACCCCTTCCGGTAGAGAAGATTACAGCCGCATTGCCTCAGTGCATCCGCTCCCTGGAAAAAAATGCCTGGCTCAAGGCGGCGCACAGTATCATGACCACCGATACGCTGCCCAAAATCTGCTCCAAACAGCTGACGCTGGACGGACGCAAAGTGAGCATTACCGGCATCAGCAAGGGTGCAGGGATGATTCGTCCGAATATGGCGACCATGCTGGGCTTTGTGGCTACCGATGCGGAAATCGCCCCGGCGCTGCTCAAAGAGCTGGTCAAGGATATTGCCAACCGTTCTTTTAACCGTATTACGGTAGACGGTGACACCTCTACGAACGATTCATTCATCGTTATCGCTACCGGCCAAAGCGGCATACAGGTACAGGATACCCACAGTCCGCATTACGAAACAATCAAGGCGGAACTCACAGACGTCGCCCGCGAGCTGGCGCAGAAAATCGTCCGCGATGCCGAAGGCGCCACCAAATTCATCACGATCCAGGTGGAAGAAGCGGAAAGCTGCCAGACTGCCCTGAAAATCGCTTACGCCATTGCGCACTCTCCCCTGGTCAAAACCGCCTTCTATGCCTCGGATCCGAATCTGGGCCGCATTCTGGCCGCCATCGGTTACGCCGGTGTCGATGATCTGAATATATCCTCCCTGCGTCTGTGGCTTGACGACGTACTGGTCGCCAGCGGCGGTGGCCGTCATCCCGACTATCTTGAAGAAGACGGCCAGCGCGTCATGCAGCAGGCCGAGATTCTGGTGCGCGTTGCACTGGGGCGTGGCAATGTATCGGAAACGATATACAGTTGCGACTTCTCGCATGAGTACGTCAGCATCAACGCAGACTATCGTTCCTGATACCACTCCCGGGCCTGGGCAATCCAGCCAGGCCTGGCATGATCTGCACTGGCTGATAGATTCTCCGGATCTGCTGGCACCCGCTACAGACCTCCCACTGGCACGCTGGCCAGCGCTTGCTCAGCAAGAGATACACCAATGGCTGGCGCAGGAAGGCCATACGCCACAAACCCTGACCCACGACTTTCACACGCGCTTCCGCCGGCTTGGGCTTTATGCCGAAGCTCTGTTGCATGCAGCCCTGCAGCACGCCGACAGCATTGAACTGCTGGCACACCATTCACCTATCCACATCAATACCAATCGCGCTCGTTCCGCCACCAGACAGACCATTGGCGAGCTTGACTATATCTGGCGTGACCGCAGCAATCAGCAGGTGTGGCACTGGGAACTGGCTGTCAAATTTTATCTTTATGTGCCGCAGGCCCACGGACTCCTGGATGCGGACCGGTTCGTCGGCCTGCAGCAGCGCGATACGCTGGCGCGCAAGACCGCGAAAATGCGCGACCAGCAATTGCCGCTATCTGCGATGCCGGAGGTGACGCAGCAACTGGGCCTGCACGTAAATCACGTCGCCGCATACGTCAAAGGCTGGTTATTCTACCCAATACAAAGCGGGCGCTGTGACGATTACGTGCTGGCTGCAGCGCCGGCCCAGGCCATGCTCAATCCCCGGCACCTCAGGGGCTGGTGGCTCAGATATGCGGATTTTGTCACGCACCTGGAACAGGACACGGCCCCAGGCAAGCTGCGCTGGCGCGTTCTATCGCGCATGCAATGGTTATCGCCGCAACAGGCCGATGTCGCGCAAACGCTTGATGCGACGGCGCTGCTTGCCTATCTGCAATCATGGTTCTGCCCGAAGACGACAGCGCATGGCCCAGGGCCGGGCCTGCTCGTTGTCGCGTTGGCTCCCGTGGACAGCACCGTACCGGCCATTTCTCCAGATGCATCGGCAACAGACGTTGCAGAGCGAGCATCTGCTGCAGCGGCATCCGAGACCAGGCAGGCGCCGCCCGCCCCTTCCGGCCAGACCTACGCCGAGGTACACCGCGGCTTTGTGGTTCCCAATGCGTGGGTCGGGACGCTGCTGTAATTGCGTTCACGGTCAGCGTCTGGCGGCACAAATACCACATTTTTTTCGGCCATGCGCCCTTTCCTGTCGATTTTCCTGAAACAAGCGATTGATTCTTTTGACTTTTTATAGGTTTTCGCAGTAGAATGATGGGCTTAGCGTTTAATTATGCTAATTCCAATTTATTTTCAGAGGTTAACCCATATGTACGCGGTCATAAAAACCGGAGGCAAACAGTATCGTGTTGCCGAAGGTCAAAAACTCAAGGTAGAACAGATACCTGCAGACATCGGGCAAGAAATCTCGCTGGACCAGGTTCTGTCAGTAGGCGAAGGTGAAACACTCAAAGTGGGTGCTCCTTTGGTCGAAGGCGCTGTGGTTAAAGCTAAAGTTCTTGCACATGGACGTCACGACAAAGTGAAAATTTTCAAAATGCGCCGTCGCAAGCATTACCAGCGGCACCAGGGCCATCGCCAAAATTACACACAGATCGTTATCGAAGCAATCACTGCTTGATCCGTTCGTTAACAGCACAACAGGAGCTTAAACATGGCACAGAAAAAGGGCGGCGGCTCAACCCGCAACGGCCGCGACTCGGAATCCAAACGACTGGGCGTTAAAGCCTTTGGCGGTGAAGTTATTCCAGCCGGTTCAATCATCGTTCGTCAGCGTGGCACACGTTTTCACCCCGGAACCAACGTTGGTATCGGTAAAGACCACACGCTGTACGCACTGGTAGACGGCAGTGTTTCCTTTTCACATAAAGGCGCACTCAATAAGCATACCGTTTCCGTCACAAAGGTAGACTAAGCCTTTCGCGGGATACACCATGCAGTGCCGTTCACTTGTCGCCAGGTGAACGGCATTTTTTATTCCGCAGCACGCTTAGATACCCTCAGGCCTGCGCGTATGAATGATAATAAAGCACTTACACGGCGACGCTATTTATAAAGACCACAGGAATCCATCATGAAATTCGTTGACGAAGCGACGATCGAAGTCATTGCCGGCAAAGGTGGCAATGGGGCGGCGAGTTTTCGTCGCGAAAAATTCATCCCCAAAGGCGGCCCCGATGGCGGCGATGGCGGACGTGGCGGCAGTATTTATGCTGTTGCCGACAGAAACATCAATACCCTGATTGATTTTCGCTATGCCCGCTTGCATCGCGCAAAAAATGGGGAAAACGGTCGCGGCTCAGACCAGTACGGTGCCGCGGCCGCAGATATCACACTGCGCGTCCCGGTAGGCACGGTCATCTATGATGCCGAAACCAATGAACAATTATTTGACCTGAACCATCACCAGATGCAGGTCACGCTAGCCGCCGGTGGTCAGGGCGGCATGGGCAATCTGCACTTCAAGTCCAGTGTCAATCGCGCACCGCGCCAGTTCACCTACGGCAAGGAAGGCGAACAGCGCAAGCTGCGACTGGAACTCAAGGTCCTGGCCGATGTTGGCCTGCTGGGTATGCCCAACGCCGGCAAGTCTACGCTCATCGCGCGGATCTCCAACGCCAAACCCAAGATCGCCGACTATCCATTTACCACCCTGCATCCAAACCTGGGCGTGGTACGTACCTCACCGTCACGCAGCTTTGTCGTTGCCGACATCCCTGGCCTGATCGAAGGCGCATCAGAGGGCGCCGGACTGGGCCATCTGTTCCTGCGCCACCTGTCGCGCACGCGGGTGCTATTGCATCTGGTAGACGTGGTCGGCATGGATCCTGATCAGGATCCGGTCCTGGCTGCCGCAGATAATGTCCGCGCTATTGCAGAGGAACTGCGCAAGTACGATGCCGATCTGTACGCCAAGCCCCGCTGGCTGGTACTGAACAAGCTGGATATGGTCAGCGACCCTCAGGATATACAGCAGCGGTTGTGCCGGGAACTGCAATGGGACGGGCCGGTCTTTGCCATTTCGGCCCTCTCGGGCGACGGCACTCAGGCATTGATCTGGGCGCTGCAGGACTATCTGGATGCAGAAAAAGGCCGCGAGATGACCGAGCAGGATCAGGCGGCAGACACCTACGTGCCTGAAGATCCGCGCTTTGACGCGTCGCGTCACAATCTGAACGACGCCGAATAGGCGCAATTGTGCACCCTACCCTTTTTCGTCTCCTTCTTCCGGACCTTTTGCAACATGAGCGATTTCGTTTCTTCAGTGGCCACGGCAAAACGCATTGTCGTTAAAGTGGGTTCGTCCCTGCTTACCAATGACGGCCAGGGCCTGGACCCGCAAGCCATCGGAGAATGGTCATCGCAAATCGCCGCACTGCGGCGCCAGAACAAGCAAATCATTCTGGTATCCAGTGGCGCCATTGCCGAAGGCATGGCGCGTCTGAAATGGAAAACCCGCCCCAAAGCCATGAGCGAACTGCAGGCCGCCGCTGCGGTCGGCCAGATGGGCCTGATCCAGGCCTACGAATCTGCATTCGCTTCGCACAACATGCGGGCGGCACAAATTCTGCTGACGCATGAAGACCTGGCCGACCGCCTGCGCTACCTGAACGCGCGGACCACCATTTTCAAACTGCTGGAACTGGGCGTCATCCCTATCGTCAATGAGAACGATACCGTGGTCACAGATGAAATCCGTCTGGGAGATAACGATACACTGGGAGCCGTGGTCAGCAATCTGATCGAAGCGGATGCGCTGATCATTCTGACCGACCAGCGTGGACTGTACGACAGCGATCCACGCAACAACCCAGATGCCCGCTTCATTCATCTGGCCACCGCCGGCGACCCGGCATTGCAGAAAATGGCCGGTGGCGCCGGCAGCCATATTGGCACCGGCGGCATGCTCACCAAGGTGCTGGCAGCACAGCGCGCCGCCAGCAGCGGCGCCACGACCATTATCGCCTCCGGACGTGAAGAGCGCGTTCTGGAGCGCCTGGGTCTGGGTGAAGCCATCGGCACCGAATTACGCGCCGCCCCCTCCCTGCGCTCTGCTCGCAAGCAATGGATGGCCGACCATTTGCGTCTGCCCGGCAAGCTGGTGCTGGACGAAGGTGCCTGCAAAGCGCTGATCGACCAGGGCAAAAGCCTGCTGGCGGTTGGTGTAACCGATGTGATCGGTGAGTTTGAACGCGGTGATGTCGTGGCCTGTACCGACAGCCAACATCGCGAAATCGCCCGCGGGCTCACCAACTACTCTGCTGCCGACACCCGCCGCATCATGCGCCACCCGACCAACGAAATTGAAAGCATACTGGGCAATTGCCGCGACGAGGAACTCATTCACCGCAATAATATGGTGCTTGTTCAAACATCGAAGCATACTGCTTCTGCCGAGTCCTGACTATCAATAGCAACTACACTGAGGCATAAGCGACGGCAAAGGGGCAACCAGCCGGGTTGTCCCGCTACAGAACTGATTATCACCGATGCGATATTATGAACACCATATCGCATATTAGATACGAAAAAACTGATCTATTTCTGGCGAGAAACGCTATAAATGCGGCCCCCGTTAGCCGCTTGAAATATAAAGAAAAGAAAATTTTTAATAAAAAAGCGTTAAAAACTGATAATTGTTAAAGCAAAGCGCGGAAACCCGGCTATGATTGACAATTGTTATTTACCACTTGTAACATTTTTGGTCTATCTTCTATGGCTACTCGAAAACATCATGAATCTTTGCCAGACTTGCGCGCGGCAGCAAAACTCGGCACCTTCGCCGAGCGACTGCATTATCTTCGCAAAATTTATCACGGCATGAATCAAAACGAACTGGCGCTGGAACTCGGTGTGTCTCAAAGTACCATCGCCAATTATGAGATGGGTAATCGTAAAGTGAGCCCATCTGCCCAAATTGTCAGCCGCCTGGCGGTATTCTTTGGCGTCAATTCCGACTGGCTGATCAACGGCACATTGCCTATTCTTCCGGAAAAAACCTTTGTTCCCCCGGAAGTTGCTGCCCGGGAAGCGCTGTTCAAACCGCTCACACAGAAGGAAACGGCAGCACTTATTGCTCTTAACGGCAAACAGCGTAAAGAACTCACAGCGCAGATCAAGTCATACCTGAAAAATGTCTGATCAGCGTTGCTGATGCTCCGCAATACTGCAACGAAAAAGCAGTGTGCTATTAAATATTAATATGCACACGGCTTTTACTCTTTTTGTCGGCCTGCATTGCCACCAGCTTGCCGACCTGATCCGGTAAATACCAGGCGCATCCAACATCATGAATGCGTGTGGTCACCGCCCAGGCCGATAGCCATCACACCTGTTAAACCACAACGGCCGCGTCAGGCACCTTGCTGGCATCATGGAAATCGACAGACGGATTCACCACGGGCTTGATAAAACCGGTGCGAATCAGGAAGTCGCCAAACCCTTCCTGCTCCTGGCGCCCGGCAGCCCAATGACCAATCTGCTCATCCAGAATCTCCAGAATCTGTTCTGGCGTGATGTTCTCCTTGTACAGCCTTGGAATGCGGGTACCAATGCGATTGCCACCCAGATGCAGGTTATAGCGTCCTACTGCTTTACCCACCAGCCCTACCTCGGCCAGCATGGCCCGCCCACAACCATTCGGGCAACCGGTTACGCGCGCCACAATAAAGTCGTCCTGCAAGCCGTGACGAGCCATGATGGCATCCAGCTTATCAACAAAGGACGGCAGGAAACGCTCGGCCTCAGCCATCGCCAGCGGACAGGTGGGCAATGCCACGCAAGCCATTGAGTTTTCCCGCTGAACCGTCACGCTGTCGTTGATCAACCCATGGTCGCGCGCCAGCTTTTCTATGGCCTTTTTATCAGATGCCTTTACATTAGCCACGATCAGGTTCTGGTTCGCGGTCAGACGAAAATCACCTTTGTGAATGCGCGCAATTTCACGCAGACCCGTTTTCAGCAGTCGGCCTGGATAGTCCAGCACCCGCCCGTTCTCAATGAACAGCGTCAGGTGCCATTTTTTATCAATGCCATGCACCCAGCCAATTCGGTCGCCTCTATCGGTAAATTCGTAAGGGCGAATGGGTTCGAAAGCAAAGCCCATGCGTTTTTCCACTTCCGCTTTGAATGCGTCCAGGCCAACACGCAAAAGGGTGTAGCGAGTTTTGGCCGCTTTCCGGTTGGTGCGATCACCCAGATCCCGTTGCGCAGTCACGACGGCTGCCGCCGTATCCAGCGTTTTTTCCAAAGGAATGAAACCGAATTCATAAGCTGTCGTGGGAAAGGTCGCGGTATTGCCATGTTCCATGGATAAGCCACCACCGATCAGGACATTGAAGCCAATCAGATTGCCGTCCTGTTCGATCGCAACAAAATTCAGATCGTTGGCATGCAGGTCAACATCATTCTGCGGCGGGATGATCACGGTGGTTTTGAATTTGCGCGGCAAATAACTTTTACCCAGGATCGGCTCCAGGGTGTCGGTATCAGTGCTTTGCACTTTCTCGCCGTCCAGCCAGATCTCGGCATAAGCCTGTGTTTTAGGCAGCAGGTGTTCGGAGATTTTCTTGGCCCATTCCCAGGCTTGCACATGCAACTTAGACTCTACCGGATTAGACGTACACAACACGTTACGATTAACGTCGCCTGCCGTTGCAATCGAATCCAGGCCCAGTTGATGCAGCCATTGGTGTACCGGACGAATATTCTGCTTTAACACGCCGTGATACTGGAAGGTCTGACGGTTGGTAATACGAATGCTGCCGTACATGGTATGACTGGCGGCAAACTCATCAATCCCCAGCCACTGAGCCGGTGTAATCACACCGCCAGGCATCCGGCAGCGCAACATCACATTTTTCAGCGGCTCCAGTTTCTGCTCGACACGTTCAGCCCGAATATCACGATCGTCCTGCTCGTACATACCGTGGAAGCGAATCAGATTGAAGTTATCACCACGGAAGCCACCGGTCAGCGGATCTTTCAGATCTTCCGCAATGGTGCCGCGCAGATATTTGCTATTGCCTTTCTGGCGTTCGTTATCCGACAGTTGACCTGCCGGTGCTTTAATTTCACTCATGATTTTTCCTCAATATACGTCACGCTGATAGCGGTGCGACTCACGCAGCTCGTCAAGATAGGCATCGGCATCATCAACACTGAGCCCGCCTTCGCTGGAGATCACCTCAAGCAAGGCCGCTTCCACGTCTTTGGCCATACGGCTGGCATCGCCACACACATACAGATGGGCTCCCTTCTGCAGCCACTGCCATAGCTGTTTGCCTTCCTGCAGCAATTTATGCTGGACGTAAATTTTTTCCTGCTGATCCCGTGACCAGGCAAAACTGTAGTGCGATAAGCGCTCCGACTTGGCCAGTTGCTGCCATTCAAGCTGGTAGAGAAAATCATCTTTGAAAGACTGGTTACCGAAAATAAGCCAGTTCCCGCCTTCCTGGTCCTCGGCATCACGCTTCTGCAAAAACGCGCGGAACGGCGCAATACCAGTGCCCGCGCCGATCATGATAATCGGCGTTTGTGGATCCTGCGGCAAACGGAAATGTGCGGATGGCTCAATGAAAATCGCCACTTCGTCACCCGCTTCCAGACGACGATTCAGATAGCCGGACGCGCCGCCCTGATACTGGACCGCATCCTGTTCATACTCCACCAATGCCACGGTGATGTGTACTTCGTCACCCACCTCTTCCTGTGCCGAAGCAATGGAATACATACGCGGTGTCAACGGCCGCAGCAAATCGCACAACTGCTGGGCAGTCAGCGTTTGCGATACCCGTCTGAGCACCACGTCGATAGGTGTTTCGGCGATATAGTCCTGCAGAGCCTTGCTGTCGGCCGCCAGATCAAGAAGTGCCTGATCCTGGGTAATCTGCGCATATCCCTTTACAAAGGCCGGCGTATTCTGGGTAATTTCCAGATGATGGATCAAGGCATAGCGAATGCCCAGAGTCTTACCGTCGGTCAGCGTTACATCTTCCGCGCCATCCACGCCGGTTGAAGCCAGAATCGAATCGACCAGCGCCGGGTCATTGCGAAACCAGACACCCAATGCGTCGCCTGGCTGATAACGGATACCAGAGTCACCCAGGTCAAATTCCAGATGCCGCACATCTTTGAGCGAATTGCGGCTGGTGATTTTCTGGTTGGTCAGAATGGTGGCGGTATAGGGTTTCTCACGCGTATAGATCTGTGCGTGCACTTGTGGCTCGTTGACCAGGGCACTGACGCTGGCAGACGCCGCATTTGCCGCCATATTGCGGCTTTCGTGCTCTACCAGCCAGGCGACCGTTTTCTCAACCCATTCGTCTGCCGTGGCCTGGTAATCCAGATCACAGTCCACACGGTCAAACAGTCGCTGTGCGCCCAGCTGCTCCAGACGCGAATCGAAGTCTTTGCCTGCCTGACAAAAATCAGGATACGAGCTGTCACCCAGCCCCAGCACGGCATACTGCAGGGATTTGACCTCTGGCGGTTTCTTGCCGAACAGGGCCTTATGCAACGACAGCGCTTCTTCAGGCGGCTCGCCATCGCCCTGGGTCGAAGCGACAATCAGAACAAGACGCTCGGCAGCAAGCTGACGACTCTTGTAATCGCCCGCACTTTTCAGTACTGATGCAACGCCAGCCGCCTTCAGTTTATCCTGCAGCGACTGTGCCACACGGCGCGCATTACCGGTCTGCGAGGCTGACAATACCAATACAGGACTGGCCTGCTCCTGCGTAGCCTGCGCTGCAGCAACGCCAGCGGGGACCGCGCCAGATGCATCCATCTGCTGGCTGCGCGCCCATAGATAGCCGGACAGCCATGCGGTCTGTAACGGATTCAACCCCGAAAGGTTTTTCTGTAATTCGGATAGCGTATCCGAATTTATCGGTAACCCCGATAGTGGTGGATAACTCATTTGCCTGATTTCCCTGCGCACGGACAATACTCACCCAGTAGTAGAACGGTCGTCAGACCCTCGCCCCGGGCGGCTTGTCACTCATTGTTTACTAATTTTGTGGACGATTTACTTTTTATACGGGTTTCATCCTAGCAACGATTGCGCAACGCAGGAACGACAGATATGTCATTTTTACATTACCTCTATCTATATAAGGCTGCCACGTATGTGATATCTTCTTATTACTGAAAAGTCTAAGCTACAAGCAGATATATATTTTTCCATTATTTGTAAAAACACTACGATTACATCTGTAATAACGATATAACCGCCTTTTTTCACATTTAACTCGTAGTACTATGCAGACCTTCCCCTTATTTGCCGATCTCGCAGAGCGCCCCGTGCTGGTCATTGGCGGTGGCACGGTAGCCGAACGCAAGGCGCATGCCCTGCTGGAGGCCGGCGCGCGCGTTCACCTGGCGGCTCCTGAGCTGACACCGCAACTGAAATTATGGACAGAACAGGGCAAAGTGTTACTGCGCGGCCAGCAGTTTGACTCACGCTGGCTCGATGAAGTGTTCCTGGTCGTAGCCGCCACCGACGACGCAGCAGTCAACCAGACCGTATCGGATGCGGCAGAAGCGGCCAGAAAGCTGGTGAATGTTGTGGATAATCCACAACTGTGTTCGTATATTGTTCCCTCGGTAATCGACCGATCGCCGGTGCAGATTGCCATTAGCAGTAATGGCACCGCACCGGTGCTTATCCGGCAGCTACGCCAGCAACTGGAAACCCTGATTCCCCAGCAGTTCGGTAATATGGCCCGGATTGCCGGCCGCTGGCGGGGCAAGGTCAAACAACAGCTTGACTCGCTTACCGAGAGGCGGCGCTTCTGGGAAACGCTGTTCAGCAGTCGCTTTGCCAGTGCTGCGCAGTCAGGCGACACAGCGGGTGCCGAGGCTTTGCTGCAGGCGCAACTGGCAGGCGGCGTACCACAGCATGGTGAAGTCACGCTGGTAGGCGCCGGCCCCGGCGACCCCGGGTTACTTACTTTGAACGCCTTGCAGGCCATTCAGCAGGCCGATATCGTCTTTCATGACGCGCTTATTTCAGATGAAATTATGACGCTGATCCGCCGCGATGCAGAGCGGGTGCCGGTAGGCAAGCGCGGCGGTCACCATTCGGTGCCACAGGAACAGATCAATGAATTGCTGATCAGCCATGCAAAAAAAGGCCAGCGCGTGGTACGTCTCAAAGGAGGCGATCCGTTTATTTTTGGACGGGGCGGAGAGGAAATGCAAGCGATCACCGCTCACGGAATCCCCTGCAGGGTCATACCGGGCATCACTGCCGCACTGGGTGCCTCTGCCTATGCAGGCATCCCGCTGACCCACCGCGACCATTCACAGTCGGTGCTGTTTGTTACCGGCCATACCTGTCGTGATGAAAATGCCATTGACTGGGACACTCTGGCAAGACCGCGCCAGACCATCGTGGTCTATATGGGTACCGTCAATGCCGCAAGAATTACCCGTGAGCTCACACAGCGCGGTCGCGACGCTGCGACCCCCGTTGCCGTGGTCAGCCATGCCACACGCCCAACACAAAAAGTCCATGCAGGCACACTGGCGGATCTGGATGCGCTGGCCAACCAGGCCGCGGCTCCGGCACTGTTCATCATTGGCGAAGTCGCTACAGTACAGCATGAATCGCTGCTTTCTAACGTAGAAAATATGGATAGCGGTATGAACACAGCCATTGCTAACACAATATGATTTTGGTGCGTTACAGCAAATAATCAAGAAAGCAGCGATGGTAGCCTGTCGCTGCCTGCGCGACCAGAACAATCAATATATAACGTCGTTGCTGGATCCATCGGAATCACTTGTCTGGATCCGCATAAGCTCCTATACTTCCCAGTTCAAGCAGGGGTACTGCGCCGTCGGCGTGGTTGAGAGAGTCCCTTTGTACCAGTACGGATAATGCCGATGCTGGGAGATCATTCGTTTACACGAAGGCTGTCCCGTATTCGGCTCCAATTTCTATTGTTTTGGAGCAAACATGAGTGCAAACCCAAAATTCCTGGCCGCCACGGCACAGGTTGATTCCGCCGCCATTCAGGCACTTCCACAATCACGCAAGATTTATGAACAGGGTTCCCGCCCGGACATTCGCGTGCCCTTTCGGGAAATCAGTCAGGATGACACGCCCACGCTTTTTGGTGGCGAGTCCAATCCGCCCCTGACCGTGTACGACGCCAGCGGCCCGTATACGGATCCAACGGTGCAGATTGATATCCGTAAGGGCCTGCCCGAGCTGCGCCGCGCCTGGATAGATGAACGACAGGATACCGAAGTGCTGGCCGGCCCCAGCAGCGTGTATGGGCAGGAACGCCTTGCCGATCCGGCGCTCACCGCCATGCGCTTCGAGCTGCAGCGCCCGCCCCGGCGTGCGCTGTCCGGTCGTAACGTAAGCCAAATGCACTACGCGCGCAAAGGCATTATCACGCCTGAAATGGAATTTGTGGCCATCCGCGAAAACATGCGGATTGAACAATACATCGAAAGCGTCCGCCAAAGCGGGCCGGATGGTGCCAAGCTGGCCGCACGCATTCTGCGCCAGCACCCCGGACAGTCTTTTGGCGCTTCCATTCCGAAAAAAATCACCCCTGAATTTGTGCGCGACGAAATCGCCCGCGGACGTGCCATCATTCCTGCCAATATCAATCACCCGGAAATTGAACCGATGGCCATTGGCCGCAACTTCCTGGTCAAGATCAATGCCAACATCGGCAACTCGGCCCTGGGCTCCAGCATTAACGAGGAAGTTGAAAAAATGACCTGGGCCATCCGCTGGGGTGGCGATACGGTTATGGATTTGTCCACCGGCAAGCATATTCATGAAACGCGCGAATGGATCATCCGCAACTCACCGGTTCCTATCGGCACCGTGCCTATTTATCAGGCGCTGGAAAAAGTGGATGGCAAAGCCGAAGAACTCACCTGGGAAATTTTCCGCGACACGCTGATTGAACAGGCCGAACAGGGCGTGGACTATTTCACCATTCATGCGGGCGTGCGCCTACCCTTCATTCCCATGACCGCAGACCGCATGACCGGCATCGTGTCACGCGGCGGCTCCATCATGGCCAAATGGTGTCTTGCCCACCACGAAGAAAGCTTCCTGTATACCCACTTCGAAGATATTTGCGACATCATGAAAGCCTACGATGTCAGCTTCTCACTGGGCGATGGCTTGCGTCCCGGCTCTGGTTACGATGCCAATGACGAGGCCCAGTTTGCCGAACTCAAAACGTTGGGAGAACTCACTAAAGTGGCATGGAAACATGATGTGCAGGTCATGATCGAAGGGCCGGGTCATGTGCCCATGCATTTGATCAAGGAAAATATGGATCTGCAGCTGGAGCACTGCGACGAAGCGCCTTTCTACACCCTGGGTCCGTTGACAACCGACATTGCGCCTGGCTACGACCATATTACATCTGGCATTGGCGCTGCGCTTATCGGTTGGTACGGCACCGCCATGTTGTGCTATGTCACTCCGAAAGAACATCTGGGGCTGCCCAACAAGAAAGATGTGAAGGACGGCATCATCACCTATAAAATCGCCGCACACGCCGCCGATCTGGCCAAGGGCCACCCGGGCTCGGCCATCCGCGACAATGCACTGTCCAAAGCCCGCTTTGAGTTCCGCTGGGATGACCAGTTCAACCTGGGCCTGGATCCGGATACCGCCAAGGAGTTCCACGACGAAACGCTGCCCAAGGATTCAATGAAAGTGGCGCACTTCTGTTCTATGTGCGGACCGCATTTCTGCAGCATGAAAATTACCCAGGATGTCCGTGAATACGCCCAGAAACAGGGTGTGTCCGCAGACAAGGCATTGCATCAGGGCATGCAGGAAAAATCCATCGAGTTCATGAAAAAAGGTGCCGAGCTGTATCACAAAACCTGATCACTAAACCTGATCACTAAACCTGATCACTAAACCTGATCACTGAACCTGACCACAAATAGCGATCAGCGTATGCTACCCAATTTTTCTTTGCAAAGTTGGGTAGCATTTTTCTTTTTATCTGGATCAAGTGTTTATCCCGCTTTAAAAAAGCAACTGTGTCGTTATTCTGCTGCAGTCAGTCGTTATTCTGCAACCGTCACTTCCAGCTCCTGCCGTATCACCGGATGAATCCAGCATCGCAACAGCACAGTGCCGGCGGTCTCAATGACAAATGACTTTTCGGTGCCTGGTAACTGGGTATCCAGCGACACGATCCGCCCGTCTTCGTAGGTCACGTAAATGCTGTGCGCAATGTCTGCACCATTGACGATGCGTATTCGATCGCCCACCTTTGCCTTGAAATCCGGTTTACTCAACTCGTGGTGGTTCAATGTCAGGACATGCTCTGCTGGGGCAGCCCGTACAGCGCGCGACACCAGCAAGGCCGGCGCGGCGACCGCAATGGGCAGGAACGCCAGCCATCCTGTCAATCTGCGCCGACGATAACTGTGCATGACTCAATTCTCCTTCATACCGTCTATTGCCTGCGAATCAGGGTTGCGGCCAATGGCGCGCAAAAATGCCAGTAAATCGGCCCGCTCCTGTTCGGTCAGCGTAAAGGGTTTCATCTCCGGGGAACGACTGGGCCTGTCAATGCCGCCCTCCTCATAGTGCGTAATCACGGCCTCCAGCGAATCAATAGAGCCATCGTGCATATAGGGTCCCTGGTCGTTCAGCTCCCGCAAGGTCGGGGTCTTGAACGCATATTGCATCCCGACTACCTGGGGTGGTGTGAACTGGCCGCGGCCACGATCGGCGCTGGCCAACCCGATATCGTGAAAGCCATCGTCCGTCAGGCGCCAGGTGCTATGGCACGCACTGCAGCGAGCCTCGCCGTTGTAAATCGCAAAGCCGCGCTGCTCCTGAGCACTCAACGCCTGCTGGTCTCCCGCTATCCAGCGATCCAGGTCGGTACGCGGCGATACCAGCGTACGCTCGAACGTGGCCAGTGCCTGCTGAATATGCACAACGGTAATTTGGGAAACCGTACCGTAAGCCTCTTGTACCGGTTGACGGTAATCCGCCAGCGCATTGATGCGTTCCACCAGCAGCTCGACCGGCATATTCATTTCATGCTCGGCCGTAATGGGCATCACGGCTTGCTGCTCCAGCGTATCGGCGCGTCCGTCCCACATGAGTGCAGACAGCCAGGCGCTATTGAGCAGCGTCGGCGTTTTACGGGCAAATTCCTGTTGCTCTGAACCCACTGGCTGAACCAGGCCGTCACTCCAGCGTTTGCCTGGATCATGGCAGGTGGCGCAAGACCGGCTGGCACGCGAGAGCCGCGTGTCAAAAAACAGCTTGCGTCCCAGTTCCTCTTTCGCCTGCGAGTATGGATTGGTTGCCGGATAAGGCACCGCTTGCGGTCGCTCGTATTTCTGTTTGAGCGACCGCAGCGCTTCGGCATCCGCTTGCGGGGCGCTGTGAGCGTTTCGCAGTTCGGACCCCTGCACCCCGGCAAGCAATGCTGCCAGCAGAATCAGACCCGGCCACTTGTGCCCGCTTGGTTTCTCGCCTTTAATCACAATCGTATACCTGTCACTGCAATGACTAACTTGCCTTACCCACAATCGGCGAGATGGTGCAATGGTAGGTCATTGAATCGTCTTCAGCGCCGAAGCACCACACTACGTCATTGCTGAACTCTGGCCGGTAAATAGGCAGTTCGCCCTGAGTATTCACGCAATTGCAGCGTCCGCAAGTTTGTTTCCCGCAGCAATCCCGATAGGCAATCAGGTAGCTCTGACCATCGCCCGGATTATGACAACTGGCAACCCAGGAACTGGGAGACAGCTTTGAACCAGGAGGGCAGTTGGTGAGCGAACCACCGCAGCAGTCGCACAGGTTGCCGTCAATCGAGCAGTGACGCCAATAATCACATGCCTGGGAGTTGGTGTCCTGCGGTTTCCAGCCTTCACGGGCCAGCGAGCCGGTGGTTTCAGCATGTGCGTTGTTCAGCCGCCCGCGCCGATCTACCGGCAGCAGCGGCAGTAACGCTGCCCCTGCCAACTGTGCACCGAGCTTACCCAGAAAGCTGCGTCGGCCGATTTTGCTGGCCGCTACGCGACTCAGCTTCTCCATTCCGTTATCAAATTTGTTAATTTTTTTCATGACAATCTCCTCGCTCTATACAAACGTTTATCCGGTTTAAGTTGGGATTCAATGCAGCTGGGCCGCCATATCGGCCGGCTGAACCATTTTTTCACGCATATATTTCTGCAAGGAATGATGTCCCAGACGCACCGTCTCAAACAGGCTTTCAACATGCTCACGGGTATTGCACAGTCCCTTGGCCAGAATCATTCCCTGTTCGTCCAGAAGTACGCCATAAGGAATTTTCGCGACCTGGAATTTCATGCCGATCTCGGCTGAAACCACATACCGCACATCGCCCATATCGTGCTCGGCCAGAAACTTGCGGTGATCCGCCGCATTACCGTCGCTGACCAGCACGATATCGGCCCCTTCGCGCTGCGCCACCGAGCGCACAATCGGAAACAGCTTGGCACATATCGGGCAGGTCGGTCCGGTGAACATCAACAGGCTGGGGCGTCCCTGGGTTAATGCCTGCCCGACCGTCAGCGGCACGCCATAGAAGTCATCTACCTTGAATACCGGCGACTGTTCGCCGATATCAGGACCATGGTCCAGCATCATGGCGCCCAGGGGGGCTGACCGTTCATGTAACAGGCCGATCTGACGAATCAGGCCCATGGACAGTACCGCCAGGCCGATGAATCCGAGCCAGAGCATTACATTGGAAGCGATAAGTAAAGTTGTATTCATGACGTCTCCATTTCCCGTGAGGATTAAGAATTATTAGAACTGGCAGGTGACAGAGATGAAAGCATATCTGCACCGGTATAAAGAATGGCTGTCATCGCTGCTGCAGCCAGGGCAAGCACTGTTTCGCCAAGCGTGGCGGTTACACCGGCATTAGCGGCCTGTGCCACATACAGCGCCAGTACAGCAAGCACAACGGGTCTGGCAAGCTGATACAGGCCAATGCCATTGCCGCGCGCTGCGCCGCGCAGGCAGCCGCAATCGATATGCGTTCTGCCACGCGCAAGGTTAATGCCAATTGCAATGGCAAACGACGCCAGCAGCAATGCAACCAGCACCCCGGCATATGCGGTGACGACATTGATCAGCAGCAGCGCCGCCAGAAACAACTCCAGATAAGGCAGCATGCGTGCAAACGGATAGGCCAGCACCTGAGGCAATACGCGATAATTCGCCACTACGCCATGAAACTCATCCTTGTCGCGCAGCTTCGGTAGTGCCGCAGCAATCAGCACCAAAGCCAGGAAAAATTTCGCCAGCATGAACAATAAGGGATTGGATATCAGGTTCATCTTGTCCTCACAATTCCGGAACAGTGAGCATGACAGGCGCTTTGCCCAGCTCATCTACTTTGCCGGTCTGTTTACCGGTGGCCGGATCAAAGAGATACAACGCCCTGTCTATGGCCGAGAGGGCATAGAGCACGGGTTTGTCGTCCTGGCTTATCCCGATAGAATCGACTTCGTGTCCAAGCTCGATTTTGCTGATCCGTTTGCCGGTTGCGGCTTCAAAAGCGAAGACAAAACGGCTGGGCAGCTTATGCGTCCATTTTTCCCTCTGGTCGGCCAGCAGATAAATCGTGTCGCTGGGACGGTGATACGTCACGGTCATCCAGCCTCCCGGGCGCCACTTTTGCTTGCGCTCCTCTTCGGTAAAGGCATTGAATACCTTGGCAAACGTCGCGCCATCTGCATTCAGATTGGCCTGATAGATATTGCCTTCATAGCTGGGCCAGACCAGCCGCCCCGCCTTGGCCGAATACGACGGGTTATTCAGCAAATAGTCGTCCTCAGGATGAAACACCTTGGTGTTTTCCTGCTTGATTTCGCCTTTGCCGTCGTACCCTACTTTCAGCAACGATCCATCGCGACAATGCATATAGAACGTATTGTTCGCTGCAGGGAACAAGTGGTAGCAGTCAGGCACATCAACCATTTTGACGAACGATTTATTGGCCACATCCACAATGCCTACCGCGGGCGATGGGGAAAATTGCTGGAACAGCAGAAATTTGTCATCATTGGATAGCGTCGCCATGCGCTCAAGCGTGGCACTCAGAAAGCGGCCTTCCGGAATATCAATCTCGGCAATCAGATCATGCGTCTGCGCATCTACCAGATCAATGTAATCATTGCGCTGTCCCCGGGCTATTCTTGCGAAAAGCGTGTTGGCCACCGCGAAAAATTTGCCGTCATGCGAGGCCATCACGTGCGGCAACTTGCCCGCATCGGTCATGGCTAAAAGCTTGTTGTTTTCGCCATCAATGGAAAACACTTGCGAGGTCACGTTGAAATGACCCGGATCGGTCACGTACACCCGCTTGGCATTGCTGGGCGGCGCAGACAGGATTTTGGGTTCTTCCTGTAAGGTTGAAACAGCCTCTTTGCCCAACTGGGTGGGTATCTTGGGCTCTGCCGCCGTCGCGGCTCCCGCCAGCGCCAGTGAAGTGAACGCCGTTATCAGCGCCAGCCTCACCTGATTCTGCAGGTTATCCCTGCCTGTTTTTACCACCATTTCATCTGTCTTCATTTGTCTCTCCAGCTGTATCTGTTATATGCAGGTCGCATGTGCGCCTGCCCCCTTACACCAAACACACGATCAGCGCCGCAGCTCCTGCCGTGATCAACAGAAAACCATCAGCGGTTACCGCCCTTTCCTGATATGTGGCCAAAAAACCCTGTACACGACGATCGCTTACCGGCAATAGATTGACCAACATGGGTAAAAAAGCGACCGGCATTAAATACGCACACCGTTGCAATAGCAAATGCAATATCACCGCTGAGCGCCGCCGCCAGCGTGACGATGTAAAGAATCGGCGTCTGTACATACGTGGAATAATTGGTGCCCAATGCAAAGCCATATAGCAGCCCGATAACCCAGGAGCGAAAGCGAAAACGCGCATCATGGGGCACCTGCGCCCGGCGCTGCGGATAGGGCATGCGCAGGAAATCGAATTGATGCGCACCGTAGCAGAACGCCAACAGGGCGAGCGCAATCGCTCCAGGCACCAGCAGACTGCCGGCTGATAAGAGCGCACCCACACCGCCCAGCAGTGCCCCCAGCAACAGCGCCCCGGCAAGATAACCGAGCGCATGCATCAGGATGGTTGGCAGCCAGGCCAGCACACTGCGCGCGCTATAGCTTCCCTGAGGGCGCAGCAAACTCAGGCTCGAATAGCCGCAAGGCGACCAGGTGGAAAGCAGTCCGCCGCAAAAAGCCAGTGGCCACAAGATCAGCGTGAGTGCCTGAGCCGGTGAACCCGACGCCTGAAGATCCAGGCCGGTACCGATTACTGCGCCAGCGCTCAGCGCCAGCACAATCAGCAACAATCGGGCTTGCCACGATTGTGATTGTGCAAATGAAATGCAATCGAGCACGCGCTCCGTTGATTCGACTGGATGCAAGCCTGAAGACGCAGTTGCACCCTGGTTTGTGTTTATCATCTGTAGTCCCTCCATCACATTTGTAATAATTTCAAATTGCTTGCGATGAAGATTAGCGTTACGCAGGATGAATCAATAGCACTTATCGGCATCTGTCGATTACGGGTTTACCCTTGTCGAAAAAAAATGCACAGGCTGGCAATATCAGGGAGACATATGGATTGCCGATTTTTACTATTGCATCTATAGAAAACGGCCTATGCTCAGGCTGAATAATACCGGTCAGCATCCGCGCAAAAGACGCGACACGACCATAAGGGGACTGGAGGATGAGACAATGGCTACACCGGATCAGGGACGCTCTGTCGGCAGACAGGTGCTCCCCGCTAATTCCATGTCGGCAGTAAGGCTGCGCAATAACGATGTCTTGCAGCAGGCGCAGGCGCTGCCTTTCTGGTCACAGGACTATACCCAATTGTCACCGGGCAGTTTTCAAGGTGAAGTTGACAGCATTGCGACTCGCGGTATCCAGCTGTTTCGGGAGTCCATGACCTGTTCGGTGGATGAGCTGGCCAATGCGCCGGCCAACGCCTACGTCATCGGTATTGCCGGCAAGGTGACCGGCGATTCCCACTGGGGCTCGGTCGCACTGGCGGAGAACGCGCTCATTACGCTGGATAAAAATGCCGAATTGATTTTCCGCACTTCGCATCAATCGGAAATTTCGGTGGCGGTCATCAATACAGAGCGTCTGGATGACTATGCCGAACAGGTCCTCGGCGTTGATTTGCGATGCGTATTCGGAAAGATACGGCCGGTAGAACGACTGGACCAGGCGCGCGCAGATTCAATGCGCAGAATGTTCAATGATTTCTTTTTGCATCTGCCCCCGATAGCGCGAATTACACCGAATCACGCGGCCTGGAATCACTTCGAAGACGAGATCATGACCGAATGCGTACAGGCGCTGGCGTCGGTCAAACCTCTGACACAACGCGCCACCGATATCCGGATCCACCGTTATCTGGTCAACCGGGTTCGCGAACGCACACTGGCGTCACCGCTCTGCCCTCCAAGCATTGGCGAGCTGTGCCGTGAGCTCAATGTCAGTCGCCGCACCCTGAACCACGCATTCATGCGGGTGCTGGGCATTACACCCATCGCTTACATTCGCAATATCAGACTCAACCGCGTCCGCGCGGATCTTCAGACATGCAAGCTATCAGGCAATTCCATTGCAGATATCGCCATTCATTGGGGATTCTGGCATATGAGCCTGTTTTCTCGCTATTACAAGGGCCTGTTCGGCGAGCTGCCGTCCGAAACACGCAGCCGTCACGCGTGAATGAGGCCTTTTTCGGGAGCCGCCCATGGGTCAGGAAAAACCGTCAGATACGACACGCATTTCGGAAAAACGCCGTGACCTGCTGAAGACGTCGGTACGCGCGGCCGGCGCGCTGGGCGTGACATGGCTCGCTCTGGATACTGCGGCCGACGCTGCTTCAGAGGCCGAGCCGCAAGCGTTGCGACCACCCGGCGCGCTGGACGAAGCGGCCTTTTTGTCTGCCTGTGTACGTTGTGGTCTGTGTGTCCGGGCCTGCCCTTATGACATTCTCTCACTAGCCACCCTGGACGGTCCGGCCCAGGTCGGCACGCCCTACTTTATTGCGCGAGACGATCCGTGCCGAATGTGCAAAGACATCCCCTGTGCGAAAGCCTGTCCCACCGGCGCACTCGACAGCGATATGGCACATATCGAAGAAGCCGACATGGGCGTGGCGGTACTGGTGGGGCACGAAACCTGTCTGAACTACAAGGGACTCAATTGCAGTATTTGCTATCGGGTCTGCCCCGTTCGCGGCGAAGCCATTACGCTGGAAACCCATCAGATTAACGGTCAGCAGCGCATTATCCCGACCGTTCACTCCGATGCATGCACGGGCTGCGGCACCTGTGAAAAGCATTGTGTGATCAGGGAAGCGGCAATACGTGTCCTGCCTCGCAAGCTGGGGCTGGGACAGGAAGGCAGAAACCCATCAGGACGATTGTAATAATGACAACGGTGATGGCGGGTAAATCCATGAAGAAAAAGGAACGTACCGGCTGGCGCTCCTGGCGATGGCTGATAGCCCGGCGTACGGTTCAATTGCTCCTGCTGTTCGCGTTCATGGCGGGCCCCTGGCTGGGATGGCGCATCGCCCAGGGTAATTTCGCATCCAGTGAATGGTTCGGCGTACTCGATCTGTCAGATCCCTATATTCTGCTGCAATCACTGCTGGCGGGCCACGCCGTTTCCAGCGTCGCCATAGTCGGCGCTCTTCTGATCGTGCTGTTTTACTTAGTCGTTGGCGGTCGTAGCTATTGCAGCTGGTTATGCCCGGTCAACATCGTCACCGATGCCGCCCTGTGGTTACGCGACCGCCTGGGAATCAAACGCGACCGCGCCTTCAATAAGCAAACGCGCCTTGTCATTCTCGGCGCTACCCTGATAGCCAGCGTAACCACAAGTGTGATTGCCTGGGAAATCATCAATCCGGTCACTATCCTGCAACGCGGACTGATATTCGGCATGGGCCTGGGATGGGCTGTAATCGCCGGCGTATTCCTGTTCGATCTATTGATTACCCGCCATGGTTGGTGCGGATACCTGTGCCCGGTGGGCGCCTTCTATGGCACCATTGGACGATTCAGCCGGGTCCGGGTGCGGGCGACCCATCGCGACGCCTGTGAACAATGCGGCGCCTGTCTGAGAAAATGCCCCGAACCGCATGTCATTGGTCCGGCCCTGCGCGGTGAAGCCAATGCATTTGTGATATCGGGCGATTGCATCAATTGCGGCGCCTGCATCGACCACTGCCCCAATGATGTCTTCGAAATGAGCTTTCGTCCGCTGACATGGCCAACGACCAGTCGACCAGACCTGGATGCAACCACACCACCATAAAAAACAGCCGGATACCTGGGCCCCGGCGCCCGGTATCCGGCCGCAAGGACAATCTGCAACCGGTTTTTTATATGTTCTGACTATTTTCCTGTGATTCTGACCCTTTTTTCTGGCCGGTCCCTTATGCCTCCAGCTTGAGGGTGCCGCGCATCATGCTCCAATGCCCCGGATAAGAACAAATAAAGGTATAGGATTCGCCAGCCTTGAGCTTGCTGGCGGTGATGGTCGTATCTGCGCTTTCTCCGCCACCGATCAGGGCTGTCTTGGCAATAATACGTTCATCGTCAGGCTTGAGAAAATCATTCTCACGACCCGCTGCCTGGCCTTCCTTAATGATGGCATCAATTTCACTGCTTTTGCCCAGCACCCAATTGTGCCCCATGGCCGTTTTGGGCATATGTCCGGTATGCTTGAGCGTAACCTTGAATGTCTCGCAGGATTTGGGAACGCTGATAGAGCGCTCGCTAAAACGCATGGTATCACCGGATTCGACGGTGATTTCACACGATTGCGCCCAGCAAAGGAATGGACTGGCTGACAACAGCATGGCACATACAAATTGAGATTTCATTCATGTCTCCTGAGTAATTTGAAGACATTTTCACACCTCTATGCGCTTTCCCATATCAAAAAACGGCAGTACATGCTCATGGCTATATCATAGCCATGACAGGGCAAAACACATGCACATGGCGCCGCTACCGCTTGCACAATGGCACTGCGGCACCATAGCGCCGTCCCACACAGTGACGCAGGACATTACACCTGCAGCGCCCCGCTTTCCTTGATTTTCCCCAATGCAAAGCTTGATCTCATATCGACCACAGACGGATGTTGCATCAATACGTTCATGGCAAAGGCAGAAAACGCGGCCAGGTCCTGCACCTGCACACGCAACAAATAATCCATATCACCCGACATGGAATGGCACTCGACGACTTCGGGCCACAGCTGAACATCACGATTGAAATCCTGCATGGGCGCATGGCTGGAGCCGCTGTGTTTGTTGAGCCGAATGGATACAAATGCAATCAGGCCGCGCCCGATTTTGTCGGCATCCACCCGGGCGGTGTATCCTTTGATATAGCCCTCTTCTTCCAGCCGCTTGACACGGCGCAAACAGGGGCTGGGAGAAAGCGCTATTTTATCTGCCAGATCCTGGTTGCTGAGCCGGCCATTTGTCTGCAAAAGGTTAAGAATTTGCCGGTCTGTTTTATCCAGTGTGTTTATTGACATAATCTTTCCTAAAAATAACTAAAAATAAAATAACAATGCCAGATTATTAGATTTTGCAGCATTTTTTGCAATCGTCTGCTACGCCCTTTTGCTTAGAATAGACGTTTTATCAGAACAAAAAATTTCAGGAGCAATGTTATGTCTGCAACAACATTTACCCCTTGGGACAACCCGATGGGCACAAACGGCTTTGAATTTGTTGAATATACTGCACCCGACCCCGTTGCGCTCGGAAAAGTATTTGAAACCCTGGGTTTTAAAGCAATTGCCCGGCACCGTCACAAAGACGTGACGCTCTACCGCCAGGGCGAAATCAATTTTCTGATCAATGCCGAGAAAGACTCTTTTGCCCAGCGCTTTGCCCGTCTGCATGGCCCCTCCATCTGTGCCATTGCATTCCGGGTCGATGACGCCACCAAGGCGTATCGGCGCGCGCTCGAACTGGGCGCCTGGGGTTTTGACTCCGGCAGCGGCCCGATGGAACTGAATATTCCGGCCATCAAGGGCATCGGAGACTCACTTATCTATCTGGTAGACCGCTGGAAAGGCAAAAATGGTACCGGCGGTATTGGTGACATCAGCATCTATGACGTGGATTTTGTGGCGATTGATCCGTCTACTGCCGAAGAAGACTCGAACTATAAGGGCGCGGGGCTGGAGCTGATTGATCACCTTACTCACAACGTTCACAAGGGCCGTATGGCCGAATGGGCCGAGTTTTACGAACGCCTGTTCAACTTCCGGGAAGTGCGCTACTTCGATATTGAAGGCAAGGTAACCGGTGTCAAATCCAAGGCCATGACCTCGCCTTGCGGCAAGATCCGCATCCCCATCAATGAAGAAGGCACCGAAGAAAAAGGACAGATTCAGGAATATCTTGATATGTATCGCGGTGAGGGTATCCAGCATATCGCTCTGGGCACCAATACGATTTATGACACCATCGAAAACCTGCGCACCCGCCAGTTGCGTTTTCTGGATACACCCGACACCTACTACGAACTGCTTGACACCCGCCTGCCCAATCACGGTGAAGATGTCGAGCGCCTTAAGAAAAACCGCATTCTGCTTGACGGTGGGCCAAACAATGACCTGCTGCTGCAAATTTTCACCGAAAACCAGATCGGTCCGATTTTCTTTGAGATCATTCAACGCAAGGGCAATGAAGGGTTTGGTGAAGGCAACTTCAAGGCGCTGTTCGAATCCATCGAGCTGGATCAGATGCGTCGCGGGGTTGTGCGCGCCGTAGAGTAATCTGCCACTGCTGTATGTACTGTCGCCGAATGCGCTGCTACAGCCTATTGGACGAAACCGCTGTGTTCTGCCAGACCGAACACAGCGGTTTTTTGTTTGCGCCGGAGCGCTGCTTTGATCCCCTTCGCGCGGTCATGCACTGACAGGATCATCTGCACTATTCTTAACTTTTAAGCTTATCAGAATACCGCTTTTTAAATTTCTCCACTTTTGGCGAAATCACAAATGCGCAGTAAGACTGGTTTGGATGCTGAATGAAATAATCGTCGTGATAGCTTTCTGCCGGCCAGAATGGCGCAGCCGGCAGCAATTTGGTTACGATAGGGTCAGCAAAATCGGCCTGTCTGGCGTTAATAACCTGCGTGGCCGTTTCTTTCTGCACATCTGTCTGCCAGAAAATGGCAGAGGCATACTGCGGGCCCACATCGTTACCCTGACGGTCGGGCGTGGTCGGATCATGCGTATCAAAGAAAATATCCAGCAGATCCTGATAACTAATGATGGCCGGATCAAACTCAATCTGCACCACTTCTATGTGACCCGTGTCCTTGCCACAGACCTGTTCATAACTCGGATTCTGTACATGGCCGCCGCTATAGCCCGATTGCACGGAAATAACGCCCTGCAACTGCTGGAATACGGCCTCTGAACACCAGAAGCAGCCACTGCCCAATACTGCGATTTCAGTTTGATTTGTCAACTTACTCACCTTCAAGATAATTCGTCCGCCAGGTTTTTTCCTGACGGTACGACTGCAGCCAATGCCGGAACCCCAGCCGACAATACTCTGGAAAACGATCAATAGCCCGTCATGCTCTGTGCAACCGTCCTATGCCACAACAGTATCATGGTACATAACAACAAAAGCCCAAAGCAGTCGCATCGCAGGCATCAGCACTATTTTGCCGGACTGGCAAGCGACAGAATCCAGGCAGCCAGCGCAGTGGCCTCTTCTTCCGTTACCTGAGGCTGTGCCGGCATAGGCACAGCACCCCAGCGACCACGCCCGCCATGACGAATGCTATTAGCCAGATATTCAACCATAGGCTGCCCGCCTGCCTTGTATCTGTCGGCCACGGCCACAAACGGCGGGCCTACGCGACGGCTGTCCACCTGGTGACAGCCCATACAGATCTTAGCCCTGGCCAGTTGCGGCCCGTCAGTCAGCGTTTGCGCCCGGGCTGGTGTGATGTTAACTGCAGCAATGCTAACTGCAATTATTGCCAGACTGGCGACAAGCTTTTTCCCTGACACGACGATAGCCTTTTAAAAATTAACAATTAACTTGTGTCTATTTTACCCGACCACACACAAAGCGTTGGTCGCGCCTTTATACTTTCCATTTCATTGTCGCATTTTGGTATTTATGATCGCTTACCCACAATTTAATCCGATTGCACTTGAAATCGGCCCGCTCAAAATCCACTGGTACGGTCTGATGTATGTGGCCGCGTTTGCCCTGCTCTGGATTCTCGGCAAGTATCGGATCAAAAAAGGCATGATACGGCTCACTGTCTCCGAATTTGAAGATCTGATCTTCTACGGTGTCATGGGGGTGGTGGCGGGCGGACGTCTGGGTTACGTTCTGTTTTATCAGCCGTCTTATTACTTCGCCAATCCGCTGCATATCTTTTCGGTCTGGGATGGTGGCATGTCATTTCATGGCGGACTGATCGGCGTGCTGGTTGTACTTTTCATTTACGCGTACAAAAAAGGCATGACATTTTTCGAAGTGGCAGACTTTATCGCCCCACTGGTGCCGCCAGGTCTGGCCATGGGCCGCATCGGCAATTTCATTAATGGCGAACTGTGGGGACGCCCTTCGGATCTGCCCTGGGCCATGATCTTTCCCCAGGGCGGCCCCATTGCCCGCCACCCCTCCCAGCTGTATGAAATGCTGGCCGAAGGGGTGATCCTGTTTGCGGTGGTATGGATATTCTCGTCCAGGAAACGCTGGGTCGGGCAAACCAGCGGCGTGTTTATGACTGGCTATGGCCTGGCCCGGTTCCTGGTGGAGTACACACGTGAACCAGATAGTTTCCTGGGCACGTTGAGTCTGGGGCTGTCCATGGGTCAGTGGCTGTCACTGCCCATGATTCTGGCGGGCATAGGAATCTTTATTTGGGCAACAAAAAGATCTCTCCCTCCATCGACAGTGTGACCGTTTCCTTGCCGGCCTCAATAGCAGGGCCGGCCTTGGCGGCGCTCATTGCCATCATGCGTGGCTGGTAGCTTTCGGGTTGGCCCACATCACCCAGCCGCAACGACTTGATGCGATAACCGCCAAACTCCAGCGCTGCCACTGCCTCCTGTGCCCGGGTTTTGAAGGCCTTGGTGGTTGCAGCAAGCAGGCGCTTTTCAATGGTCTCGCGGGCTTCGCGTGAGAGGGTGAACCGAATCCCGTCCAATGCCATCTGTTCATCCACATCGGCCGCAAACTGGCTGGCCTTTTCCATGTTCTTTGAAGTAATGAGCAATTCGCCACGCGCGACCCAGGTACCGCCCGCATCCTCGCCTTTGCCATCACCCGCGGCATTGGCAGCCCGCGTACCCGCTGCCGCAGGCTGAACCGGCCGATTATTATCCCGCTCAAACCACACCTGATAGGAACCCGTGCGCACTTCAAGGTCCTTGTCCGCCTTGGCTTTATCGCGAACTTTATTCATGGCTTCATTGACGCTGCGCGACAGTTCGACCTGATTGTCGCCCCGAACTTCTTTATTCAGCGTCAGCGTAACGGTATCCTGAGCCACGGTTTCGGAAGCCGATGCGCTCAGCGCCAGCGTCGGCTCTGATGCTGTTGCACCGGCAGGACTTGTTGTGGCCGGCTGAGCCTGTACCGCAACAGCGGGCAGGGCGACGGCGCCAACCGTGAGCATGGCGATCAGCGTCGCTTTGGATAACAATGTGTGGGGAAAGGTGCGCGGCATACGGGCCTCCAAAAAAAAACGAGCCATGACAGCTCGTTTCATAGGGATAATGGCCCCGCTTGTATCGTCTAGGCTGGCACCTCGAACCCTTCAGTTCAAAGTTGGTTACCTTCAACAGAGCGTCGGGTTCATCTGACAAGAGACGATCACACCAACTCTGTAATCCGGCGACCGATGCCATAAGCATAGGTAAGAGATGTAAAGCCAAGTCACGAATACAGCAGGGACAAACTGTTAGGGTTAACTGTACAGAAAAATCAATAGAAGTTAAACCCTGAATTCTTTAAAGTTTTTTCAGATCATTAAGACCGGAATCCAGCAACGCATTGAGTTCCTCTATTTTACTCTTGAATTGCCCATATTGCATACCGCCGAAGCCCTCATCGGCAGATTTAACAGAGAGCAAATCCGATGCCATCTGAATACACGCCATGACCGCAATGCGTTCATTACTGGCAGAGGTCATGCCGCCGGAACCCTTGATTTTCAGCATAAGCTGATCGGCAAGTTTAACAGCGGACAGCAGTTTTTGCTTTTCTTCAGGATTACACGCCAGGGAAAAATCGCGCCCCAAAATAGAGACATCTATGCGTTCCATCAATTTACTCCTTCTGACGCATTGCCCGGCAGGTTGGCCAGTACACGTTCCACTTTTTCACGCGCGGTTCTGGCGCTTTCTTTCAGGGCATTGGCTTCGTTCTTGGCCGTCGCCAGTTGCTGCTTGACGCTTTGCAGTTCAGCAGTGGTGCCTTCCAGCGTCTGCCGCAATTGAACGTTCTCGGCCTGGGCCTGTTCCCGGATACCATTGACTTCGGTCTCGTGATTGGCCAGACGTTCGCTGATAGACTTGAATTCGCCTTCCCGCTGTTGCAGCTGGCTTTGCAGCTCTGCCCGTCCGCCTTCAGCCTGTTTGAGTCTGGTCGCCAGAGATTCCTGTTCGGACGCAAGCTGTTTCGTAAGCTGAACCAGCTGCCCGATACGGACAGCAACTTGATCTAAATCCTGAAGCATAGTGATATCACGTTCTCAAAAATATGCGGGCACGCTTACGATGCAGTGCACACGGATTTAATTAAATGAGATTGAATTTTACCTGTTCTGAGCCATATTTCCAAAAAATAGACACAAACAGGTACTATTTACGTTCTATTACCATTCACTTCCAACTCCTTCAGGTGCACACATGGCTTCAATTACAGACAAACAGTACGATCAGGTTCCGGCAAAAAAAGTTGCATTTATCGGCTTGGGGGTAATGGGCTTTCCAATGGCAGGACATCTGGCCCGTGCCGGTCATGACGTCACCGTCTACAACCGTACCGCCAGCAAGAGTGCCGACTGGGTCAGCGAATTTGGCGGCAACAGTGCCCCAACACCAGCCAAAGCCGCCGAAGGTGCGGACATCGTCTTTTGCTGTGTCGGTAACGATAACGACCTGCGCAGTGTCACTACCGGTGCAGATGGTGCCTTTCATGGGATGAAACAGAACGCCGTTTTTGTTGATCACACCACAGCGTCAGCCGATGTGGCGCGCGAACTGGCCGCGGCTGCCCGTGAAGGTCAATTCAATTTTATTGATGCACCTGTCTCCGGTGGTCAGGCCGGCGCGGTCGGCGGCGTGCTTACCATTATGTGCGGTGGCGAGCCCGAGGTTTTTGAACGTATCAAACCCGTAGCCGGTCACTTTGCACGGGCCGTCACGCTCCTGGGCGAACATGGTGCCGGCCAGCTGGCCAAAATGGTCAACCAGATTTGTATTGCCGGGCTGGTGCAGGGGCTGTCTGAAGCCATTGCCTTCGGCTTGCGTGCCAACCTGGATATGAATGCCGTGCTGGACGTTATCAGCAAAGGTGCCGCCCAGAGCTGGCAAATGGAAAACCGCGGCAAAACCATGGTAGAAGGCAAATTCGACTTCGGTTTCGCAGTAGACTGGATGCGCAAGGACCTCGGGCTGGTGCTGGATGAAGCCAAACGCAACGGTGCGCTGCTGCCGGTCACTGCCGTGGTTGACCAGTTCTATGCGGAAGTTCAGCAAAATGGCGGACAGCGTTTTGATACGTCCAGCCTCATCACCCGCCTCACACCACGTAAATAATACTGTTTTAACAACGTATCCGCCCCCCCTGCCGCAGTATCGGGCAGGACGGCGATAACACCAGGCCGGCGCTCAGTTGCGCCGCTTGTTTTTTATGTACGCCTCTTAATATTATGTACGCCTCTTAATATTATGTACGCCTCTTAATATTATGTACGGTGCATTAATGATATGGCACTTAAATGTTTAAGATATTTAAGCGCCATACCACCCGTCACCCGATCACTCACACCGATAAGTCAATAAGCCAATACGCCAATAACGATCACCAACGACTGTTCACTACCGCGTCACCGGCTGCGCCTTGCCTCTTTGGGCCTGCGGGTTGTTGTCCGACGCATGCACGCGGCCATTGCGAGCGTGACGGGCGACCTGCTTCTGCCCCGCCCCCTGCCCGGCGCGCGGGCCTTTCCCACCCTCAAAGCTGCGTTTGGTGCCCGGCTTGCCATTCGGACGGCCAGCCAGCGCAGGTTTGTTCCCTTTGGGAAGCTCAGCTCTGGCCTCGCCTGCAACAGACGCGTCCGCATCTGCAGGATTCGCTGCACGTCCGTTCCTGCCACCAGCGCCGTCTTTGCCGTGCGCTTTTTTACGCGGCACGGCGCCTGCGCCACTACGCTGCCTTAAAAAACGCGACTCCCCGTGCCGACGAAACAGGATATCCGACAGCTCCTGCAACGCGCGGTTGTACACGTCACGTTTAAATTCAATGACGACATCCAGCGGCACCCAGTACGTATGCCAGCGCCAGGCATCAAATTCGGGATGATGTGTTGCCCGCAGGCTCACATCGGCATCCTTGCCCACCAGGCGCAACAGGAACCAGATCTGTTTCTGTCCCTTATAATGCCCACGTGAGTCCCGTCTGACAAAATTATCGGGTACGTTGTAGCGTAACCAGTCTCGTGTTCGACCTAATATTCGTACATGCTCGGGTTTAAGACCCACTTCCTCCTGAAGCTCTCGATACATGGCCTGAACAGGCGTTTCGCCATATTTGATACCACCTTGCGGAAACTGCCAGGAATGTTCTCGAATTCTTTTACCCCAAAAGACCTCATTCTTCTGGTTTACGAGGATAATACCAACATTAGGACGGTAGCCTTCGCGATCAAGCATGCGGCCACTCCCATTTTTAAATACAATTGTCTTTGATTATACGTATCAATTGAACCGGTAGCCATGTTAGCCTCAAAATTTCACCTAAATACTTTAAAAGAAGCCCCTGCAGAAGCAGAAATCATCAGTCATCAGCTCATGACACGTGCCGGCATGATCCGCAAGCACGCCGGTGGTATCTACACTTATATGCCGCTGGCCCTCAAAACCCTGCGCAAGGTCGAGAACATCGTGCGCGACGAAATGAACCGTGCAGGCGCCATCGAGTTGCTCATGCCGGTGGTGCAACCAGCCGAGCTGTGGATGGAATCCGGCCGCTGGGTACAATACGGCGCTGAACTGCTGCGCATCAAGGACCGCCACCAGCGCGATTTCGTGCTTCAGCCTACTTCCGAAGAGGTCATCACCGACATCGCCCGCAACGAAATTCACAGCTGGCGCCAGTTGCCTGTCAACTTCTATCATATTCAGACCAAATTCCGCGACGAGCGCCGCCCCCGCTTTGGCCTGATGCGCGGTCGCGAATTCACCATGAAAGACGCGTACTCGTTTGACCGTGACGAAGCATCGGCTCAGGCCAGCTACGACGCCATGTACAACGCCTATGTGAACATTTTTTCTCGGCTGGGTCTGACCTTCCGCGCCGTCGCCGCCGACACCGGCTCCATTGGCGGTGACCGCAGCCATGAATTCCAGGTTATTGCCGATACCGGCGAAGACCTGATCGTCTACAACCCCGACTCTCAATACGCAGCCAACATTGAACTGGCCGATGCCCCCTGCCTGCTTGCGTCGCGTGCAGCCCCGGCCGAAGCATTAAGGGAAGTAGAAACACCCAATGCCAGCAAATGCGAAATCGTCGCAGAACAGTTGAATGTCAGCCTGGAAAAAACCGTCAAGGCGGTGGTCTTTATGACCACGCCGGCAGAAGGCCCCGGCCAGTTGTGGCTGCTGATGGTCCGTGGCGACCATGAAGTCAATGAAGTCAAAATCGGCAAACTGCCTGCATTCAAGGACGGCTACCGCATGGCAACCGAAGAGGAAATCATGGAGTACTTCGGCTCCAAACCCGGGTTTCTGGGACCGGTCAAAACCGTCAAACCCATCCATATGCTGGCCGACCGCACCGTTGCCAATATGGCCGATTTCATCTGTGGCGCCAATCGCGAAGACTATCACTTTGCAGGCGTAAACTGGGGCCGAGACCTGCCCGAACCCGAAGTGGCCGACCTGCGTAATGTGGTCGAAGGCGATCCGGCCACCGACGCTCCTGGCAAGCTGGCCATCCAGCGCGGTATCGAAGTGGGCCATGTGTTCTTTCTGGGCGACAAATATTCGGAAAAGCTCAAGGCCACATTCCTGAATGAACAGGGCAAGCCCGAGCCGCTGCAAATGGGCTGCTACGGTATCGGAATCAGCCGCATCATGGCCGCAGCCATTGAACAAAACCACGACGACAAGGGCATTATCTGGCCACTGGCCATGGCGCCGTTCGAAGTCGTCATCTGCCCTATCGGCTGGCACAAAAGCGAAGCCGTGCAGCAACAGGCTCAGCAACTCTACGATACCCTGCGCCAGGACGGCGTAGACGTCATTCTGGATGATCGCGATGTGCGCCCAGGCGTCATGTTTTCTGAATGGGAGCTGATAGGTGTTCCAATTCGTATCACAATTGGCGATCGCGGACTGAAAGATGGTATGGTGGAACTACAGGCGCGCAGTTGGCCAGAGGCGCGCAAGGTGCCTGTTGCAGAAATGTTAACAAGCATCAAATCCCTTTATAGCGAGCTGAAAAACACGTTATGATTTCGTGATTTTCTTGGGTTTTTACACTTTCCGGTTGTATTGCAAGGTCTGATTTGTTGGAAAATTATTTTCATTTTCCCGTTCGCGTTTATTACGAAGATACCGACGCGGGTGGCGTGGTGTTTTATGCCAATTACCTGAAGTTCTTCGAACGCGCCCGCACCGAGTGGCTACGCCACCTCGGGGTCAGTCAGACCGCGCTGGCAGGCAGTGAGCGACTGATATTCATCGTGGTCAACACGCAATTGCGCTATCGGTCACCCGCGCGGCTGGATGACCTGCTGGATATCAACAGCCGGATTACCAAAATGGGCGCCGCGTCCGTCCATTTTGAACAAGTAGCAGAACGCGATGGCACCCGACTGGTAGAAAGCCAGATTCAGGTATGCTGTGTAAATGCGGACACATTTCGTCCGGCTCCCATTCCAATGCCTATCCGACAACTATTTCCTTTCGTGCAGGACTAGATTTTATGCAACCTACCACCCCTGAAGAGATGTCGATTATCTCGCTGATCATCAACGCGAGCTTACCCGTACAGATCATCATGCTGATTCTGGTGATCATTTCGGTTCTATCCTGGACCTATATCATCAGCAAGCGCATCGCGCTCAAGCGCGCACGCAATCAGACTCGGGATTTTGAAGATTCGTTCTGGAAAGGCGGCGACCTCACTACCCTGCATCAGTCCATTGCCCAGAACAGCGAACAGGAAGGCCCGCTGGCACGCATTTTTGAAGCCGGCATGGATGAATTCCTCAAGGCACGCCGCAACGGTGTCAAGGAAGTCAATGCCCTGCTCGAAGGCCCGAACCGGGCCATGCGCGCGACCTATCAGCGCGAACTCGATGCCATGGACTCCAATCTGAACTTTCTGGCCTCTGCCGGCTCGGTCAGCCCCTACATCGGTCTGCTGGGTACTGTCTGGGGGATTATGCACTCGTTCATCGGCCTGTCCGGCACTGCCCAGGCAACACTGGCTGCGGTTGCCCCTGGTATCGCCGAAGCCCTGATCGCAACGGCTATTGGTCTTTTCGCCGCGATTCCTGCCGTATTGGCGTACAACCATTTTTCGAATGATATCGACAAACTGGCCAGCCGCTTCGACAGTTTTATTGATGAATTTCTGAATATTTTGCAACGCCAGGTTCGCTAATGGCCAGAATACAAAACCGCCGCGGTCGCGGGCGCCGCCTGAAAAACGAGATGAACGTCGTGCCGTATATCGACGTGATGCTTGTCTTGCTGGTCATCTTCATGGTGACCGCACCCATGATCACGCCCGGGCTGATCAATCTGCCCTCGGTCGGTCAGGCGTCGGCCGTGCCGGCCACCCCGGTAGAAGTTGAAATGTCCGAGAACGGCGAAATAAAAGTGCGTCAGCGCACCGCCGGCAAGAACTTTCAAACCATAGACAAAGCCAATATTGTGGAAGAAGTCAAAGCACTGGTTGAACCCGACAGTCCGGTGGTGATTGCGGCCGACGGCAAAGTGCCTTATGAAGAAGTCATGAAGGTAATGGACACGCTGCGCAGCAGCGGACTGACCCGCCTGGGCCTGCTGGTTAACCAGAAATCCACCGACGGCAAAAAGTAAGCATCACCGCCCACTTTCATCGTCATCACATCTCAATTGCATGAAGCACTTCGAAAATCCTAACGAATTTTATGATGAAGAAGATAATCGCAAAGGCCTGATCGGCGCGATTATCCTTCATGCTTTGTTAGTGATCGCGCTGATCGCCGGGCTGTTTCAGGCCACCGAAGCGCCAACCGGTCCTGTGCAGCTGGAATTGTGGACGGAAGGCGAAAACCAGGTGCTGCAACCGCCTGCGCAAACACGCACGCCAGACCCTGCCGAAGAAGACACACAGAACGACGAAGAGGAAGCCGCCTCGCCACCACCACCGCCTTCGCGAGCGGCAGCAGCGGCCGCTGCTGCTGCGGCTGCACAACGAGCACGCGCCCAGCAGGCGGATCCAACCCCCAGCGATCAGGAAGATCCTGATATCGCACTGGAAAAGAAACGCAAGGAAGAGGCCCAGAAAAAGGCCAAAGAATTAGCCGACGCCAAAGCCCGCGCCCAGCAGGAAGCCAGGGAAGCGGCCAAAGCCCAGGAGCAGGCTAAACGCGAGGCAGAACAGGAAGCCAAAGCAGAGGCAGAAGCACAAGCCAGAGAACAGGCTAAAGCAGAAGCACAGGCCAAAGCTGAGGCTCAGGCGAAGGCTGCCGCACAGGCAAAAGCGCGGGCGGACGCGAAAGCGAAGGCCGATGCCAAAGCCCGTGCCGAAGCCCAGGCGCGTGAAGAAGCTGAAGCTAAAGAAAAAGCACAGGAAGAAGCAGCGGCCAAAGCGAAAGCAGCCGCCGACGCGAAAGCCAAAGCGGCGGCCGAGGCCAAGGCAAAAGCGGCTGCTGAAGCCAAAGAGAAAGCCGCTGCAAAAGCCAAGGCCGATGCCCGTAAAGCAGCACAGGCCAAGGCAAAAGCCGAATCCAAAGGCGATGCCCTGCGTGCCGCCATGCGTGGCGATGTCAGCAGCACCGCCGGCATTCGCGGCGGTCAGAGTGATCGTAATCAAGTCGGCGGCGGCGGTGGCAACTCCGGCTACGCACGACGCGTACAACAGTGTGTTGAACCACGTCTGCGATTCAGTGGCAATCAGCGCCTGCAGGTAACCTATCGCGTCGACTTCGACAGCAGTTTTACGCCAACCGGTGCCAAAATTCTGGTGCGGTCAGGCAATCCGGCCTTTGACCGCGCGGTGCAGGCAGCTCTCATGGCCTGCAAACCGTTCCCCAAACCGCCAGGTGGTGATTCTTACGTGACCGGTCCATATCGTTACAACCCGAATTAATCGCTGCGAGAACGGCCGGGCCGATCGAAAAAACGTGAAACAACATTTGCCTGCTATACCTCGGTAAAGCGGGCTTTATTGATACACTGTCGTTATTACATTCTGTAAGGAGACCGCAGTCATGACTGCCTCAACCAAAAAGGGAACTGCTGCCATTCCCGCCCGTTCTGTGCAGCGTTATGTCGGCATCTTGATGACCTGGGCACTCTTTGTCGCCGTCATGTTCTATTCCATCGCCCAGGCGCAGGTAAACGTAGAATTGCGCGGCTCCGGTTCTGCCAATAAATTTCCCATTGTTGTAGCCAACTTCGAAGGCCCTAATGGCGCAGAAATAGCCAATATCATTCGTGCCGACCTGACCCGTTCTGGCCAGTTCGACGTGAAAGACCTCGGCGGCGTTACACTGGGCGCCAACGGCACGCCCGACTGGGCAGCCATTTCGCAGACTGGCGGCACAACGGTTGCCTACGGTACCGTAAACGGCTCCAGCGTCGACTATCGCCTGGCTGATGCTGCGCAGCAGGCGCAACTGGACGCACAAAACATTTCCGAAGCACAAATGCGCCGTCTTGCCCATAAGGTAGCCGATGCCATTTACGAAAAAACAACAGGCGTTCGTGGTATTTTTGCAACGCGCATTGCCTATACTACCGGTCGTCAACTGGTCGTTGCAGACGCTGACGGAGAGGGTCGCAAAGTCGTCGCAAGCTCGTCCTCTTCACTCATTTCGCCGGCCTGGTCACCCGACGGTACACGCCTGGCTTATGTGAGTTTTGAAGGAGGCAAACCCATCGTTTACGTTCAGAATCTGAGTACCGGCGGACGCACGATAGCAGCCAACTTCAAGGGCAACAACAGCGCCCCTGCGTGGTCTCCGAACGGAAGTCAGCTTGCGGTGGCGCTCAGTCAGGGCGGGATATCGCAGATTTACCTGGTTAGCGCCGGTGGTGGTACGAGCCAGCAACGCCTGACCAATTCAGCAGAAATTGACACCGAACCCTTCTTCTTCCCGAATGGCAGTGGCATCGTTTTCACCAGTGACCGTGGTGGTAGCGCACAGGTATATCGCACCGGTTTAGGAGGGGGCGCTGCCAGTCGTCTGACCTTCAGTGGCTCACAAAATGTTTCGCCAAAAATTTCACCAGATGGGGCAAAACTGGTATATTCTAGCTTACGAGGTGGGTCATATGTTATTGCTATAAGTAGTCTTGGCTCTGGATCTGATCAGGTACTGACTTCTGGCGGCAATGATCTTTCTCCAAGTTTCGCACCTAACGGAATGCAAGTGCTCTACGCAGCAGGTGGCGGTCTCGGTATCGTCAATGCTGACGGTTCGTTCCAGGCCTCTATACCCTCGTCTGGCAATGTGACTGGTGCGGCTTGGGGGCCGTTTACAAAATAAGTTTATTTTTGACTTTGATAAAGGAAATTACCATGGGTTCTCGCATTGCAAAAACACTTGCCATTGCTAGTTTGGCTGCCACACTGGCAGCGTGTAGCTCTACTCCTGTAGACGGCACTGCTGGAGCTGGAACAGGCACATCCAACGCCGTTATGGATCCATTCAACCCTAACAGCCCATTGGCACAGCAACGCTCTGTTTACTTTGCCTACGACAGCTACACTGTTGAGCAGCAATACCAGCCCGTCGTTCAAATGCACGCTCAATACCTGGCGGCTAACGCCAACCAGCGCGTTCGTATCGAAGGTAACACCGATGCACGCGGCAGCGCCGAATACAACCTGGCACTGGGTCAGCGTCGTTCTGTTGCCGTTGCCAACCAGCTGACACAACAAGGTGTAAGTCCTAACCAGATCGAAGCGGTCAGCTTCGGTAAAGAGCGTCCAAAAGCAGAAGGCTCTACAGAAGAAGCCTATGCTGAAAACCGTCGCGCAGACATTAACTATCAGCGTTAATCCTGCTTTGTAGGTTATGCTCACTGCGCCGCAAACGGTTCTGCCGTTGCGGCGTTGCTGTTTTAACGGAGTCCACATGAAACTGAAGAAATCACATTCCCTGCTCATTGCCTCATCTGCCCTTGTACTCAGCCTGGGTGCCAATCACGCATATGCGTTTGAAGACGAAGATGCTCGGCGTGCCATTCTTGATCTGCGCTCTCAGTTAAGACAAGCCCAGCAGAACAATATGGATCTGAACAATAAGATCAATAATCTGCAACAACAAATATCACAGCTGCGCGGCAGTATTGAAACCGCCAATCATCAGACGCGCATGGCCCAGCAATCCAGCCAGCAGGATGCCAATCCCGATGTGCCTCCGTCACAGCAAGTCGGTGATCCGAATGAGCAGCAGAACTACGATAATGCCCTGGACCTGTTCCGCCAGGGCAATTACGCAGAAGCCAGCACAGCGCTGAACCGTTTTGCTCAGCAGTATCCGAACAGCCCGCTAACACCCAGCGCGCGCTTCTACGAAGGTAGCAGCCGCTACGCGAACAAAGATTTCAACGGCTCGATCCAGGGACTGCAGGCCATGGTCGCCGCTTATCCCCGTGACCAGAAAGCCGGCGATGCATTGCTTGTGATTGCCGGCAGTCAGGTAGAATTGAATAACATTGCCGGTGCGAAAGCGACCTTGCAGCGCGTGGTAAATGAATACCCGAATACCCCTGCTGCCGATACCGCCCGCAACCGCCTGGAGCTATTCCGCTAAGTCCGGGCCCAGACTCCGTTTTTACCAAAAGGCATCCGGAAGTCACAGGATGCCTTTTTTATTTAATGACGATGCAAAACGATTATCCGCAACATACGCTAGCTTTAGCCACCGCGCCTATGACCTACCAGGACGTAGGGGAGTCACCCACCTGTCTGTTGCTGGTGCACGGTTCACTGTGCGATTCTCGCTTCTGGCGCTGGCAATTGCCGGATTTGTCGGCTGCTGTGCGCGTCGTCGCACCCAGCCTGCCCGCTTATATTCCTGCACCCTCTGCACCATCGGGCGCGGACGCGCAATTTTCCATTAGCCAGCATACGACCGATATGTTTGCATTAATGGACCATTTGGGCATTAATCACTTTGCTGTCCTGGGTCACTCCCGCGGCGGACGAATCGCCGCTGAAATGGCGTGCCGACGGCCCGATCGCGTGACGCATCTGCTGCTGGCCGATCCCGGCCTGGGCTCTGTGCTGCCCGAAGACAGCATGCCCGCGCTCCCCTACCGCGACCTGGCGCTGGCGGCATACGAGCAGGGCAATACCGATGCCGCGCTGGAAATATTTATTGATGGCGTCAGCGGTGCCGGCACCTGGAAACGCATGGTGTCATGGTTCAAGGCGATGACCCGGGACCAGGCAGGTACGTTGCCACTCATTATCCGCGAACCGCTATACGAGCTGAACCCGTCCCGGATCAATGAATACGGCATTCCCGTGACATTGATTGGCGGCTCGGACAGTCCACCGCCGTTTCCCGCCATTATAGAGGCGCTACAACACCAGTTCGATCACTTCAAGAGCCATACCCTGACACCGGCATCACACGGTCTGAACCTGGCGTTGCCTCACGCTTTCAACCAGATCGTTATCCAGGAACTTATTCCCAAAGCACCATAATCGCATGCATTCTCCAGCGCCCAGAATCCGCCGCTCAGTTCAGCGAAAAACCAGACAGGCTTTACGCCTGTCCAAGAAATCTTTACAGCTGATTCTGATGCTTGGCGGTGCCGCCCTCGTCGCCCTGGTTTCCATTGGCTTTGCAATGATGGCAGATTACGCATTGGAGAAAAATCGCGAATGGACACGCGCGTATCCTTATCTGATCTGGCTGATTATGCCACTGGCCTTTGTATTTTTGCGCTGGTGCGTCTTGCGTTTCGCCCCCTACTCCGCCGGCAGCGGCATACCGCAAGTGATTGCCAGTCTGTCACTGCATAACGACTCACCTGGCAGGCTGCGCCTGGTTTCGCTGGCGCAGGCCATCTGGAAAATCCCCCTCACCTTCCTGGGTCTGCTGGCCGGCGCATCCATTGGCCGCGAAGGCCCCTCTGTACAAATCGGCGCAGCTGCGATGCTGGCCTGGGGGCAGTGGTGCCAGCGTATCGGCTTACCGCTTAAGGGATTCAATACGCGCGAGTGGATTGCAGCCGGCGCCGCCGGCGGACTGGCCGCCGCCTTCAACGCACCGCTTTCCGGTGTAATTTTTGCTATCGAAGAGATCGGCAAAGGGCTGGACCTGCGCTGGCAACGACTAGTATTGCTGGGCGTACTGGCCGCCGGCTTCATCGTTGTGGCCCTGAGCGGCGACAATCCTTATTTCGGCACCTTCCATTCGTCTCCGCTGCAGGAAAAAATGCTGCTCTGGGCAGTCATTTGCGCCGGGGTCTGTGGTGTTGCCGGCGGTATTTTCGCACGCCTGCTCAGCAAGGGGCTGGCCGGATGTATGCCCGCCGGTCTGCGCCATCACGTACGCAACCATCCCTTGTGGGTGGCCGCAGTAATGGGACTGGTTGTGGCCTTTCTGGGCTATCTGACCGCAGGTGGCGTATTCGGTACCAGCTACGATGTTGCCAAAAACGCGCTGATGATGCTGCCGCAGGACTCTGAGCATTTCAGCAGTGCCAAGCTGCTGGCCACTGTGGCCTCCTATTGGGCGGGCATTCCCGGTGGTATTTTTACACCTGCGCTAACGACGGGTGCGGGTATCGGTGTGGAGTTGGCCCATTCTTTCAATATGCCGCAAGCACAAAGTGTTTTTGTCCTGATTTGCATGGCCGCCTTTCTTGCCGCAGCCACGCAGTCGCCGGTCACCGCTTCGGTAATCGTCATGGAGATGTCGGGCAGTCAGGCCATGCTTTTCTGGATGTTGCTGGCCAGCCTGATTGCCACCGTTGTTTCCAGACAGATTTGTCCGCAAGCGTTTTATCATTTTTCTGCCGGACGTTTCCGGCAGCTGGCGCTGAGCGAAGATGCGCGACAGACAGCCGCGCCTGCCAGAACGGGTTACTGATCGCTGAACGTGCGTGCAGACGGCGATTTAAGCACGCACTGCACTGGAATCTTCTTGCCGGTACCAAGTTCGAAGTTCACCGTGATCTCCTGCCCTGCTTTCAGGCCTGCCTCAGGCTTTTCCAGCATCGCGTGGTAGGAACCCGGCTTGAACGACAGTGTTTGACCAGGCTCGATGGTAACATCCGGCACCATTGCCATGGCAGACATACCGTTTTTCTCAGTGGTTTCATGCAGCATGGTCATCCCGAAAGCATCGGTGTGAAGGCCCTTGAGCACAACAGGCTCAGCCTTATCCTCGTTATGCAGCACAAAGAATCCACCGGATGGCGCAACCTTGGGCAGCAGGCGGATCCAGCAATCCTGGACGCGCAACTTGTCAGAACCTTTCACTGTGCTGGGTGCCCGCTCAGCACCAGCATGCATTGCATGATGGCCATCGTGGCTGCTGCCCTGATGATGAGCCAGAGCCGGTGTGCCCAGCAAAGAAACAACCGTTGCACCCAGTACAGCACCAGCCAGAACTAATTTTTTCATCTTTCTTCCAAGCAAATAAATAACAAAGGTCCATATTACGACAGACAACCCGCCATGGCATACGTCCGGCCATGGTAAATACAAGCTGTTTGATTTAAATCAGACCATATGAATCAGGCAGACACGGCCCGACCCGATCACTGCTGCCGTTCATCACCAATGATATCACTGTAGCGCACAACGTCCTGCTCGTGCGCATCATCGGTATCACGTTCCTGCAATGCCTGTGCATACCATTGCTGCATGCCAGGCAGCGCCAGCATACGTGAAACGTATTCGGCCGCCGCCCCCTGCATGGGCAAATCATAGGTCTGGATCCGGAACACGACCGGCGCATACATGGCATCGACCGCAGTAAATGCAGCGCCACCCAGAAACGGCCCGCCGAAGCGCGCCAAACCCTGATTAAACAGCGTATTGACTCGTTCAATGTCCTGCTGCAACTCGGCTGTGACGGTTTTCGGTGTGGCACGCACCGCGCAGTTCATGGTGCAGCGTTCCCGCAAATGAGGAAATCCGGCATGCATTTCGCTGGATGCCGAACGCGCCCAGGCACGCGCAGCACGGTCTTCGGGCCAGACGCCGGCATGCGCCTCAGCCAGATATTCGGCGATGGCCAGACTATCCCAGACAATGGTTTGCCCATCCTGCAACACCGGTACCTTTGCGCTGGGCGAGAAGGCCAGATAGTTTTTTCGTTGCGCCTGTATATCGGCCTGAAACGGATGCATCTCTTCATGAAAGGCGATGTCCAGCTGACGCAGCAGAATCCACGGCCGCAGCGACCACGAAGAATAATTTTTATTGGCAATATGAAGGGTATACATGAAAATCAGACTCCAGACTGAACCATGTGAACGTGCTACTTCGGCACGCCACACAATACTTACAGCGCCGACACGCAGGTCGGAATGGCCTGCATACCGGGATTTTTAGCGGCGGTTTACCGCCGATTTAGCAGCGCCTGAATCAACGCCGACAGAACTGCATACGGTTACAGCGTGATGGTGGCACCCAGTGCCTTGATGAACTGAGACATCCATGCAGGATGAGCAGGCCATGCCGGCGCAGTGACCAAATGTCCGTCTGTTACGGCGCTATCTACCGCAATATCCTGATACTGACCGCCGGCCAGCGTCACCTCGGCGGCGCAAGCCGGATACGCGGAGCATTTTTTTCCTTTGATCACATCGGCGGCCGCCAGGATCTGGGCGCCGTGACAAACCGCTGCAATGGGTTTCTGCGCTGCATCGAATTCGCGCACAATTTCCAGCACGCGCGGCGTATTGCGCAGGTATTCCGGTGCCCGTCCGCCAGGGATCACCAGGCCCACATAGTCGCCGGTGTTAACCTGGGAAAAATCGTAATTGATCGCAAAATTGTGTCCGCGTTTTTCGGAGTACGTCTGGTCCCCTTCGAAATCGTGGATGGCCGTTGCGATTTTGTCGCCGACTTTTTTATCGGGACAAACAGCATGCACTTCGTAGCCGACGCCCAGCAGAAACTGGAACGGCACCATGGTTTCATAGTCTTCGGCAAAATCACCCACTAGCATCAGAATTTTTTTGGACATCGCAAACCTCCTGGTTATGTGAACGAATAATCATCATAGCGTGTTTCGATGTAAAAAATTATGATAATTTCATGAACCATCGGTTTAAATAGCCGTTCCATATTACTATTAGCTGACTGTTTTCAACGGTTTGCCCGCACTGCACGGCAGCCTCAATTGCTACCACATTATTTATGAACTTCTCTTCGCTGTTTGGCTGGCTCCACGATAATCAGGCTCTCATGGCCATGTTGCACGATCACTGGAGCTGGGGTATCTGCCTGGTTGCCCTCATTCTCTTTCTGGAAACCGGCCTGGTCGTTCTGCCGTTTCTGCCCGGTGACTCCCTGCTTTTTGCCGTCGGCGCTTTCATGGGCATCAGTGGCATCCCGCCTTTTTGGTATATGGTCATGCTGTTTGCTGCCGCCGTAGTCGGCGACTACGTCAACTACTCCATCGGACGTTCGCCCCTGGGACAAACCTTGGTTCGCAAGGGCTGGGTCAAGCAAAATCACATTGAAAAAACGCATGCCTATTTTGAAAAATATGGTGGCTCCACCATTACCCTGGCACGCTTTATTCCCATCGTGCGCACCATTGCCCCCTTTCTGGCAGGACTCTCGGGCATGGATCGTCGCCATTTCGCGCTTTACAACGTATTAGGCGGCTTCCTGTGGATATTCCTGCTGGTCATGGCCGGTTATTTCCTGGGCCGCATTACCTGGGTGCAGGAAAATCTGTCCCTGTTTACCTTAGGCATCGTGATTATTTCCGTGCTGCCCATGGCCTGGCATGTATTCAAGCTCTGGAAAGAAAGCCGTCAGGAAAAACCGGCAGGCAAATAACCTTAGAACACCCCCTCCCTTGGCGCGACGGGCACGATCATGCAATCCGGATAACTACGGATGCAGACCGTGCCTTTTCTTTTATTACATTACGTAATAATATTCAAAGAAATAGTTGTTTTCCGATAGATAAAATCCGGTCTATCTTCTTGCTTTGTGCCGTAACCCTAAACTGGAGTCTGCTATGTCTGCCCTATTGAAAGCTTCACTTGCCTCGCTCGCCATCGCAGCGGCGATCCCAGGCATCACCCATGCGGCAACGCTGGATACCGTCAAACAACGCGGCTCTGTCGTATGCGGTGCTACTACTGGCTTTGCCGGTTTTTCCGCGCCCGATGCCAAAGGCCAGTGGCAGGGTCTGGACGTAGATCTGTGCAAAAGCATTGCCGCTGCAGTGTTTGGCGATGCCAGCAAATTCAAGATCGTACCGCTGAACTCTCAACAGCGTTTTACCGCTCTGCAATCGGGCGAAGTTGACGTCCTTACCCGCAACACCACCGTCACCCAACAGCGCGATACGGCACTGGGTCTGATTGCCGCCGGCGTCAATTTTTATGACGGACAAGGCTTTCTGGTGTCCAAAAAACTTGGCGTGAAAAGTGCCAAGGAACTCAATGGCGCCACCATCTGCCTGCAAACCGGCACGTCAAATGAAAACACGCTGGCCGACTGGGCCCGCGCCAACAAGGTAGAGTACAAACCCGTAGTCTTCGATCAGTTCAATGAGGTGGTCAATGCCTTCGCAACCAACCGTTGCGACGTCTTCTCTACCGATGCCTCCGGCCTGGCATCCATTCGCATTTCCAAACTGTCTTCGCCTGATGATTACGAAGTGCTGCCGGAAATCATTTCCAAAGAGCCGCTGGGCCCCTTTGTACGTCAGGGCGACGATGCCTGGCTTAACATCGTCAAATGGGTCTTTCAGGCGACCGTTAATGCCGAAGAACTGGGCGTAACCACGGCCAATGTCGATGAACAGCTCAAAAGTACCAATCCCAATATCCAGCGCTTGCTGGGTGTTACGCCTGGTGCCGGTAAAAATCTGGGACTGGATGAAAAATGGGCCTATAACGTCATCAAACAAGTGGGCAATTACGGCGAGAGTTTTGAACGTAATGTCGGCCAGGGCAGCCCGCTGAAAATCAAGCGTGGCCTGAATGCCTTGTGGACAGACGGCGGCCTGCAATACGGATTGCCTATCCGCTAATTGCGCTTTTGCCTGCCGTCGATAAAGACGGTCAGTCCGGAAAGGCCCGCTATGCAATGCGGGCCTTTTTACATTCTGCGCCACCCAAAGCCCCGGCAACAGGCGCGCGTCAATGCCTTGCCCGCCACTTACCCACCTGAGCCATGGCGCCGATCAATCCCGGGTAATAACGTAAAAGACAAGGAAAACACCCGATGGGATATTGAGAATCATTTACAATCACCGCATTGTTCTATTCTGCCGGATACACGATGATCCAGATTGAAAACGCTGGTTTTCAAACCTCTTCCAAAACCCTCTTGCATCCACTCACCACGCAATTTGAACGTGGCAAGTTCTACGGATTGATCGGCCACAATGGCTCGGGCAAGTCCACACTGCTGAAGCTGCTGGCGCGTGAGCACAGCCCTTCGCAGGGCGCCATCCTGCTGGACAATACGCGTATAAATACGCTGTCCAACCGCGAGTACGCGCGCAGGCTGGCCTATTTGCCACAATATACGCCGGTCATTCCCGATATGAGCGCCCGCGAACTGGTGGAACTGGGACGTTATTCATGGAACAGCATCTGGCGCAACAATAACCCCGACAACGGTTCAGCCGTTGCGCGGGCCATCGAACTGACCGATACCGGGGCTTTCATGCCTGCGCTGCTCGATTCGCTCTCAGGCGGCGAGCGCCAGCGGGTATGGATTGCCATGCTACTGGCCCAGAACACTCCCTATATCCTGCTGGACGAACCACTGGCGGCACTGGATCTTAAACATCAGCTTGAAGTGATGCAATTGCTGCAACGGCTGGCTCATCAGGAAAACCAATGCGTCATCGCGGTCATTCATGATATCAATCTGGCTACACGCTATTGCGATCAGCTACTCGCTTTGCGTGCAGGCAGGCTGATCTACGCAGAACCGTCAGCCGCCCTGCTCGATCAGCAAAAGTTACGTCACATCTACGATGTCGAGCTGCAATTGATCAGCCATCCCGTGCATCCGGGCGTGCAACTGGCGTTCAACTGAGCCGCCGCATGACCATATCCATTGCATTTCGCTGTTGCATACTTCTCGGCGCCTGCCTGATGGCCAACTCAGCGCTTGCCACTACTGCTGCGAGTCAGACCAATCCAGCGAACGAGGCAGCACCTTCTGCTTCTGCACCGCCGCCCCTTGCAAAAAAGGCACCACAACGCATTGCCGTCCTGGACTGGACGATTGCGGAAACCATGGCCGCCATGGAAATTTTCCCTGCGGCGATCGCGGAAAAAAACAGCTACCAGGTGTGGAGCCAATCGCCTGCCATGCCGGCGAGCACACTGGATCTGGGCATGCGTGCCCAGCCCAATCCCGACCGGCTGATCCGGCTGGCGCCCGACCTGATTCTGGCGTCGCAGGATTATGCCTTCGTTAAAGGCCTGCTTGAGCGTATTGGCCCCACCACACTGCTGGACGTCTACACGCCAGGACAGGATATCTATGAGAATCTGCGTGCGCTGGCAATGCGGATCGGCGACATTACAGGGCATGCCGACCGAGCCGCCCGTTATATTGCACAGACCGATAAGGCACTTGAGACGATCAGCCACGAGCTTGAGCCGCACCGGGGGCAGCCGGTCGCGATTATTCAGTTTATCGATGCCCGCAATGTCCGTATCTATGGCAAGCCCAGCCTTTTTTCCACCGCGCTGGAAAAAATCGGCATCACCAATGCGTGGACAGCTGCCGTGAACCAGTGGGGGTTTCAGAGCGCAGACCTGACCCATCTGGCCGCTCTGCCCAAAGACACCACCCTCTTCATCATTAAGCCCTATCCGGCAGATCTGCCCGGCAAGTTACAGGACAACGTCATCTGGCAGGCATTACCGGCTGTACGTAACAACCGGATCATTCTTGCCGACCCCATCTGGACGCTGGGCGGCTTAAGCACCGTGCTGCGCTTTGCGCAGACGGTCCGGGATGGTTTGCAGGAACAGGATGCCAACGCCGGCTCGAACGCGGCTTTCCGTTTTCCCGGATATCAGCAATGAAATATACCTTTTCCGCAAGAATCCTTGCTCTGTTCAGTGGTGCCATCGCGATTGCGCTGATCGCAGCCGTCATGATCGTCGCTGCGCCGGGTCACCATGCAGGATCAGACGCCGCCATGCAGCAACTGGTGTTCTGGCATGGCATCCTGCCCAGAATAGCCATGGCGCTGCTTTGCGGTACCTGCCTGGGTCTGAGCGGATTTATTCTGCAGCAGGTCACGCAGAACACGCTGGCGGCCCCCGACACGCTGGCTATCAGTAGCGGCGCCCAGTTCGCGCTGTTAATGGGCATGATGTATTTCCCGCAGGCGCAATTATTTGACTCCACCCTGCTCGCCATGATCGGCAGCCTGGTGAGCAGTCTGCTCATGCTGCTCTTCATCCGGAGAGCCGGCAGCGCAGGCAATACGATGATTTTGATCGGATTGATGCTGACGCTGTTGCTAACGACGCTCAGCAATATGTATCTGATCCTTAACCCCGACCAGCTCTACGGACTCATCATCTGGGGTGCCGGCTCGCTCAGTCAGGACTCCTGGGGCCCCGCACTGCGTACCGGTTGGCAAACCCTGTTGTGCCTGCCGCTATCCTGGTTACTGCTGCCTTCGCTGCGCGCCTTTGCCTTGCAGGGAACGCTTGCCAAAAGCGTCGGCGTGAATGTTCGACTGGTACGCGTCACCGGCTTCATCCTCGTTTCATTCCTGATTGCCATCGTTGTCAGCAGTGTCGGCGTGATTGCCTTTGTCGGCCTGGCCGCACCGGTGATCGCCCGCTCCCTGGGCGTCACCGACATTCGCAAGCAATGGGCTTATGCCATGCTGTTCGGCGCCCTGCTGCTATCCATTACCGATTCAGCACTGCAACTGGCCACTTACCGCTGGCCCAACAGCATCATGACAGGCACCGTGACGGCTCTGCTGGGTGTGCCGGTACTGCTGTTGCTACTTATGAAACAGCGTAGTCACACGCGCCAGGAAGTCGCACCACTACATGCGGGCTTGCGCCTGCCCGGAGGACAGTTGCGGAAACGTATGCTCCTGTTGATGGCGCTTGCGATTGGCTGCTTCGTGCTGCTGCCACATATCACTCACAATGTTGCGGGCAACTGGACCCTGGTCGCGCACATTGACCCAACCATTGCGCTGTTTACCGAAAATCGTACGCTAACGGCCATCCTGTTTGGTATCGCCATCGCCTGCGCCGGCACCCTGATTCAAAACATGACCAACAACAGCATGGCCTCACCCGAATTTCTGGGCGTCACCTCCGGTACCGGGCTGGGTCTGATCGGACTGATGATGCTGGTGCCCGCGCCCTCACCACTTCTGTACCTCGTCTGCGGTATTGGCGGCGCTTTTGCCAGCCTGCTCTTTGTGATGCTGATCAATGCTCGCAACCAGTTTCAGCCCGAAAAAATCCTGCTGACCGGCATGGCGCTCACGCAATTGTTCAGCTCGCTGCTGACCCTTACCCTCGCCAGCGGCATGCAGCAAGTGCAACAGCTGCTGATATGGATATCCGGCGATACCTACATGAGCCTGCTGCAAAATGATCTGCCGGTTCGCTATGGCATTGTGGCATTACTGATCCTGCTGGCCTGCGTTACCCGGCGCCCCCTGAGTCTGCTGCGTCTGGGCGACCCGGTTGCCCGCGCTACCGGTCAGCGTCCCATGCTCACTCGCACGCTGTTGTTCCTGCTGATTGCCGCACTCACCACACTGGCCTCCATTACCATCGGCCCAACCAGCTTTGTGGGATTGATTGCACCGCATCTGGCCCGCTCCGTGGGTTTTCATGGATTGCGCACGCAAATGCTGGCCTCCTCTCTTATTGCCATTGTGATCATGTTGTGCGCGGACCTGCTGGGCAGACACATCATGTTCCCCTATGAAGTTCCCACCGGCCTGATTGCCACCTTCATCGGCGCCGTCTATTTTCTATGGCAATTTACCCGAAAACAGAAGGTGTAATTCCGGTATCATTGCGTGCCATGGACACATTGCACCCTTTCGTTCTATTTGACGATGCCGTTACCGGGCAGGCCACGCTGCTGGAGGCATTTGTACGCGCTGATACCATTACTGCCGCGCAACGGACAAGCCTGGATAGCGTGCTCGCCGATGGTTGGGAGCAGGCCCTGCATCCGGCCATCTTCATTCCCTACGAATTCGGCATGGCCGACGCTGCCAACGCAGCACAAGCGGGTGACACGGCATTGCAGATCCACTGGTTCTCACAAGCGACCACGCTATCGGACGAGCACATTGACGCCTGGCTGACACAGCAGGCGGATGGGCATGATCCGAACCGGCAACCGGCGGGACTGTGCAATCTGCAATTGCAGCCAGCGTTTGAGGATTACCGGCAGCAGCTTGATCGATTGCACCAGGCCATCACCCGCGGCGATTTCTATCAAATCAATTACACCGCAAGACAATACTTCGAAACCTACGGTTCACCGGTGTCGCTATACCGCGCTCTGCGATCCAGGCAACCGGTTCCTTACGGCGTGCTGGCCTGGTTGCCGCATCAGCGCATGGCACCCTGGACAGTCTGCCTGTCTCCGGAGTTATTCATCCGTATTCATGACAATGGCCTGATCGGCGCCGAACCCATGAAGGGTACCCTTGCCTGTCAGCCGGAAGATGACATCGACGCACTGGCTCGCCTGCTGCGCAATGACAGTAAAAACCGGGCGGAGAATCTGATGATCGTGGACTTATTGCGCAACGATTTATCCATGCTTGCGCAGCCCAACGGGGTACAGGTGCAGGAACTGTTCAAAGTGACCCGCTTTGGTCAGGTGCTGCAAATGACCACGCCGATACAGTGTCAGGTACGCCCCCACATTACGATGGCAGATGTGATTGGCGCGTTGTTTCCCTGTGGTTCCATTACCGGCGCGCCAAAAAAAATGAGCATGCACTATATCGCAGAAAGTGAAATTGCTCCGCGGCACTTATACACCGGGAGCATCGGCTATCTGCAACCATCCGACAATACGCTGGGCACCAAAGGCTGCTTCAATGTAGCCATTCGTACAATAACCCTGCAGCCTATGCGCGAACAGGCGCTTGCCTGCACCGGGGTGATGGGCGTGGGTGGTGGCATAGTGTATGACAGCACGGCCCAATCCGAATACGAAGAAATTCACTGGAAGGCGCGTTTTCTGCAAACCATTCCTGCCGATTTCGCACTGTTTGAAACGATGCTGGTAGAGCAAAGCCAATGCGCATTGCTGGGCCGGCATATCGAACGTCTGCTTGCCTCTGCACGCGGGCTGGGCTTTGTTGCGGACCAACGAGCATTAGCAGAGCAGTTGCAGCAATTCATTGCCGCACAGCCGCCGGACGCCAGCCTGCGCGTACGTGCCGTGCTGACGCAAAACGGCGCCTGTGAGACCCGTGCTTTTCCCCTCGATACACCGGCAACCCAAGCCGGGCATGGTCTGCCTTCGGTGAGCCTTGCACCGCGCTTATTACCGGTATGTGACCCCTTGCGTCGCTTTAAAACGACATGGCGCAAACATTATGACAATGATTTACAACAGGCTGCCGTTTCAGGTGATTTCGACGTTCTTTATTTCAATCATGATGGTCAGCTGCTTGAAGGCGCACGCACGTCCGTCTTTATTCACTATCTTGGTGCATGGCTGACACCCGCCCTGAGTCTGGATATTTTGCCCGGCGTCATGCGCGCACAGGTACTGGCCAATCCTGCACAGTATCTGCAGACGGATCACGTTACCGAAGGACCTATCACCCTGCCCATGCTGCAAGCGGCCGATGCTATCGTCGTCACCAATGCCCTGCGCGGGTGCATACCCGTAAGACTCAAATCAGCCTGACATTGGTGCAGCCGGCAGGCTACGCCATGTCCCGTACGCGGCTGCACTGCCGCGCTAAAGACACGTATTGCAACGACTGGCGGGACAGGAAAATACAACAATTGTTCATTTACGTGATATCTTCATACAGTCATCTTAGTATTTCATGCAAGATCCACACCTGCACTGCACTCATGAGGTGAAGACAGGTTAATGCTACATTACCGTGGGGATACCACATTATGGCTCGCAGCATGAGCTCCATTTTTCTGAAAACCGCCCGCAAAATTGCGCGCCAGCAAAGCAACGCACTCATCAAGGCGACGCAGTCCAATATGAAACTGGCTGCGTCGGCCTTCAATCACAACCCGTTGTTCCCTCCCTCACCGGTCGCGGTGTTGCGCCCGGCAAAGAAGCCCGTCCCGCCACCCTTCCGTCACGGTTCCTGGACAGAACGGGTGTTCAAGGTGCCGACAACGATCTCCCTGTTTTTCCGGCGTTTGAGTTACTTCCTGTATGTACCGCCATCGCGTGAAATGAAGGGCAGCGCCATGCTGGTCATGCTGCATGGCTGCAAACAGACGGCGACGGAGTTCGCGCAGGGAACACGGATGAACCAGCTCGCAGCCAAAGCGAATATGGTCGTTGTGTATCCCCAGCAGTCGCGACAGCGCCAGACCCTGCGCTGCTGGCGCTGGTATCTGCCCGATCAGCAACACGGCTATGCCGAGGCCGATGCGATTGCCGCGCTGGTGCGCAATCTGATACAGCGACACAAACTGGATAAAACGCGGATTTATCTGGCGGGCATGTCGGCCGGTGCCGGCATGAGCAGCCTGCTGGCCTTGCGCCACCCCCAGCTGTTTGCTGCAGTGGCCTTGCATTCGGGGCCTGTGATGGGCAATGCGAGCAGCCTGTCCAGTGGCTTGCAAACCATGCGACGCGGCACGCTGAATGATCCGCTGACCGCACTCAAATCTGCCAACGACACGCTGACGGCCAGCGAGGACTACCTGCCAGCCCTGATCCTGCAGGGGCAGCTGGACCGGGTCGTCTCTGCCAACAACGGCGAACAGCTGGCGCGTCAGTTTGCCTGGCTCAATGGGTTTGATGAGCAGGCACAGCCCGTGGAAAAGCAGCTGCGAGAACAAACCTCGCGCGAATACACGCAGTTTGATTTCAAACGCGCCCGCAAGACGATTGTTCGTTTGTGTCAGCTCAGAAAAGTGGGCCATGCATGGAGCGGCGGCGACAGCCGGCTGGACTTCAACACCCCGGATGGCCCGAATGCCTCAAGCCTGATCATGCAATTTTTCAGGATGCATCAACGCGGCGAGAAAATCTAGCGGCAAACGGTCAGATGTGATTGGGTCAATTCACAGTCACGTGGTCTGAGTCAGGGCGGGGCAGTCAGGGGATCTGGGTCAGGACGTCTGGGTCAGGAACACAGGAAAACGCGCCTGCATGCTGTTTTCGGCCAGTATTGCCAGTTCCCGGTCGCTCAAATCGAGGGCTTCGGCAACCGCCATATAGTTGTCCAGCAAATAACCACCAAAATACGCGGGGTCATCCGAATTAATCGTCACACACAACCCCTGGTCCAGCAACCGCTTCAGATTATGCTCACGCATATCGTCCACCACCTTGAGTTTCAGGTTTGACAATGGACAGACGGTTAGCGGTATTTTTCTGGCCGCCAGCGTTTGCAGCAATAACGGATCTTCCTCACTGCGCACGCCGTGGTCAATACGCATCACCTTCAGCCGGTCCAGCGCACTGCTCACATACGCAGCCGGCCCTTCCTCACCTGCGTGGGCAACCAGATAAAAACCCAGTTCACGGCAACGCGCATACACCCGTTCGAATTTTTCCGGTGGATTGCCCTGTTCGCCCGAATCCAGGCCGATGCCCAACCAAAGATCGCGGTATTGTTCGCGCAACGGCAAGGCCTGTTCCAGCGTATCGAATGCCGCCTGCTCGGACAAATGCCTTAGGAAACTCATGATCATGCAGGAAGTCATCCCCCATATTTCCCGGCCTTCGCGCAGGGCGCGGGCAATGCCGGCAAACACCGTTGCGATAGGCACGCCACGCTCGGTATGGGTTTGCGGGTCAAACATGATTTCTGTATGAACCACGCCCTCCTGCGCTATCCGTGCAAGATACGCCATAGTCATATCATAAAAATCGGCCTCGGTAATCAGCACGGCGGCACCGGCGTAGTACAGGTCCAGAAATGACTGCAGATCGGTAAACTGGTACGCATCACGCAATGCCTGTATGGACGGATATGGCAAAGCCACGCCATTGCGCTGTGCCAGCTGGAAAATCAATTCGGGCTCCAGCGTCCCTTCAATATGCAAATGTAATTCAGCCTTGGGCAGCTTGCGAAGATATTCTAAACGTTCGGTATTCATTAAGATGTCAGATCGGATTCGGATGCGGCAGCAATGCGCCACATTGCGCTTGTGATAAGGTGCTATTGTAACGTGCGCACGCCATTCAGGTGGACATGCCCACCGCAGACATAATACCGCGCAGCAGATAGGCCGCCAGCAGCAGTGCCGTGGTTCCGGCCAGCCACAATCCCACAAACCACAGCCAGCGGCTGTATTTGCCTGGCGTGCTGCGGGTGCGTCTGTTTTCCTGCTGCGTCATATCGCCCGATTTCATCTGTCCAGTCCGCCTGTCGCTGTATGTGGCAGTGCCGGTGCCGGCAAACGGACACGATTGCGCCCGCAAACGGTCCTGCACCTAGTGATAACCAGCATCTGCAGTCACTTTTCCCCGGAACACATAATAGGCCCAGGAGGTGTACATGAGAATGAATGGAATAATAAAAAGCGCACCCACCAACGCGAAACCCTGGCTTTCCGGCGGTCCGGCGGCGTCCCAGATGGAGATGCCGGGTGGAATAATATTGGGCCAGACACTGATACCCAGCCCGCTATAGCCCAGGAATATCATGCACAGGGTAAAAACGAACGGCTCGGCATGCGGGTTGTGATTCAGGCTGCGGATCAGGCCCCAGCCTGTCAGTATGACCAGAATGGGAACCGGTGCAAACCAGAACAGATTGGGCAAGGTAAACCAGCGTGCGTAAATAAGCGTATTATTCAAGGGTGTCCAGATGCTCAGAATACCGATGATCACCAGCAGCGCCAGCGTGAGCGGCCGGGCCAGTTCAATCATCCGCATCTGCAGTGCCCCATGCGTCTTGAGCACAAGCCAGGTGCAGCCCAGCAAGGCATAGGCCACAACCAGGCCAATACCGGTGAACACGGAAAACGGGGTGAGCCAGTCCAGCGCTCCGCCGGCGTAGGCGCGATTGACAACGGTGATGCCATCAATATATGCGCCCAGTGTCACGCCCTGGAAAAACGTCGCCAGTACAGACCCCCCGATAAAAGCCGCGTCCCACCAGCGGCGGCGGGCATCGCTGGCGCGAAAGCGGAACTCAAATGCAACGCCGCGGAAAATCAGTGCGAGCAGCATCAGAATCAGCGGCATGGCAAATGCGCTCAGAATCACGGCATAAGCCAGCGGGAAGGCAGCCATCAGGCCGGCGCCGCCTAACACCAGCCAGGTCTCGTTACCATCCCAGACTGGTGCAACCGTATTCATCATCACATCACGATCTTCACGGCGAGGCATGAGTGGAAACAGAATCCCGATACCCAGATCAAAGCCGTCCATGACCACATACATCATGATGCCGAAAAGGATAATCACGGCCCACAAGAGCGAAATATCAATTCCCATGACGGTCTCCCGGTGTTGAGGTATGCAACTCTTCATTGGCATCGGTCGCCGCCGACAACGGCCTTGCCGGTGTACGCCCCTCGCCCGGCCCGCCGCCGTCAATTTCCAGATGCGGAGTCGGTTGCGGCCCCTGGGCCATAATGTGCAGCATATAGATAATTCCTGCACCGAAAAGTACGAAGTACACCACGATAAACAGGATCAGCGTAATGCCCAGTTCCACTGCGCTGTGCGGAGTCACGGCATCGGCCGTACGCATGACGTTATAGACGATCCACGGCTGGCGCCCTATTTCAGTTGTGAACCAGCCTGCCAACATGGCAATCAGGCCGCTCAAGCCCATACAGACCGAAAAACGATGCAACAGCGGGCTTTCATATAGCCTATCCTTCCAGCGCGCATACAAGGCCCATACGCCAAGCAACAGCATCAGCATCCCCAGTCCGACCATAATCCTGAATGACCAGAACACAATCGTTGAATTCGGCCTGTCCTCAGGCGCAAACTCCTTGAGTGCCGGAATGTTCCCGTCCAGGCTGTGTGTCAGTATCAGGCTGCCCAGACGCGGCACTTCAATCTTAAAGCGCGTCTCTTCCCGCTCCATATCCGGCCAGCCGAACAGCACGAGTGGGACACCCTCACCAGCCGGTCCATTTTCCCAGTGGCCCTCCATGGCCGCCAGTTTGGCCGGCTGGTGTTCCAGTGTATTAAGACCATGAAAATCGCCAACCACAATTTGAATCGGCGCCACCACAAGCAGCATCCACATGGCCATGGAATACATTTTTCTGACGGAATAGCTGACGTTCCGGCGCAACATATGCCAGGCCGCAACCGCTCCAACAATCAATGCCGTCGCAAGAAATGCGGCAATGACCATATGGATCAGACGATAGGGAAACGAGGGATTGAAGATAACGGCCAGCCAGTCGACCGGCACGACACGATTGTTGATAATTTCGTAGCCCTGCGGGGTCTGCATCCAGCTGTTGGATGCCAGAATCCAGGTCGCGGAAATCAGAGTACCGATAGCCACCAGAATAGTGGAACACCAGTGCAGCCGGGGCCCTACCCGGTGCCAGCCGAACATCATCACCCCCAGAAAGCCCGCTTCAAGAAAGAAGGCGGTCAATACTTCATAGGTGAGCAACGGGCCGGTCACGCCACCGGCAAAGTCAGAAAAGTAACTCCAGTTCGTACCGAACTGATAGGCCATGACCAGGCCGGACACCACACCCATCCCAAAGTTGATCGCAAACACGCGCAACCAGAAATGGTACAGGTCCCGATAAACGGTATTGGCCGTCTTAAGCCAGAGGCCTTCGAGCACAGCCATATAACTGGCCAGCCCGATCGTAATAGCGGGGAAAATAATATGAAAAGAGATCGTGAACCCGAACTGAATTCGGGCCAGAGTCAGAGTGTCCAGCTCCATTTGCTGCTCCTGGAGGATTGAAACATACACGCATGGTATGGAACTCTGCTGTCATGGAAGATTCTGCTATTACCCAGCGAGTCCATATTATTACTTCACATCACAGTTGTGACATTGTACTTCGATTTACGGTCAAACCGGATGAGCCCTGTCATAGTATGACAAATGACTTAACAGGATGATATGGGGACGATCGGACGCATCTGACTATTGGCAGGCACGTATCTGCCCCGCTATCGCCTGAGCCAGTACCGCATTACCAGCCGGCCCCGGATGAAGATGGTCACCAGAGTCATAGCGCGCGTCCAGTTTGGTGATGTCCTGCGGGTCCTGCAACAGCCTGTCGGCATCGATCACGGCATCAAAAACCCCGGCGCCACGTATCCAGGCATTGACAGCCACGCGCAAATGATCCTTTTGATCATTGTAGTAATTGTCCAGCGGCGTGCCCGCCAGGGCACCCCGAAACGGTGTCAACGTCACGCCAATGACGCGCAGGCCTTTGCTTTTAGCAAATGCCACCACCTTGCGATATTCTGTCTGCAATGAACCCAACCCGGGCATAGATTGCTTCGGCGCAAAAGCGGTCCCGGGCCAGCTAATATCATTGATGCCGATAAAAAGTACAAGCGTAGTCACTCCCGGCGCATCAATCACATCTTGCGGCAGACGTGCCAACGCATGTTCTCCCATCTTGTCGCCAAGCAGGCGCGCGCCGGAAATGCCGGCATTGATCACTCCCATGCTGGAGGCACGCAGCCTGTCTGCCATATAGTCTGTCACGCGGGTGTTAGAGTCTATCGGTACGCCGTTGCCATCCGTAATAGAATCGCCCAGCACAGCCACCGCGCAGCCAGACGTCGCGCTTTCGGTATCAATGCGGGACAGAAAAACCCGAGCCTGCGTTCGCTGCAACAGATTCTTCGCTGCGGACATCGGGCTTTGTGTCTGGTTACCCTTGCTAAACACTGCCTGCTGACGGCCGTCCCAATGAAACGTCTCCAATGCCGTTTGAGCGTTGACATAGTGGGCTATTTGTAATTGCTGCAGATCGGCTACCGGCATATTCAGCGGATCAGATACCAGTTGCTGTCCTGGGGCTATGGTCACGGCAGGCCTGCCATTGAACGTGATGGTGGTTGGAGTACCCATCCATCCGGCCGGCCCTTTTCTGCGACTTACCGTTGTCTGCTCCACTGTCAGCGGCGAGGTCCCGTAGCGGTTGGAGAGCACCAGACGCAGGCGCTCGCCACCCCGACTGATCATCACATTCTGAATAAACGTCGTGTCCTGTATCATCTGCGGAATACCGGTAGGAAATGCAAAATCCTGTGTCCACACCGGCTGTGGACTTGCCTGCCAGCTTGCCACCCATTGCCGGGCCTGCACTGTAAACGCGTTCAGGCTCAAACAAGCCGTCAGTAGCAAATAGAATCCTGTTCTCAATGACATCTCCTGTATATAAACGAAAGATGCGAGGCTCACTCGTTCCCCGCATTCAGGCAATCTCTCAAGCTCAGAGCGATCATTAAGTCAACAGGTACAATGAAGCTGTGTCGTACCTCGCTGTGACAACTGTGATTTTCTGCCTGCGTGCAGTATGTTGCGTCTATGCTTTACAATCCAGACATCAGCAATCACAACATTTGTGAACAATATTCATATGTCATCTGCGCCCAGGGGCAACAAGCTTGTCGAGATGGAATTGTTTGTGGCAACCATAGAAGCGGGAAGCTTCTCTCTGGCAGCCCGCCACTTCTGCATGAGCCCATCAGCAGTATCCAAGGCGGTAGCCAGGCTGGAAGCACGCCTGCGGGTGACGCTGCTGAATCGTTCCACGCGCAAGCTATCGCTTACGCCCGCGGGAGAATCTTTTTTTCATCGCAGCAAGTGCCTGCTTGCAGAGCTTGATGACATCGAAGCGGCCACCACGCAGGACACCATGCCCGCGGGCCCGCTGCGCATCAACACCAATGTGCCGTTTGGCGAACTGATCCTGTTGCCTCTGATACCGTTATTTCAGGCCCAATTTCCAGACATCACCCTGAACATTGACCTGACAGATGAGGTTGTCGATATGTACGATGCACGCGTCGATGTTGCCATCCGCGCCGGACAGTTGAAGGACTCTGATCTGTACGCACGCAAGCTGGGGCAATCTCCCCGCGTCATCGTTGCGACCCCCGCATATCTGCAAAAGCATGGGGTACCGAACGAACCGGAAGACCTGACCCGATATCACAAGCTTGATTTGAACCTGTCGCGCTCTTTTCGTGGCTGGCGTATGGATAAAAACGGCCAGGCGCTGCAGGTTAGCATCGATGCCCAGATCAAGGTAAACAACGGCATGTCGCTCAAGCATCTAGCCATGCAAGGTGCCGGACTGGCACGCCTTACCCGGTTCATTGTGGAAAAGGAACTGCAAAGTGGCGCATTGGTGCAGGTGCTGGAGCAATACAACAGTCAGGAATCTGAGTCCTTTTATGCGGTATTCATGGGAAAACGTGACCTGATGCCACGTCGGGTCGCAGTGTTTCTGGACTTTCTGGCTGAACACACAGTACTGCGCTAAACACTGTATCAACGCTGGCTGCGAGAAGCACGTGCCTGCAAAAAACGCATATTCGTGAATCTGGCGCACAAATCATTTGCCGCAGACCGGCTTTTTCCCCGGGGACGAACAGGCAATAATAAACCTGCTTTCCATTACCTATCGGGATTTATCATGCCTATCGCTGTTTATGCATTAATGGCTGGCGCCTTTGGAATCGGCGTCACCGAATTCGTGATCATGGGCTTGTTGCTTGAAGTGGGCAACGACCTGATGATCCCTGTCCAGACTGCCGGCACACTGATATCGGGCTACGCGCTTGGTGTCGTGGTGGGTGCACCCATCTTTACCATCGCCACAAGCCGTTTACCCCATAAAACCACCTTGCTGGTGCTGATGGTAATTTTCATCCTGGGCAACGCAGCCTGTGCGCTCGCTCCTAACTACTGGTTCCTGTTGTTTGCCCGGGTTCTCACCTCGTTCGCACACGGTACATTCTTCGGCGTCGGCTCGGTGGTTGCCACCCGCCTGGTTGCCAAAGACAAACAGGCGTCAGCCATCGCAGTGATGTTTACCGGACTGACAGCCGCCAATATTCTGGGCGTACCCTTCGGCACCTTCCTGGGCCAGATGTATGGATGGCGCGCCACGTTCTGGGCCGTCACGCTTATCGGTGTTCTGTCGTTCTTTGTGATTCGCCATTATGTTCCTGCCAACACCCGGGCACAGGGTTCTGCTCAGGACTGGCGCGCCAGCGTGCGCAGTCTGGCCAGTAGCAGCGTCATCGCGGGACTGATGACAACCGTGTTCGGATTTGCTGGTGTGTTTGCCGTGTTCACCTATATCGCCCCATTGCTTACGCAAATCAGCGGCTTCGACAAAACAGCGCTCTCGCCTATTCTGGTTGTCTTCGGCGTCGGACTGGTCATCGGCAATCTGCTGGGAGGCAAACTGGCTGACAAATATCTCAAAACAACTGTGATACTGAGTCTGCTCGCCCTATCTGTCGTGCTCCTGCTGATGCCATGGGCCTTCCAGTCGCAGATTACGGCGGTGATTGCTGTCGGACTGTTTGGTGTTGCAGCATTCAGTACCGTAGCGCCGCTGCAGATGTGGGTCTTGAGCAAAATAACCAATGCCGACCAAAGCCTGGTATCCAGCCTGAACATTGCCGCTTTTAACCTGGGCAATGCGCTGGGCGCCTGGGCGGGTGGCATGGTCATTGCTCAGGAAGGCGGACTGCCATGGATTCCCTATGCCGCTGCGTTGCTGCCAATCGCAAGCCTGCTGATTGCCGTGGTCGCTATCCGCCGGGAAAAAGCACCGCTTATGCCAGTGGCCTGCGCCCAGTAAGCAGGCTGCCCGCCGCTTGCGACGATCAAGTATCGGGCAACCCTGCAATGATGCGATCCGTCGTATCACGCAGCCATCGGTTCAATTGCGAATACTCGTTTTTTTCGCTCCACACCATCACCATATTCGCCTGCCTGAGCACTTCGGGCAGGCGAATTTGCGTCAGCTCGTAATATTGCTGATACTTACGGGCAATGCGCTTTGGCATGGTGGTCGCATAGTCTGTTTCCAGTAAAAAATGCGGTGCCAGCCCGAAGTTAGACACATACGCCATAAACGGCATATCACAGTCAATATCATCCAGTGCCCGGGTAAAATTTGTCTGTCTGCCATACATATGCGAAAACGCAAGCCATTTAACCTGCGCCAGATCCGTCAAAGTCAACTCATCACGCCGTGCCAGCGGGTGAGCTGACGAGACCACGCAAACCCGTTCGTCCTCGAACAGCATTTTGTGCCGAAACCGGGCACCCGGCGTCTGGAACAGTCCTATCGCCAGATCCATCTTTTCTGAATCCAGATCGTCCGGCGCAAAATCGCCATGCACCGGCTGAAAACGAACAGTGAGACCCGGCGCGGCCTGTTGAAGGGCAAGGGTCAGTGGCGCAGCCAACAACAATTCAATATGAGCAGCAGCGCCAATACTGATCACGCCGCTAAGCGCCGCCGGGCTAAATGGCTGACCGCTGCCAGCAGCCATTTCCAGTGTGGTCAGCGCCTGGTGTGACGCATGATATAAATCAGTCGCACGCTCAGTCGGCACCAGCCTTTTTTTTACGACAACAAACAGCGGATCATCCAGCAACAGACGCAAGCGAGCCAGTTCGCGACTAATTGCAGGCTGACTTTTATGAAGTCGCAAGGCAGTTTCTGTCACGCTCAATGTTTGCATCAGTGAGTCGAACGTGAGCAGAAGACTCAAATTCAGGCGACGCAAAGCCGGGAACGGATTTTTCAGATGTGATGGGTGATTATCCATACCATTTTTGATATGCAAATCATGATAATAAATCATTATATAAATAATACCCGGATTGTTAGAATGCATTCGGGCAATACACAAGGAACGCTGCCCGACGCATGCGCCTGACGCGCAAACCGTCATCGCCCCTTTCACGACCCGAGCCCAGCAACAGGGCCACTGCTGTTCGATAGCAACGATCACAATGGAACAAGCCATGAGACAAAATACAGGTAAAACGATCATCACAATTGCAACTTCACTTGCCGCCCTGACGTTATCCGTCAACCAGGCCCTGGCTGAGTCATTTCCTGCGCGCACCATCACCATCGTCGTGCCCTTCCCGGCAGGTGGCACACCGGATATTCTTGCACGCATCATGGGTGAGAAGGCGTCGGCTCAACTGAAACAGCCGATTGTCGTAGAGAATAAGGCCGGGGCAGGCGGCTCCATCGGTGTACAGGCGGTGGCCCGCTCAAAAAACGACGGATACACGCTAGTGATGTGCGCCTATGGCTGCGCGGTGGCGCCCTCTCTGTATAAACCGGCACCGTATAATATCGAGACTCAATTTGCACCCGTTGTGATGGTTGGCACCGTCCCCAGCGTACTGGTAACCAATCCGAAAAAAATCCCGGCAAAAACCGTGCAGAATTTTGTCAGTTACGCTAAGGCGCATCCCGGCAAGATTAATGCGGCTTCGTCCGGCATCGGCGGTTCTGCCCATATTGGCATTGAGATGCTCAAGCGTGAAGCCGGCATTGATATCGCACATATTCCCTATAAAGGCGCTGGTCAGGTGGCCGGTGACCTGCTGGGTGGCCAGGTTGACATGTACTTCGACAACCTGCCTGCCTCTCTTGCAAGTATCAAGGCAGGTCGTTTGAATGCGCTTGCCGTAGCCAGCAAGGAGCGCTCAGTTGCCATCCCGGATGTACCCACGTTTGCCGAAGCTGGCTATCCGGAAATGTTGATTACCCCCTGGTTCGGGCTGCTGGCACCTGCGGGTACGCCACCAGAGAACATCAATACGCTGAATGCCGCTTTCAACGCCGCATTCAAAGATCCTGAAATCCAGAAAAAATTTACCGATCTGGGCGTGGATATCGCTGGTGGCACCTCGCAGGCGCTGTCCGACTTCATCACATCGGAAACCAGCAAGATTGCGACGCTGATCAAAGAAAACAATATTTCGGCCAAGTAGACCCGCCGGCCCCTGATGCACGATGCCGGCAAGCATGACAAAGAGATCTGGATGAACGAAGTAACAAAAAAAGCCGCAATCGGCCTGAGAGATATGGGCTCGTTTCATATTGGCGGGCGTAGCGTGCAGTTGCGTGATCAACCCGAATATGAACGGGTCATGAGCGCCGGCGGTGAGCCGGTAAAGATCAATCTGAATGGCACCTATTCGATTGAACAAATGTACGTACAGTACTTTCTTGCAGAGCACCCCAATGGCAAGAGCCCACTCGTGCTCTGGCATGGCGGCGGCATGACCGGCGCAGCATGGGAGACCACGCCGGATGGACGCGAAGGCTGGGTGAATTATTTCATTCGCCATGGCTGGGATGTGTACGTGTGCGATAGTGTAGAACGAGGCCGCTCGGGCTTTGCTCCCTGGCCGCAAATCTGGCCGGAAAAACCGGTATGTCAGACTGTCAACGATGTCTACAGCAGGTTTCGCATCGGCGACCGAGCGGACAGTTATGATCGTGATCCGACGCGAAGAACGGCTTACCCCAATACGCGTTTTCCACTGCACGCCTTTGATCAGTTTGCAAAACAAATGGTCCCGCGCTGGACCCATACCAACGAAGCCATCCTCTCGGCCTTTGAAGCACTACTGAACCGCTTAGGAGTCGTCAATATTCTTTGTCATTCCCAGGCGGGGCCCCTGGCCCTGCAACTTGCCGCAAGGCATCCTGCACGAGTTCGGACGCTGGTGGCGATCGAACCTGCCGGCATCCCCGACAAGGGGCTTGCCTGCTACCAGACTCCTACGCTGATGGTTCTTGGTGACAACATGGAAACCGACAGCCGATGGCAATTGCTCAGGGAAAAAATTCTGACGTTTTGCAGTAGTACACCGGGCACAACAGTGCTTTCGCTACCCGAGGCTGGCATCCGGGGAAACTCACATGTCATGATGATGGATGACAACAATCAGGCCATAGCGGAACTGGTCGATGGCTGGCTGAAACGGCGGATTACGTAATAAGCAACCGCCGTGGGCTGGCCGTCGCTACGCGTGCCGTTTCCAGCCCTGCCGGATATTTCCGGCAGGGCATATTGCGGCGTCTGCCTTGCTTCGTTCCCAGACCCCTACCACTCTGGGTGCCAGCCATTTATAGCAGACGCCGCAGCGATTCAAAGAACAAGGTGGACTGCAGCCGTTCCTGCTGTATCTGTGCAGCCGCCAGCGCTGCCTTTTCTTCGTCTACCGGTTTTAACGGCAGGCCCGATGAATGTGCCAGCACCTCTACACGTGCAGCACGCTCCAGGTAATACAAATCATCGTAAGCATACGCGACACTTTCTCCACAGACGATGGGACCGTGATTCGTCAGAAACGCGACATCTGCACCATTCATGGCATGTGCAATACGCTCCCCTTCGGCATGATCCAGCGCCAGACCGTTATAGGTGCGATCAATAGCGATACGGTTGTAGTAGCGCATGGCATTTTGCGATAGCAGCGGATCCAGACCGCCATTTTCAGTCAGCGTCAATGCAGTCGCATAAGGCATATGCGTATGCAGTACGCATTTTTTCCGCGCAATCCGGTGAACGGCAGCGTGAATAAACAGTGCAGTGGGTTCAATTTCATGTTTACCCCATAATTTATTGCCATCGGCGTCTACCATGACAATATCCTCGGCCTGTATCTCCGACCACTGGAAGCCGCGCGGATTCAGCAGGAACCAGTCAGCACAGGCGGGCACCTCGGCACTGAAATGATTGCAGACACCCTCGGAGAGTTCATGAAAAGCCGCCGCCCGCAAGGCCAGCGCCAGGTCTTCGCGCAACCGGGTGGTTTCGTCCGAGTGATAAACAACTTCGTATTGATTCTGGATGGTGTCCATCCTGCTCTCCATGATGATATTCTTTTGCCAAACCTCAAAACCCCGCCTGCGAATGAAATACAATCGTTCTTGCTGCATCACCAACATTCGCCAGGCGCAGTGACCATATGCCTAGTCTAGTGCCAAATGGCGCCTTTGTGTTAATTTCGATCTGCCCAGCGCTTTGCCACATACTCATAGGGTCTCGCCATGAAAATCACACTGCACTATATCTATGATCCCCTTTGCGGCTGGTGTTATGCAGCCGAGCCGCTGCTTGAACAGGTTCTTGCCTCTCCAGTGTGCCGGCAGATTGCATTTGAAATGCATGCCGGTGGGCTGTTCCAGCGCATGACCCTGCCACAAAGCAAACGGTCCATGATCCGCCAGGCCGATGCACGTATCGCAGGCATGACCGGCCAGCATTTCGGTCCGGCCTATCTGGATGGATTGCTGGAACGCGACGATACGGTGTACGACTCGCTGCCGCCCATTGCGGCCATTCTTGCAGCAGGCGCCATATCTGCCGGCAGTGAGCCTGCCATGTTGCAGGCCATCCAATATGCGCACTACCGCGAAGGCCGTGCCATCGTTCAGGAAGAAGTGCTGGCCGATCTGGCGCAGTCGCTGCAGCTAGACCGCGATTTATTCATCAGCACTTACCAGGAACTACTGAACGGCGATATACACGCGCATCTGGATCGTACGCTCACGCTGATGCATTACGCCGGGGCACAAGGCTTTCCCGCCTTTGTCATTCAAAAGGACGATGTACTCGAAAAGTTGGCGCACGAGCGCTACTATGGCGACGCGTCCGGGTTTGCTGCTCTGGTAGAAGGTAAAATAACGGCAACCCAAGGCTAGTACTTATCACCATGAATTCTATATACACCTATTTATATCTGGCAGGCGCGATCGTGATGGAAGTGATTGCGACTTCTTTTCTCAAATCTTCCGAGAGTTTCACGCGGCTGGTGCCCTCGATCATCACCGTGGCGGGATACGCCGCCGCGTTCTATCTCCTGTCACTCAGTTTGCGAACCATGCCTACCGGTATTGCGTATGCGATCTGGTCAGGCGCCGGCATCGTACTCATCTCGCTTATCAGCTGGATCTGGTTCGGACAAGCGCTGGATACCGCTGCATTGCTTGGTATCGGGCTGATTATTGCCGGCGTGATCGTCATCAACGTTTTCTCCGGCAGCGTATCGCATTAAGGCAACAGGCAGGTTACCTCATGCCGTTTCACCTGCGGCATGAAAACCACACATCCCGCATCCTTTCCCGCGCATGGTCAAGCCGCTGTCATTTTTGACGACTATGCTAATTGGCTTTCAACGAAAAACGGGAATCGCCATGTCACTTACTCCTGACGACATTCAATCGCTGTACGAGCGCTATGGCGCTTCTTTGTATGATGGCGAAGCGGTGACGCAACTGGAACACGCCCTGCAGGCAGCCTGTCTTGCCGAGGCCGATAACGCCCCGGATTCGCTGGTCGCGGCTGCCCTGCTACATGATCTGGGACATATCCTGGAAGCGCGCAATCAGAAACGTGATAATGCATTCCCGGATATCGACCACCGGCACCAATTGGCCGCTGTACCGTTTCTTGCATCCGGATTTCCTGACTCGGTTATTGAACCGGTCAAGATGCACGTTGACGCCAAACGCTGCCTGTGTACCATCGATCCAGGCTACTTCTCTACCTTATCGCCCGCATCGGTTCACAGTCTGGGATTGCAGGGTGGCCCGTTCAGCCAGGCACAGGTTGAACAATTCCGGCAACGCCCTTACGCCGAGGACGCGCTGCGCCTGCGCCGCTGGGATGATCTGGCCAAGGTACCACAACGCACCACGCCCGATCTCGCGCATTTCATGCGTTATGTGACAAAGCTGTACCAGCCCGTTGCTCCCGGAATGTAACGTCTGCGGCAGAATCGTTCTGCACCAGGATAAAGTGAATACTCAGGCCGCTGCGCTTTGATGAGGGTCCTAAGACCTCTGGTCCTGCCCCAGACAAAAAAGCGCCACCGGCTTATTTGCGGCAGGCAGGGTAAGCGCCCTGGCAAGCGCCTCATCATCTACCCCCATCACCAGTACGCCACCCAGATCTTCAACCAGCGCAGCCAGATAAAGATTCTGTGCCACCGCGCCGGCCTCCACATCAACATAGCGGGCACCACGCAATCCGTCCGGCTGCTGATCAGCAAAATGGCGTAACGCCAGGTCATGGTCGGCGCTAATAACAATCACAACAGGCGCTGTTTCCAGCCAGAGATCATCGGCCAGAGAAGCCGCCAGCAAACTGCCCGGTGTCGGGCCGGGCGCTACCCGATCAAGACCTGCTCGCTGCGGATCAAATGTGTAGGTGCCCGGCTGCAAGCCTTGTACACGTCGCGCAATGACGGTCAACCTTAAGGGATACAAAGCATGCGCCGATGGTGCGCCTCGCTTGCCGTCTGTTCCGCTGACTCCCTGTGCACAGGCAAGGATACGCATGAGTGCCCGTACTTCGACGGGCGCGTCGGTAAACTGACGAACGGTACGACGACGCGACACCAATGAATACAAGACTTCGCGTTCGTGTTCTGCTGACGCACAGGCCATGACAAACTCCCGGTTTAGTACACAATACCGATACAGTGTAGCAATAACGCCATCTCCAGCGCTAGCGCCGGTAAGCCTGCGGGATGGATCCGCAAGCAGTTGACACTGGCAGAAAATAAGCGACTTGCGCTATTTCAGTCTATGTTCAGCTTCTCTCTCTATAATAGTTAGCTAGCTAACTAATTGAATGCCATCATACGCTTTCATCATTCAATATTCTCAATTGTTTTCTGACATGACTACCCAATTGAATCAGCCGTCCGACGCCACCCGCATGGCCATGAGCCAGGGCATGCTGCAAATGTCGCGCGCCTATCGCGCAGCAGCGGATCAGATGCTTGCCGAACTAGGCCTGTCTCAGGCCACAGCATGGCCAATTATTATCATTAAGCGGCTCGGTGAAGGCGTCAGACAAAAGGATGTCGCCGAAGAACTTGGCATTGAAGCCCCTTCCCTGGTCCGTCTGCTGGATCAGCTGGAAGCCGGCGGCCTGGCGATACGCAAGCTGGATCCTGAAGATGGACGCAGCAAAACACTGTATCTGACCGACGCAGGCAAGCGTATTGCAAATGACATTGACAAACTCTTGCTCAGTTTCCGGCGCACGATTTTCAACGGTGTATCAAAAGACGATGCCGACGCCTTTTTGCGTGTGCTCGATACGATCAGAAACAACACCAGCGCAACGGGCCGCTCTTGCACAAAGCTTTCAGGCAACCGCAAATGAAACTGTTTACCCGCGACGAGACGCTATTTTCACTCAAGTGTTATATAAGCGCCATGATGGCGCTTTATATTTCATACAGTATCGGCCTGCGCAATCCGTTCTGGGCGATGATGACCGCCTACGTTGTCACGACCCAGCCCTGGGCCGGCAGCATCCGTTCCAAAGCCCTGTACAGGCTGGGCGGCACAATACTGGGATCAGCCGCCGCGATTGCCATTATTCCGAACCTGAACCAAAGCCCGCTACTCACCACGCTGGCCATGTCGCTCTGGGTTGGCGGCTGCCTGTATATTTCATTGCTGGACCGCACGCCCCGCTCCTATGTGTTCATGCTGGCCGGATACACGGCCGCGCTTATCGGCTTTCCTGCCGTGGACGATCCCATCGGGCTGTTTGACAAAGGCATTTCCCGCGTTGAAGAAATCAGCCTGGGCATCATGTGTGCAGCCCTTGTTCATACGCTTATACTGCCACGCAGTATTGCGCCCGTGGTCATGAACGGCCTGGACAAAACCCTGGCGGATGCGCGCACCTGGATCGTCTCTACGCTGCGTTGCGCGGCGCCCGAGGAAGACCGGCAAAACCGTCGCAAACTGGCCAACGACATTACCCAACTGCGCCTGACCGCCTCACATATTCCGTTCGACACCAGCAATATCCGCTGGTCTTCACATCTGCTGCGAGCGCTGTTGAACCGCATCATCAGCCTGACGCCGGTCATTTCCTCTGTGGAAGACAGAATCAATGCATTGCAACTGGCCGGACAACCAATCTCTCCGGCAACGCAAGAGGTCATGAAGAACATCAGCGACTGGATAGAGTCGGGCAGCCAACCCTCCCCCGGGCAACTACAAACAATGCATAGCGCCATTGACGCGATCACACCTGCCATTGAATCCGACTTGCAATGGCATACTTTATTATCTGCCAGCCTGGCCACGCGTCTGCATGAACTGGTCAACACCTATGCCAAATGTGTTCAGATCCGAATTGACCTGGACGCCGGCATCCAGAGTGCCAGCGACGATGCCGGTGCCAGCCGTCGCAAGCCCGACCTGCATATCGATCGCGGCATTGCATTGCAATCAGCACTGGCGGCAGCAATCGCCATCGGCATTTGCTGCGTATTCTGGATCATCACTGCATGGCCTCAGGGCGGAACCGCAGCCATGATGGCGGCGGTGTTCAGCTGTTTCTTTTCAACACTGGATAATCCGGCTGCCCCCATGCGCGTATTCCTGCGCTACACGATTTACTCTATTCCCGTCTCCGCTTTCTATCTGCTGGTCGCGCTGCCCTCCATACACACATTTGAAATGCTGGCGATGGTCATTTTTCCGGTGGTCTTCGTGCTGTCCGCACTGGCGATACGCCCTGCGTATGCGCTGCAGGCAATGGCGATGCTGTTCGGCGTACTGGGCACGTTCGCGCTGATGGACGTCAACCAGGCCACAATGGACATTTATCTGAACAGCATTACCGGTCAGCTGGCTGGTACAGCCGTGGCTGCGCTGGTTGCAAGCCTGTTTCGCACCATCAGTGCCGAACGCGCGGTGGTACGCATCCGGAATGCCAATCGGCAGGATCTGGCCACCCTGGCATCAGCACGACGCGGGCAGATCACGCCGCACCTGACCTCGCGCATGCTCGATCGCGTTGGTCTGCTGCAGACCCGTCTGCCGGCCGAGAGCCGCGAGGCATCGCCGGGTACACCCGACCCGCTGCTGGCATTGCGGGTCGGCAATGATATTGCCGTATTGCAAAGCGCCTTGCAATCGCTGCCCCGCGCCGGCCAGTCGGTACGTCGGATGCTCGATAGTCTGGCGGCCTTCCTTCACAAGCCAGTTCACAATCCAGTACAGGGGCCAGGCGAGGATTTACTGCAACAGCTGGACGACGCGCTGACCACGGTTCTGCAGGCACCCGCTATCGGATCGTCACACCACCGAGCCGTTGTCGCCATGGTGGGTCTGCGTCGTGGCCTGTTCCCGCAAACGGCGCATTATCCGGTAACACCAACCACCAGGGAGGTCCGATCATGATCGGCGAAATTGACGTACAGGGCCTTTATATACCCTGGCTGCTGGTATTGGCTCTGATTACATATGTGATCGCCAAGGCCGTAAGCACATTGCTCTCGCGCCTGGGTTTTTATCGTCTGGTGTGGCACCCCGCCCTGTTTGATCTCGGGCTGTACATCATTCTGCTTTTTGCAGTGCAGCGCACCTTTCCCCTTATTTTGAAATTGCTGATGGTTTAACAAATGAAATTACCCACTTCACGACCGCTGGCCGCATTCGCCCGGTTTCTGCTTACCATGCTTGTTCTGGCACTGGCCATTTGGGCCGGCTGGATGCTCTGGATGCATTACGAGGTAGAGCCGTGGACGCGCGATGGCCGGGTCAAGGCCAATGTGGTACAGGTCGCGCCGGATGTCTCGGGCCTGGTGATGAACGTGGCCGTGCATGATAACCAGGATGTCAAGGCCGGCGAGCTGCTGTTTGAAATCGACCGGGCACGCTATCAACTGGCTTACGATCAGGCTCAGGCCGTGGTCCGGGCCGACATCGCTGCCCAGGACCAGGCACTGCGCGACGTTAAACGCAACCGCTCGCTGGGCAAACTGGTGGCCGCCGAAACCCTGGAACAAAGCCGTATGCATCTGCAACAGGCACAGGCAGCACTGGCTCAGGCCAAAGTACAACTGGCCAGCGCAGAATTGAACCTCACTCGCAGCCGGGTCTATGCCGTTACTGATGGCCGCATCACCAATCTGAGTTTGCGCGTCGGCGACTACGTGACCGTAGGCAAACCCGTTCTGGCGCTCATTGACAGCGCGTCGTTCTACGTTGAAGGCTATTTTGAAGAAGGCAAGCTGGGCAACATTCACCTCAATGACCCGGCTGCGGTCACCCTGATGGGCAGCAGCGCCATCATCAGGGGCCATGTGCAAAGCATTGCCCTGGGTATTGCCGATCGTGACCGTAGCATCGGCAGCGATCTGCTGCCCAATGTCAACCCGGTGTTCAACTGGATCCGCCTGGCGCAACGCGTGCCCGTACGCATTGCCATTGACAAGAAAGATGCACAGACAACGCTGGTTGCCGGGCAAACCGCAACAGTAAGTATCGAACAGAGCGACACGGATCGTCCATGAACGCACGCGCAAGCACTTTATTTGAAATCTGATGATGAATTACCGCTTTTCAACCCTCACATTCTTGTCTCTGCTGGTGGCCGGCTGCACCGTGGTGGGGCCCGACTACCAGACACCAGCCGACGCCGTGATAAAACGACCGTCCGCTCAGGGCACCTTTGTTGGCGCGCAGGCAGGCAAGGTCTATTCCGACGCGCCCCTGCCGGCACATTGGTGGCGGCTCAATCATGACCCTGTCCTGGATCAATTAATCGACAAGGCACTCAATACCAATGCCAACCTGCGTGCAGCGCAGGCAAATCTGGCCAGCGCCCGTGCCGCTGTTGCCGGTGCCCAGGCACAGCAATCACCCGTGATCGACGTCAATGCGGCGACCAAATACGGCCACAGCTCAGGTCTGCAGCAATTGCAGCCGGACCTGCGCCCACCGGATCGCTGGTCGTACAGCAGCGGGCTGAATATTGCCTATCAGGTGGATCTTTTCGGGCAAATCCACCGCGCAATCGAGGCCTCCCAACAGGATGAACAGGCAGCGACAGCCACTTACGAGGCGGCCCGCGTGACCGTTGCCGCCGAAACGGCGCGCGCCTATGCCGCCGTTTGCGCCGGCGGCATGCAATTGGCCTCTGCACAGAAGTCAGTACGTATCCAGCAGGAATCGAGCGATATCGCGAACCAGTTGTGGCAGGCCGGACGGGGAACGCAACTGGATGTCACCCGCGCACGTGGCCAGGTACAACAACTGCGCGCCGATCTTCCGACACTCAAAGCGCAACAGCAGGTTGCCTTGTTCCGGCTGGCGACGCTGACAGGCGAGGCGCCGTCTGCCATGCCTGCATCGCTGTTCAAATGCGCTACGCCACCGCGCTTTACCGGCACCATTCCGGTTGGCAACGGTCAACAGCTATTGCGCCGCCGACCCGATATCCGGGCTGCCGAACGCAAGCTGGCCGCCGCCACAGCCAGAATCGGCGTGGCCATCGGCCAGTTGTATCCAACCATCACGCTGGGTCTGGCGACGGGCTCGGCCGGCCCCATGAGCATGTTGGGCAATAAAAGCACCACAAGTCTGAGCATAGGCCCGCTCATATCATGGACCTTGCCCAACACCGGTGCTGCACAGGCCGCTATCGCCCAGGCCCGGGCAACAGCCGATGCCGAATACGCACACTTTGATGCAACGGTATTAAATGCCCTGCAGGAAACCGAGAGTGCTCTGGTGATCTATGCACGTCAGCTGGAACGTCATGCTGCGCTGAAAGCCGCAAGGGACACGGCTGCACAGGCGGCCAGCCAGGCCTCGGCCCTGTACCAGGCGGGCAAAACGGATTACCTGCCAGTGCTGGATGCCCAGCGCACACTGGCCAGTGCCGACAGCGCACTGGCAGCATCGCTGGCGCAACTGGCCGATATGCAGATAGATGTATTTCTGGCGCTGGGTGGTGGCTGGGAGTAACCCAAAAACGAGCCAGACGCGATGCGCCGGGAACTGTATCACCGTTGTGTTAACAACGCCGAATGTTCTCACAAGCGCCGGCAGTGCCGGCAGTCGCAGCCAGCCATGAAAGATTGGCGCGAATCCGCAAGCCGTCACTCAGCCAGATCCGGCAGCGACTGCCTGATCCGTGTCAACGCCTGCCACGGATCATCCGCAAGCCTGGCCAGACGTTGCAGCACATTGCGGATAGTGAAGGCATCTGACGACTTGACGCGACCCAGTTCTTCCCAGCGCAGTGGTGTGGCCACCGCGGCGCCAGGCCGGGCACGTAGCGAATACGAACAGACACTGGTCGCGCCACGCCCGTTGCGCAGATAATCGACGAATATCAGCCCCTTGCGCCGCTTTTTAGAGGCAGTGGCGATATAGGTATCCGGATGTGCTCCGGCCAGCGACTCGGCAAATGCCCGCGCAAACTGTCTTGCGTCGTCCCAGGGTGCCGGCGGGTTCAGAGGCGCTACCACGTGCAGCCCCTTACCACCGGTAGTGCGTACAAACGATTGCAACTGCAATTGCGCCAGCAAATCGCGCACCTGACGTGCCGCCTGCTTCACCTTGTTCCAGGGCACTTCGGCAGAAGGATCAAGATCAAACACCAGGCGATCGCAATGATCCGGGCTGTCGGCCTGCGCACCCCATGGATGAAACTCCAGGGCATTAAACTGGACCAGTTGCATGACATCCGTCTTGTCGCGCACCATCAGATAATTCTGTCTGCCCCCCTGCTCTTCCTGCAGATTGACCGTACTGACATCCATGCCGGCCGTATGATGCTTCTGGAAAAAGCAGGCGTTCTGCGTACCATCGGGACAACGCAGCACCGCCAGAGGACGCCCGATCAAGCCCGGCAAAAGCCAGTCCATCACGCGTTCGTAATAGTCGGCGACATCCTGCTTGCTCACGCCGAGCTCGGGGTACACCAGGCGATCCGGACTGCTGATGTGAACAATCTCTTTTTTCATAGGCTCCTCTTGTGCCGGACTGCCACGCAGATCGGCAACTGATTTGTCTTCCCGCAATGCCCTGAAGGCCGTGTGACGTAACAGCCCCTGGCTGCTATAGCCACGATAAAACACCTCAACCACCTGTCGCGGCCTGACCCATTTCGCCCGTCGCAGATCCGAATCGATGTCCGCGACCGTGACCGTCGGCGCGGTCACGGCCTGAGGGCGTAGCATGGCCGATAGCTGGCGCAACATTGCATCATTCATGCCGGTCCCAACGCGCCCGGCAAGCCGCCAGCCGGTCCTGCCCTGCGGTACCGCCAGCAGCAATGAGCCAATACCCGTACGGCTGCCTTTCGGTTCAATGAAACCGGCAATGGCAAACTCATCACTGAGTTCCATCTTTATTTTCTGCCAGCTTCGACTGCGACCGGCGCGGTACGGTGCATTTATTCGTTTTGAAATAATGCCTTCGAGTTTTTCCGCAGTTACTTGTTTGAACACATCGGGGCCTGAACCCACCAGATGCGAGCTGTATCGCAGTCGTGATGGCGCGTCTTGTAACAGGGTCTGCAGCAATGCCTTGCGATCCTGCAAGGGCACATCGCACAGATCAAGCCCTTCCAGATGAATCAGGTCAAATAGCAGATAGCTCAATGGCGCCTGCTGCTCACCGGACAGTGTGGCCTGCAATGCCGAAAAGTCGCTGCGCACTCCGTTGAGCACCACCAGCTCTCCATCGAATGCCGCCTGCTGCAACCCCAGCAATGCCATATCACGAGCGACATCAGGCAGGCGCGCTGTCCAGTCCAGACCATTGCGCGACCACAAGGCGGGAACGCCATCAACAATTGTGCACAACAGGCGATAGCCATCCCATTTGACTTCGTGCAACCAGTCATCGCCGACCGGCGCCTTATCCGCAGGTTCGCATAATTGCGGCGCAAATGGCTTGTGCAGCAACGTCTGTCGGGTTGCTCCTTTGAAGGCGTCCAGCTGCGCACGCCATGTCGTCGTCGCTGGATTGCGCCGTCGGTTCGCGTCGGTAGTGGTGGTGACGGCTTTTGATGCTGAGGCTTTAGATGCTGCACCTTTTGATGCTGCACCTTTTGATGCTGCACCTTTTGACGTTGCACCTTTTGACGTTGCACCTTTTGACGTTGCTCCTTTTGACGCTGTGACTTTTGACGTCACTCCCTTTGACGTGACGCCTTTCGAGGTGATTCCTTTGGTGACTTTACCGGTTGCAGGTCTCTTGCCTGCATACGTCTGCCGGGTATTCATCGCGCCGTGAGTACCACGCTGTGCCGCCTCATCAACAAAATCATCCGCCTCCCGATTGCTGGCAAAGGCATCGTCCTGTTTGATCAATAACCACTGGCGCTGACTGGTTCGGCGATGACTTCGGATCAGATGCCATCCGCCCTGTAATATGTCGCCGAACAGTTCAAACGTCAAATGCCCCTTTGCCAGCTGCTTTTCGGCGTCTTCGCTGGTGCTCCAGATACCGCTGTCGAATATCCTGACATGACCGCCACCGTATTCGCCTTTGGGTATATCACCCTCGAAACGGGCATAGCTGACCGGGTGATCCTCCACTTCCACCGCCAGGCGTTTGACAGAAGGATCAAGGCTGGGGCCCTTGGGCACGGCCCAGCTCTTGAGCACGCCGGCCATCTGCAGGCGAAAATCATAATGACGATGGCTGGCATGATGCAGCTGGACAACAAAGACAGGCCGGCCGCCGCCAATCGCGTTTTCCTGCGGTTCCGGCGTTCGGTCGAACCGGCGTTTGCGCTGATAATCGGCAAGGCTCATAGCACCTCCGGTCTTGTTTGGAAAAGAGCGCGCTATGCCGCCTTTTTGGTGCCAGTCGCCCGCTTGCGTGATCCTGAAGCAGTGCCGGTTGACCTTGCGCTTTTCCTGGTTGTCGTCTTGCTGCTTGTCTTGCTTGCTGCCCTGGCTGCTTTTCCGGTGGTTGCGGCTGATTTGCCAGTCGCTTTCCCGCTGCCGGCCTTATCCTTATTCGTTTTACCGTGGTTCGCTTTCGGACTGCTCGCTTTACCGTTGCCCGCTTTAGAGGCGCGCGGTGCAGACGCCTGCGTTGCCTTTGCAGGCGCTTTTTTTGATTTACTGTCAGCTGTGCTGTCGCTGCCGGCCGCAGCAGATCGCGAGCTGGCCGACTTCGGCGGCGTCCGCTTATTGGTTGCCAGACTTTGCTTGAGCAGAGACATGAAGTCAACGACGTTGGTGGCGGCATTCTCCGGAACGGCTGCCTCGTCCAGATCGTCGTCCGGACGATGGCTTACCTTGTTGGCCTTCATTCTTTTTTTGATCACATCTGTAAGCCGCTGCCGGAACTCATCCTTATATTGGTCTGGTTGCCAGTCCACTTCCATGGATGAAATCAATTGGCTGGCCATGTCCATTTCCTGACGGGAAATCCGGTACTCACTCAACTTGCCTTCCGGAATCCGGTAGTCTTGCACATCGATGAGTTCCTGCGGATATCGCAGCAGAATCAGCATAAGCGCATCGCCTTGCGGCATGACGGCACACAGATATTCACGCGTGCGTATGACCACACGTGCGATCCCGATCTTGCCAGCATCGCGCAGCGTTTCGCGCAACAAGACGTACCCTTTCTCCGCCTTTTTTCCGGGTACCAGCACATAGGGTTTTTCGAAATAGGCCGGGCCGATCGCACTGGCATCAACAAATGCCTCTACATCGACCGACTCCTTGCTTTGCGGCGCTGCATCGCGAATGTCATCGGGTTCAAGAACGACGTAATTGCCCTTGCTATATTCAAACGCCTTGACGATATCCTTCCATGGTACCTCGTCGCCCGTGTCGGCATTGACCCGTTCATAGCGTACCGGCGCATTATCACGCGAGTCCAGCATCCGAAAATGCAGATCAATGCGCCGTTCCCCGGGCATCAAAGCCACCGGGATATTCAACAATCCAAAGGAAATCGTACCATTCCAGATCGGGCGTGCCATGTCAGTTCCTTACTCAAGATCATCTATGCGCCAACTGCAGTGCGAGTCCTGCAACAATGTGAATCGCAGCAAAGGCTGATTCAATATCAAATACGACGAAACGGCGGGGGTATTGCTGTAAACGTTCAGGCCTGCGTGACTTTCTGACCCAATGCGTCGATCAGCGGCGTGCCGTCGGCGCGATTGACGGCGCCTTTTTGCGGCAAAGGTAAAATATCCAGTACCAGCTCTGCCGGGCGGCACAGGCGCGCGCCTTTTGGCGTGACCACGAAGGGACGATTAATCAAAATCGGGTATTCAATCATGGCATCAAGCAGCCGCTCATCGCTCACAGCCGGATCATCCAGTCCGAGTTCTTTGAACAGCGTTTCTTTCTCGCGCACGGCTTCACGTACACTGATACCCGCCTTCTCTATAACCGCCACCAGCTCCTCGCGGGAAGGCGGATTGTGCAGGTACTCGATCACATTGGGTTCAACACCCGTATTGCGGATAAGCGCCAGCGTCGTGCGTGAAGTCCCGCAGCGGGTATTGTGATAAATGGTGATATCCATAAGAAGGTTCCTGATCCAAGAGTGGTTCAATCATAGCATTTAGCGAAGCGAATGCGTGTAACCATTGGCAGTGGTAGCCGGATCGTGGCGATAGCACGCTGCCCGGCCGCTCTACCCCGCTCTACCCGCAAGGCGCGGGCGCATAATGCCATATGCAATAACGGGCGCTCGTCAATCACGCCCAGTGAAGTGCCTGTTAAAAGCTGCCTGCTGAGGGGGCCGCAAAATGGGCTCCCTCAATCCCAAAGCAGGCACTCAGCCTTTGCTGTGCTGCAATGCCTGATCCAGATCAGCCAGAATGTCATCGATATGCTCGATGCCCACAGACAGCCGAACCATATCCTGGCTCACGCCGGCTTTCTCCAGCTCCTCATCGTTCAACTGGCGATGGGTCGTTGTTGCCGGATGGCATGCCAGGGATTTGGCATCACCAATATTCACCAGACGGGTAATGAGTTGCAGCGCGTCAATAAAGCGCGCACCGGCCTCGGCACCACCTTTCACACCAAAACACAGAATGGCGGATGGTTTGCCACCCATATATTGAAGCGCCAGCGCGTGTTCCGGATGATCGGGCAAGCCGGCGTATTTCACCCAGCTCACCTGCTCGTGTTGCTGCAGAAACTGCGCCACCTTCAGCGCATTTTCACAATGGCGCTCGACACGCAATGCCAGCGTTTCAATCCCCTGCAGAATCTGAAAGGCGGCCAGCGGCGCCAGTGCAGCGCCGGTATTGCGCAGCGGGCCCACGCGGCATCGGCCAATAAAGGCAGCTTCGGCAAAGGCTTCGGTATAGACCACGCCATGATAGGCCGGATCGGGCTCATTCAATACCGCAAAACGTTCTTTATGCTCTGCCCAGGGGAACTGACCGGAATCGACGATGGCCCCGGCAATCGTTGTGCCATGGCCACCCATATATTTGGTGAGTGAATGCACCACTATATCGGCGCCGTGTTCAAACGGACGGCACAGCGCCGGCGTGGCCACGGTGTTATCAACAATCAGCGGTACTCCGTGCCGGTGTGCTGCGTCTGCCAATGCACGCAGATCAATCAGGTTACCTGCCGGGTTGCCGATGGATTCGCAGAACACTGCCTTGGTCTTGTCATCAATCAACGCTTCAAGCGCCGCAATATCATCGTGAGGTGCCATGCGCACCTCAATTGCCTGGCGTGGAAAGGCATGGGCAAACAGATTATAGGTACCACCATATAGTTTACTGACCGAGACGATATTGTCACCCGACTGAGTAATAGTCTGAATGGCATAGGTAATGGCCGCCATTCCCGACGCAACCGCCAGCGCCGCGATACCACCCTCCAGGGCGGCCACACGCTCTTCCAAGACTGCATTGGTCGGATTCATGATTCGTGTGTAGATATTGCCGGCCACTTTCAGGTCAAACAGATCGGCACCGTGCTGCGTATTATCAAACGCATACGAGGAGGTCTGATAAATAGGAACAGCGACTGCCTTGGTGGTGGGTTCCGGCGAATAACCTGCATGGATGGCCAGTGTCTCAAGCTTCATTTCGTCTCCTTTCTGGAATTAAATCCCGAAGTACATTTCCAGTACTGTGAATAGCACAATAAATAACCAATCCCGCTTTATACCCGACATCACAGGTTCTGTCAGCCTACCAGTTGATCTTTGCTTATGCATTTCAGATATGTAGCACTAATGAATTCGATCCATATGTTATAAGCGGCCGGCCTGACCTGCTGCTACCCTGGCGCCCTGTGTGCGCCGTCCCTTGCGGTATTCGTCGGGCGTGGTACCCATCAGACGCCGGAACATGCTGATAAATGCTGACGCACTGCTGTAGCCCAGATCCAGACCGATCGCTTCCACGGTTTCACCCCGATCAAGCCGCGCCAGCGATGCCAGTACCTTCAGCCGCTGACGCCATTCAACAAAAGACATGCCCAGGTCCCGCTGGCAGCGGCGCATCAATGTTCTTTCTGTCGTATGGCTAACCGCAGCAAACTCGGCAATCGTACGCGTATCGCCCGGATTGGCCTGAAGCGCCAGCAACACAGGCTTCAGTAACGGATCGTCTGAGGTTGGCAGGTAAGTTCCGGCACAATCGGCCAGTTCCAGTTGATCGACCAGAACCTGCAGCAGGCGTTGCTCCTGCTGCGTCGCAACAATGGCCGGCGGTTTCCTGCCAAGCTCATCAAGCAGCGCACGCATGAACGGACTCACCGTCAATGCACAGGTCACGCCGGGCAGAGCCTGGCACAGCGCTGCTTCTACGTATAGGGAGCAGTGAATGCCAGCCAGGCGATTGAACGCAATATGCTCGGTTCGGGGCGGCAGCCAAAGACCGTATTGGGGTGGGGCAAGATAATGCTCGTGCGCCAGCTCAATCTCCATAATGCCGCTGAAGGAGTAAACAAACTCGCCCCAGTGGTGAAAGTGACGCGGATAAACCGTATCTGCCTGGACGCTCACCGCCCGAAAAACAATGGGTGCAGGCAATGTTGTCGTCTCAAATGGCGGCCGACGCAAATGCGTCGCAGTATCGGGTGAAAAACCGGATTTTTTCATTGCTGTGATGACCTGGAAAGCAGGCAAACGTACCCGCATACCAAAATTGACTTAATACCGATATCGATTGTCATATTTACACTATATGCCGGTAATCCGTCAATGGGATAATTGAATTTTGCTATAGACTTATCTCGAACAGGAACAAAAAATGGAACACCGCAGGACAATCGATCGCAAGGCCACCGGGCTGATGCTGCTTACTTGCGCGATTTGGGGACTGCAACAGGTCGTACTCAAGGGCGCGGCACCGGACGTCGCACCGGTTTTTCAGATTGCCCTGCGCTCCGGGATTTCTGCCATCATGGTGTATGTCCTCATTTACGCGCGTGGTGATCGGATTGTGCTCTCTGACGGGACCTGGAAGCCCGGGATAGCGGCAGGGCTGCTTTTTGCCCTGGAATTTCTGCTGGTTGCCGAAGGGTTGCACCACACCACGGCGTCTCATATGGTTATTTTCCTGTACACCGCGCCGGTATTCGCCGCTCTCGGCCTTTACTGGAAGGTGCCAGACGAACGGCTGAACAGGGTGCAGTGGCTGGGCATTGCCATCGCTTTTGCCGGGATTGTGGTCACCTTTACCGGTCGCAGCGAAGCGGCAGCGGCTGGCGGCACCAATCCGCTGCTGGGCGATTTACTTGGTCTGTGTGCAGCCATGGCCTGGGGCGCAACCACAGTCGTCATACGCACCACCCGCCTTAACAGTTGCCCAAGTACCCACACCCTCCTGTATCAGTTGATTGGCGGTTTCGTCGTTCTGATCGTCGCAGCCATCCTCATGGACCAGACTTATTTCAACCCCACGCCACGTGCTTTTGCGGCCATGACATTTCAGATACTGGTTGTCTCTTTTGGCAGCCTGCTCTTGTGGTTCTGGCTGCTGCGCCAGTATCTGGCATCAAGGCTTGGTGTTCTGTCCTTCATGACCCCGCTTTTCGGTATTGCATTTGGCGTTTGGTTGCTGAACGAACCGCTGGAGCCCAATTTCGTCGCCGGCGCCCTGATGGTACTGCTTGGCATATTGCTGGTCAGTGGCTACGAGTGGATACAGCAAATCGTGGCGCGCCGTCGCAAGTTGTCGCATTTATAAGTTGTTTGTCCGGTGCAGACTGGTATAAGCTAGGCGGGCAATCATATCCTTGCCTGCCAGCAGGGCCTTTTACCGGAGACACAATATGAGTTTGGAGTTTTTGCTAACGTCCCTGATCGTGGTCATCTCGCCGGGCACGGGTGCCATTATCACGATTGCAGCCGGACTGTCACGGGGGTATCGCGCCGCCATCGTGTCTGCTTTCGGCTGCACCCTGGGTGTGTTGCCGCATATGTTCGCTGCCATTACGGGTCTGGCTGCATTATTGCACACCAGTGCCCTTGCTTTTGAAATAGTCCGTTACGCAGGTGTTGCCTATCTGCTGTACATGGCCTTGACTACGTTACGCGAGCACGGCGCACTGAAAATTGAAACCGGCACCCCGCCCCGCTCCAATATGGACGTCATCCGTTCGGCGATCACAGTCAATCTGCTCAATCCCAAACTGTCCATTTTTTTCTTCGCCTTCTTACCGCAATTTGTCGGCAACCCGGCCGGCAGCCCGCTTCCCATCATGCTTGAGCTATCGGCTGTTTTCATGGCAATGACATTTGTCGTATTCACTGCTTATGGCGTCTTTGCCGCCAACGTTCGTCGGCACGTCATTTCCCGACCTTCTGTCATGAACTGGTTGCGTCGCAGCTTTGCTGCAGCCTTTGTTGCCCTGAGTGCCAAACTGGCCTTAACCGACAGATAGAAATCCAGACAACTCCGACGTGAAGGTATGCCGGGTGCAGACAGATTGGCTCCCTGGCGCCGGTTTCCGCGGCATGGATCGGGTTCGGCCAATTACCGGTATTTCGTGCCGTACTTGGCTAGAATACACATGTCACGGAACCGCATCATTATGTACCCGCCATCGAAGGACACCGCCCCCATTCGCTTCGGCTTTCTGCTACTGCCGCATTTTACGCTGACCGCGTTCTCCGGTCTGCTGGATATACTGCGTCTGGCCGGAGACGAAGGCGACTACAGCCAGCCCGTTCGCTGTACCTGGCATGTGATTGACGAGACATTGGCACCGGTAAGTTCATCCAGCGCCATCCAGGTCGTGCCCTCGGAAAAACTGGGCGATCCGTCGCGTTTTGATTACCTGGTGGTAGTGGGTGGATTGCTGCATACCGGCCTTCCCCTCAGCGCTGCGCAGAAACGGTTTATACAGCAGGCGGCAGACAGCAATGTCAATCTGGTTGGGGTGTGTACCGGCGTCTTCGCACTTATGCAAGCCGGTGTCATGCAGGATCACCGCATCTGCGTCAGCTGGTTCCATTACTGGGATTTCATCGAACAATTCCCGCATGCCGATCCGAACCTGATTGTGGCAGACCGGCTTTATGTGTGTGATCGGCGCCGCATTACCTGCTCGGGCGGACGTGCCTCCATCGATGTGGCCGCGGACATTCTAAAGCGGCATATGGACGATGCGATCGTACAAAAAGCCCTGCGAATCCTGCAGGTAGATCATTCCCATTCCCATACTGCGCCGCAGCCACTGCCACCCGGCATCGCTCCGGACACCCCGCCCGTGGTACGCCGAGCCATGCTGTTAATGGAACAGCATATGGGCCAGGCACTCACGCTGGACATGCTCGCAGGCAAACTGAATATTTCCGTGCGACAGCTGGAACGCCTTTTCAAGCAATCATCGGGGATGAGCCCACAGGCCTATTCCAGAGGCGTGCGCCTGCGTATGGCCGCCTGGATGCTGACGCATTCCACCAAAACCATTGCTGCTATCGCCAGTGCTTGCGGTTTTGCCGATGCATCCCATATGGGCAGGGAGTTTCGCGGCACCTTTGACATGTCCCCTGGCCAGTGGCGCAGCCGGGCACAACTACCGGCAGCATTACTGGCGACGCAAACTTCGGATCCGATTGACTATGTCAGCGAAGTATTCCCTGGTCGCCAGGATTTTCACTAAGCAACCCCCGAATTTAACGTCCTCTTCATCATGTCGTAATTATTCCATTCAATAGACGAAAAAGTTCTATCTGAGACGCGTCTGATTTGCTCTACTTGCAATCACTAAGCCTGCTTCAGCATGGCGAAACAGGATTGCGACGAGGACATCATGCGTAACCGCTATTCAATTTTCAGCCTGATCCGCAATGGGCTAAGCCATAACGAAAAATGGGGACAAGCCTGGCACAGCCCGGAACCCAAAAACGAATATGACGTGGTGATTGTTGGCGCGGGTGGTCATGGCCTGGCCACCGCCTATTATCTGGCCAAAGTCCATGGCATTCATAATATTGCAGTTGTGGAAAAAGGCTGGCTGGGTGGCGGCAACACCGCCCGCAACACCACCATTGTGCGGTCCAACTACCTGTGGGACGAATCGGCCCGGCTCTATGAAAAAGCGATGAAGCTGTGGGAAGGCCTGTCCCGTGAACTGAACTACAACGTTATGTTCAGCCAGCGTGGGGTGATGAATCTGGCGCATACCCTGCAGGAAGTACGGGACACCCAGCGACGTATCAATGCCAATCTGTACAACGGCGTTGATGGTCAATGGCTGGACCGTGAGCAGGTCCGGCAACTGGAACCGCTGATCAATCTGGACAGTCGCTACCCGGTGCTCGGCGCTTCGTTCCAGCCTCGTGGCGGTGTGGCGCGACACGATGCCGTCGCCTGGGGTTTTGCCCGCGCGGCCGATCAACTGGGCGTGGATATTATTCAAAACTGTCCAGTGACCAACATACACAAAAAGGATGGTGTCGTCCTGGGAGTCGAAACCGGCAAGGGCTTTATCAAGGCCCGCAAAGTAGCAGTGGTCGCGGCTGGCCATTCAAGCGTGCTTGCCGACATGGCCGGCATTCGCCTGCCTCTGGAAAGCCATCCATTGCAGGCGCTTGTGTCCGAACCGGTCAAGCCCGCCATCAACACCGTGATCATGTCTAACGCAGTCCATGCCTATATCAGCCAGTCCGATAAAGGCGATCTGGTCATTGGCGCCGGCATAGATCAGTACACAGGCTATGGCCAGCGCGGCAGCTTTCAGAGTATTGAACAGACCTTGCAGGCCATTGTGGAGATGTTCCCCAGCCTGAGTCGTGTCCGCATGAACCGGCAATGGGGTGGGATCGTCGATATCAGTCCCGATGCCTGCCCCATCATCTCTAAAACGCCGATTAAAGGACTCTATTTCAATTGTGGCTGGGGTACCGGCGGTTTCAAGGCCACCCCGGGTTCGGGCTGGGTCTTTGCCCACACTATTGCCAACGACGAGCCGCACCCGCTGAATGCGCCTTTCTCCATTGACCGCTTCTATACCGGCCATCTGATTGACGAACACGGCGCCGCTGCCGTTGCACACTAGGATCATAATCATGCTTGTCATCCGATGCCCATGGTGCGGTGAGCGCGCCGAAAGCGAGTTCAATTTCGGAGGCCAGGCCGGTATTGTACGCCCGGCCAACCCCGAACAACTTTCTGATGAACAATGGGGCGACTACCTGTTCATGCGCGATAACGTATTAGGCGTCCACCGCGAACAATGGGTACATACCCATGGCTGTCGGCGCTGGTTTATCGCTGAACGCGATACGCGGAATTATCAATTCAAATCGGTTGAAAAAATCGGCGCCTCGCGCAAGGAGCGCACATGACTCAATCCCATCGTCTGGCCAACGGTGGCCGCATAGATAGAAGCAAACCATTGCGCTTCCAGTTTAACGGCAAAGCGTATGTGGGGTATCAGGGCGATACGCTGGCCTCCGCCCTGCTTGCCAACGGCATACATTTTGTGGCTCGCAGTTTCAAGTATCACCGCCCCCGCGGCATAATGACTGCCGGTGTAGAGGAACCCAATGCCATTGTCCAGCTGGAAGACGGTGCATATACCGTTCCCAATGCTCGTGCAACCGAGGTCGATCTCTACGATGGCCTAACCGCCAGCAGCGTTAATGCCCGGCCCGACATCGAACATGACCGGTTTGCATTCATGCAATATCTGTCACGCTTTATTCCCGCAGGCTTTTACTACAAAACGTTTATGTGGCCGCGCCGCTGGTGGGGAAAATATGAAGAACACATCCGCAATGCGGCTGGTCTGGGTACCGTACCTACAGAGCGCGATCCCGATCGCTATGAAAAAACCTATGCCCACTGCGATGTGCTGATTGTCGGCGCAGGGCCTGCCGGGCTTGCTGCTGCACACAGCGCCGCAAAATCAGGCGCACGGGTCATCCTGGTGGACAATCAATCAGAACCGGGTGGCAGCCTGCTGCACACAGAAACAACCATCAACGGTTCACCTGCAGCGCAATGGCTCGCTCAGATCACCGGTGAACTGGCCGGCATGCCGGAAGTTCAGGTATTGTCGCGCGCAACCGCTTTCGGTTATCAGGACAACAACCTGGTGACCGTGAGTGAACGGCTGACAGATCATCTGCCGCTGCAGCAACGCAAGGGTGTGCGCGAACGCCTGTGGAAAATCCGCGCGGCACACGCCATTCTGGCCACAGGGGCGCATGAACGCCCGATCGCTTTCGGCAACAATGACCTGCCAGGCATTTTGCTGGCGTCAGCCATCAGCACCTATATCTGCCGGTTTGGCGTGTTGCCTGGTCGACAGGCCGTCGTCTTTACCAATAATGACAGCGCCTATCAGACAGCGCTGGATCTGCACCGCCACGGCGCCCAGGTAACGGTCATTGATGCTCGCGCTACCAACGAGGCAAACGTGCCACCATCGTTCAACGAAGCAGCTATACCAATCCTGTGGCAGACCGTCGTGAGCCACGCCAATGGCAAGCGTCATATCAACAGTGTGACTGCGCGCCCCCTGAGCAGCTCTGGCAACAATGATATAAGCACACGCACACTGGCCTGCGATCTATTGGCGGTATCCGGTGGATGGAACCCAGTGGTGCACCTGTACGCCCAATCCGGCGGCAAGCCGAGCTGGAACGACGGTGACGCCTGTTTCGTACCGAACAATAAGATATCCGGACAAACATCCATTGGCGCCTGCAATGCTCAATTTGATCTGGCCGCTACACTGGAGAGTGGCGTACAGGCTGGGCGTGAGGCAGCAGCCGCGTTGGGATGGAGCGCAGCTCACGACATCTCGTGGCACACTGAATCTACGCCAGCAGAACGCATTTGCCCCTTGTGGTCAACAGCTACAGGCAAGGATATTGCCCGGGGACCCAAACAGTTTATAGACTTTCAGAATGACGTCTCTGTCGCAGATATTTACCTGGCCGTGCGCGAAGGCTATCGCAGCGTCGAACATGTCAAACGTTATACAGCCATGGGGTTTGGCACCGATCAGGGCAAACTGGGTAACATCAACGGCATGGCCGTGCTGGCCGAAGCATTGGGTCAACGCATACCGGAAACGGGCACGACCACGTTTCGTCCCAATTACACACCCGTCACTTTCGGCGCCATTGCCGGACGAGAACAGGGAGACTATTTCGACCCCATCCGCAAAAGCTGCCTGCACGAATGGCATGTTGCACGCGGCGCCGTTTTTGAAGATGTGGGAAACTGGAAACGGGCGCGCTACTATCCGCAAGGCAACGAAACCATGGAAGCGGCGGTTGCACGCGAATGCCTGGCCGTGCGCAACAGTGTCGGCCTGCTGGATTACAGCACACTGGGCAAAATTGATGTACGCGGTCCCGATGCAGTCACATTCTTGAATCGAATCTACACCAATGCCTGGACCAAGCTGGAACCCGGACGCTGCCGCTATGGCCTGATGCTCGATGAAAACGGCATGATCCTGGACGACGGTGTCAATCTCCGGCTGGCAGACAATCATTTCCTGATTTCCACCACCACCAGCGGCGCCGCTAAAGTGATGAGCTGGATGGAACGATGGTTGCAAACCGAATGGCCGGAACTGCAAGTGTATCTCACCTCGCTGACCGACCAATACGCTACCGCGACGGTTGCGGGCCCCAATGCCCGCACCGTTCTGCGGCAGGTTTGTCAGGACATAGACTTTGACAATCAGGCCTTCCCGTTTATGAGTTTCCGAAACGGCACCATCGATGAAATAAACGTACGCATTTTGCGTGTCAGCTTCTCCGGTGAACTTTCCTATGAAGTCTATATGCCTGCCAATTACGGTCGTCATATATGGGAAATGCTGATGCATGCCGGGGAGCCGTTTGGCATTGCGCCATATGGCACCGAAGCCATGCACGTGTTGCGGGCTGAAAAAGGTTTTATTATTGTCGGTCAGGATACCGACGGCTCTGCCACACCAGTAGATATGGGCATGGAGGGCATGCTGGCCAAATCCAAAGACTTTTTGGGTAAGCGCTCGCTATCGCGCAGCGACACAGCCGGCCCCAATCGCAAACAATTTGTCGGGCTGCGTTCCGCAGATAATCAAACTGTATTACCCGAAGGCGCAGCTATTCTGGATGCACCTTCAGCACCCGGCGAGGTACCTCTGCAGGGTCACGTAACCTCAAGCTATCTGAGCCCCACCCTGAAACAGCCTATTGCACTTGCCATGATCAAAAATGGTCTGTCGCGTATGGACCAAACAGTCTCTGTTGCCTTGCCCAATGGCACTTTTGCACAGGCACATATCTGCAGCCCGGTTTTCTATGATGCCCAGGGAGCACGCCAACATGTTGAATGATTCCAGACAACAAACGCCATTGGCCGGCCTGACTGGCGGCACCCGTGTTTTTGAGCTCGGTTCGCCCAGCCTGGTAGCACTGACTGAAGTACCATTTACAGAACTGGTAAATCTGCGTGGCGACCCTGAAAATGCGGATTTGACCCGTGCCGTACGAAACACAATCGGCATCACCCTCACGACCGAGCCCAACACCACTACCGAAAATGACCACTATTGTGCCATGTGGCTGTCTCCGGACGAATGGATGATCCGCCGCAAAGGGTCAGGCGTCGGCGATCTGGCGAGGCATCTGGAGATGGCCTTGCAAGGCATTTTCTGCGCCGTCACCGACCAGAGTAGCGCCTATAGCGTACTGCAGCTAAGCGGCCCCAAAGCCCGTAGTGTGCTATCCAAAGGATGCCCGCTGGACTTGCACCCCCGCGTTTTTGGCGCTGGCCAATGTGCGCAAAGCCATTATTACAAAACATCCGTCTTGCTGCGGGGTTTGGATAATGGCGCTGGCGATCGCTGGGAAATCATTGTGCGACGAAGCTTTGCCGACTATGCAGTGCGTATGCTGGTGGATGGGATGTGGGAGTATACGGAGGGGCGCAACCGCTAATCAAACCTTGTCAGGCACCACAATTGAATAAAAGATACCGTACCACGCGCAATGCCAGCGCGCTGACCAGACTATTTATGCCTCTGTAACTCTTCACGCAAGATACTATGCATTTCAAGAGCCAGCGTGCTGGTCACATGTATCGTTGAAGATAGTATGAAATAGGAGAAGGCTACTTGAGGTTCCAGCGGCTTAACTACGATGCCCATATGCTTGCAATTTTTTGCCACTAAGGGATTCACAATGCTTATACCCATCCCAAGGCCGACCATATTGCATATCGCCACTGCATAACGACACTCATAATACATCGTTCGATAGTCCTCTTCGTAAGAGCCGAACAGTGCGTCAATATTGCGTCTGGTTCCATCCCCTGAATGCAGAGAAATAAAGGACTCTCCACGAAAATCCTTTATTTTGACGGCTCGGTTCACTCGCGCCAGCGCATGATCTTTATATACGACACATACTCCCTGCAGCGTATCGATTCTCTCTGAGTTCATGCCCGGCATCTCATCAACGTAGGCTGAAATACCCACATCACAATAACTGGAAGCAACCCACTGGGCCACTGTCCCAGAATCCCCGACATATAGCGACACCCGCGTTTTGGGAAATTTCTGGGCAAATACTTTCAGCACATTCGGCATAATCGTCAGGGCTATTGAAGGAACGGCAGCAATACGCAAATGACCAGTCCCCTGCTTGCGTATATTATTTGCTGATGCCTTGATATCCTGCAGACCAACAAATGCACGCTCAACGTCACGGAAAAAAGCTCGTGCTTCTGGCGTTGGTGCCAGGCGACCGGCAATCCGCGTAAACAATGCGAATCCCGTGTGCCGTTCCAGTTGCGCTATCAATCGACTGATGTTGGGTTGCGACGTATGAAGCTCACGCGCAGCCGCTGTCATGGACCCGGTTAGAATAATAGCTCTGAAGGCTTCAACCTGTTTGAATTGCATCTCTTTGTCCTAGCGTTGACCACTTTCGAATTGGCAATATGCAGCAAAACACATTTCATTTGGAACTTTCACGGTATATCATTTTCGTATAGATTATATCGATATTGTGATTTGATTTATATTCTGGTCACATCTATAGTCCATTCAAGGCCACGAAATAATTCAGCCATCGGCCCCCAAAAGTAGCAAAAACAAATTACTTTTAGGAGAAAAGAATGAACCCTGGTTTCAACAGAAAAATCGGCATTGTGATCAGTGCAACCATCTGCACGATTATCACTTCCAACACCCCTGCTCTGGCAAAAGATCAGTTGCCGACCGTTCCTTCATACATCGCAGAAAAATCGAAACTGAATGTGGGTGTCCGTTGCGATCAGCCACCATATGGGTTCCAGGACTCTAAGGGGGACTATGCCGGTGTTGAGACTGACATGGCACGACAACTGGCACAGTGGATCTATGGCGACAGCGAAAAAATACAATTTTCATGCGTTACAGCAGAAAACCGTATACCCCAGCTGGCCGGAAAGCGCGTTGACCTGTTGATTGCAACGCTCGGCGTCACGCCTGAGCGGGCCAGGGTGATTGACTTTAGCGTCCCATATCGTTGGGGTGCCAGCGGCGTGCTCACGCGCGCGGACAGTCCAGTGATGAAAATATCTGAACTTACCGGCAAGACGGTGGCTGTACCGAAAGGATCCGTCCAAGCTAAATGGTTTGAAGATAACATGCCACAGGTCAAAACTCTGCGACTGAATACGGCAGCAGACTCATTGCAGGCATTGAAGCAAAATCGTGCCGATGCCTACGCCCACGATGCCGCGACACTCGTCGTCATTGCAGCCAACGACAAAGGCCTGCGAGTGGTTGACGACCCATATCAGCTATCAGACGCAGCCATAGGACTGCGAAAGAATGAACCTGAATGGAAATCCTATTTAGATGCAGCCGTCGAGCGCATGCGCAGTGAAAAGCTATTTAGTGAGTGGGTAAATAAATGGGTTCCGGAACAAATCCAGCCTTATTACGTTGACGTCTTTCAATCTCCACGTCCTGATCGCAAGTAATCATAGGACAAGACAATGACTTTCGATTGGGTATATCTATCGACTCAGTGGCCGGCACTGATTGACGGCCTTTGGCTGACGATCAAAGTAAGTCTGCTGGGTATTTTTTTCTCGACGATTATTGGTATCGTAGGTGCAGGAATCCGGCAATTGAAATTAAGGCCATTGGTACCGATAGTGGTCTGTTATGTAGAGATCATTCGGAACACGCCCATTCTGGTTCAGCTTTTCTTTATCTTCTACGGCCTTCCTTCCGTCGGGCTAAGTCTGTCGCTATTCTGGTCCGGCGTACTGTGCCTCTCCTTATGGGCGGGCGCCTATCAGATCGAAAATATACGCGGGGGTCTGATTACAGTTGAACAAGGCATGCAGGAAGCGGCTAGCGCGCTCAATATCCGCCCATATGGGTATTTAAGACTGATCGCGATCCCAATCGCATTCAGAAGCTGCCTGCCATCCATGTTAAATACATCCATTTCGCTGCTCAAAAACTCCTCTTACCTTCAGGCTATCGGATTTGCTGAATTAACGTTCGTTGCTGTAGACCGAATTGCAACAGACTTCAGAGCCATTGAAATGTTCGCTGCGATTGGTGCAATGTATCTGACATTGGTAGTGGTGATCAGTATTGTCGCACGACAGCTGGAACATCACTTGCAACGGCCTTTCCGGAGGTAATACATGAACGCATTACTGGAAAATTATGTATTCGTTCTGAAGGGTCTTCAACTGACCATAACGCTAGCGTTAACGACGCTGTTTTTTGCCACGATTATTTCAGGCATTCTGGGAGTCCTCTTCACGCTGAAAAATCGGCTTATCCGTCTACCCATTTATTTGTATATGGAGTTCTTCAGAGCGATCCCTCTGGTGGTGAATATATTCTGCATCTACTTTGTTTTACCACTGTTTGACCTTCAACTTAGTCCATTCTGGGCTGTGACAATCGGCCTTACCCTGTGGGGAAGCGCAAACGGAATTGAAATTGTACGAGGCGGCATCTTATCAATTGACTCACATCAATGGAAAAGTGCATGGGCACTGGGTTTGAGCACCTACGAAACATATCGGTACATTATCGTTCCTCAAGCATTAAAAGCGATTATTCCGCCATTCACCGGGCTGCTTACCCTGCTGATACAGGCAACATCCCTGGGAGCATTGGTCGGTGTGAGTGAATTTTTAAAGGTAAGTCAAATCATCGTTGAACGCAGCACCATCATGGGGGGCACAACACCTGCATTTAATGTCTACGCTTGTGTTCTGCTGGTCTACTTTGTGATTTGCTCTCTGTTGACATGGCTCAGCCGCTATTTGGAGCGTCGATTAAACAGTCCGGTCAGAATCCGGACTGATCAAGTGTAACTACAAATCTGTTTAAAAGGTATCAATTATGGATCAAGCAACACAACACGAGTCAAAAGTCAGTCGCAGACTCACCGAAGAAACAGCGCCGGAAGTATGTGATTTAATTTATCTGCCCCGACTGGCCAGTTTCAGTGCCGCGTTCCCATATCTCACCGAGGTTAACGAAGCCCATCTTCTGATGCTGCATAGCAGAAAGCTGGTTTCTGACACGATCGCTCAAAAGCTCGCGTCAGCCATCCTGCAAATGGACAGGGACGGACCAGAGCAGGTCAAGCTGGACCCACAGAGGGAAGACGCTTATTTCAACTATGAAGCTCATTTGATATCATTGACCGAACCCGACGTAGGCGGACGGCTACACACTGCCAGAAGTCGCAACGATATTCTGGCGACAATTGATCGTCTGGTAGCTCGTGACCAGGTCATCACACTCCTCGATACCCTGGCGATATTGCGCCAAACTGTGCTGGAGCAAGCTGCTAAATACGTTGAGACAGTAATGCCAGGGTATACACATCTGCAACCGGCTCAGCCGATGACGTATGGTTTTTATCTGGCCGGCATCGCACAGGCGCTTGAGCGTGACAGCAACAGATTAGTTCAGGCTTACGAGCATATCAATCTTTCGCCGCTGGGAGCAGGTGCCTTTGCCGGAACTCCATTTGAAATTGATCGTAAAGAAACCGCCAGGCTTCTCGGGTTTCCTGGCGTCATCGACAATACGCTTGATGCCGTCGCTTCACGAGACTTTATATTTGAAATCATGGCGGCCCTCACGTTGCTTGCCACCACATGGAGCAGAATCGCCCAGGACTACTTCGTCTGGAGTACCGATGAGTTTGGCCTGATCCACTTTTCCGATTCCGTGGCGGGCACATCGAGCATCATGCCGCAGAAAAAAAACCCGGTCGTATTGGAGTACCTGAAAGGTCGTGCAGGTAAGGTGCTGGGATTGTTTACCGGTGCAATGGCCTCACTCAAGGGAACGAATTTTTCTCATACGGGCGATGCAAACCGTGAAAGTATCGCGGGCTTTGCAGAAATGATTCAGGAATGCCAGTACGGGCTGGAACTACTCAATCTGGTTATTCATAATGCTGCACCACGTGAACAAGACATGCTCAATCGTGCACGTCGGAATTTTTGCTCCGCGACAGATCTGGCCGATGCCCTGGTATCAAAGGCCGATATGTCATTTCGGCAAGCACACCATGTTGTCGGCGCTGTAGTACGCGAAGCAATGGATGCTCACCACAATGCAGATGAAATCACGGCGGAAATGGTCAATCGCGCCGCGCATATGCAAACAGGAACAAGCACAATGTTGAGCATCGATACGGTTCTGACCAGCCTTGATCCACTACTCAGCGTTAAGAAACGGGAACGAGGCGGCCCCGCCCCTGCTTCGGTCAACAACACCATTGAACATGGACGGGAGATCTTGACTCGCGACCAGAAACAGAATGCATCGAGAAAAACCATGCTGTCAGAATCAAGGATGCAGCGACGTAAACAGACAACAGAACTGGCCAACTTATGAAAAATGATCACCCTGTTTTGCTCTGCGTTCGTGACATGAGCATGCGTTACGGCAAGACACAAGTGCTGAACCAGATAGACTTGGATATACACAAAGGTGAAGTTGTCGTTGTTATTGGCCCCAGCGGATCAGGCAAGAGTACTTTAGTCCGCTGCCTGAACGGCCTCGAAAACCCGTTCGAGGGCACCATCCAATTGAACGGGGCCCCGTACGACGCCAGAAACCATGAGCAATGGTCACAGTTACGGAATCAGATTGGCATGGTGTTCCAGGACTATAGCCTTTTTCCGCACCTTAATGTGTTGAAAAACATGACCCTGGCGCCCGTTTTACGAGAAAAGTATACGGAGGACGAAGCTGAACGTATTGCACTGGAGTTACTGGAGCGTGTACAACTGAGGCATAAAGCATCGTCTATGCCGGCCCAATTGTCGGGTGGGCAACAACAACGTGTCGCCATTGTACGAGCCTTGGCAATGTGCCCTGAAATAATGCTGTTTGACGAACCAACCTCTGCACTCGATCCGGAGATCGTCGGTGAAGTGCTTGCCGTCATGAAAGAACTGGTCAGCCAGGGAATGACGATGATCGTGGTAACTCACGAAATGAGTTTTGCCAGGGAAGTGGCCGATAAAGTCGTCTTTATGGATAAAGGAGAAATTCTGGAAGCTGCCAGTCCTGAACGACTATTTGACTACCCACAGCATGAACGGGTGAAAAATTTTCTCGGAAAAATCCTGCATTAGCAATGGATGCCCTTCTGGAGCCAATTAAATGAACGATATCATCAAAATTTCAGCACTCAACAAATGGTATGAACAGTTTCATGCACTAAAAAATATTTCAATGACGATAAAAAAGGGAGAACGACAGGTAATTTGTGGCCCCTCCGGTTCAGGAAAATCCACGCTGATACGTTGTATTAACGGACTGGAGCCATTTCAAAACGGCAACTTGCAGGTCAAAGGCATTGCATTGGACGACACGGAGTCACTTTATCGAATACGACAATACGTAGGGATGGTATTTCAGCATTTCAATTTGTTCCCACACCTCTCTGCATTGGAAAACTGTACCCTGGCGCAAACATGGGTCAACAAGATCGATAAGGAGACGGCGCAGGTCACGGCTCGCAAGTATCTTGAGCGCGTCGGATTGATCGACAAACAAAACGAATACCCAAGCCGGCTGTCCGGCGGACAAAAGCAACGCGTGGCGATTGCACGCGCCCTATGCATGAATCCCGCAATCATTCTTTTTGACGAACCCACTTCCGCACTTGACCCTGAAATGGTCAAAGAGGTCCTCGACACCATGGTAAATTTGGCCGAGACTGGGATCACGATGATTTGCGTCACGCACGAAATGGGGTTTGCACGAGAAGTAGCGACTAAAATCAACTTCATGAATCAGGGCGAAATAATAGTAAGCGCCGAACCGACGGCATTCTTCAACAACAGTCATCATCCGCGCCTTCAGGCTTTTTTGCACAGCACATTGCAGTAAATAATAAAACGTCGGTCATACAAGTCGACATGCATACACATGCTGATTCACAGTACAAATCACCAACGAAACCCGATCGTGAATCTACATAAAATCCGATACGCTTTCCTTGGTATAAAACTCGATGTAATCCAGGAGTTTATCTGATGCCTCGGCCGCTTTTTCCGCGTCCTGCTGGCTGATGGCTTCGGCGACATTGGCATGCAACAGGGCCATGGTTTCCAGATCGTTTGATTTTTTGAAATAGAAATACCAGAATCGGCGCGACAGCCCATGCATGAGGCGCATGGCGCCTTCTGCAAATTCATTCCTTGCGGCCTTCAGGGTCAGTTCGTTGAGCATTCTGTCGGCTTTCAGAAACTGACTCACATCGGCCGTTCGGGCCGACTCCCTGAATTGCTCATGCAATTGCACAAAGGCAAGCCGCTCTTGTTCCGTGCAGCGCCTGGCCGACATGCGGCAGACAAGGCGCTCAACTTCCCGGCGCACTTCAAGCAGTTTTAACTGTTTGCGAATATTGATCTCGGGAATAAACAAGCCGCGCTGCGGCAGAACAATAATCAGATGCTCGCGCGCCAAGCGCTGCACGGCCTCCCTTACCGGGGTACGGCCAATTTCCGTCAGATCGCACAACTGCTGTTCCGAGACCGAACATCCCGGCTCCAGAACGAGCATGGTGATGGCCTGCTCAAGCTTTTGATAGGCGATGTCAGTCAGTTTGACTTTGGGTTGCAGCGAAACAGGTTCCGAAACAAGGTCTTGATTATTCTGTAAATTCGATACGTTATTTGAGGCCATGGTGTCACGAATAGGTTGACCGGTGAAATTCGCTTTTCTTCCGGCTATTGTGAAAAATCACATACGTGAGTATTATACAACTAATATATTTGTTGCTCATATCATTTCAATCGACTTGCTTTTTCTGTTCATTCATCAATTAGAACACTATGGATACATTGATTCACGGCTGCGGCCCCATCAACATAATTGCCATTCACGGCATACAGGGGACCAACCGCGTGTGGCTGCCGCTGGCAAGCCAACTGGCGGATCAATGCACTTTTATTGTGCCCAACCTGCCAGGCCGAGGCGCCCGGAAAGATTGCTCTGAACGGGATATGACCCTTGAATCATTTACAAATGTGATTGAAGACACGGTACACAAGTATATCAATGATGGCCAGTCATATTGCCTTGCTGGCTGGAGCATGGGCGTTAGCGTTGCCCTTGCCTTTGTCAGCCAGGCGCAGAACAAGCAACCCGACAAACTGATGCTGTTATCCGGTGTGCCGGATATCAGTCAGGTTTCCTGGTTTACACAAACAACCGAGTCAGACCTGCTTGATGAAATCCGCAAACGTGAACAACGCCTGAAACTGCAGGACGCGGCCAGCCACCATGCCGTTATGTGGACCTGGCGAGACATTGCCTCGCGTTCATTGCGCGAACAGTGCAAGTCGGTGGATGTTCCGTGTCTGATCATGAGCGGCACACAGGATAAGGATTCGCCCTTACCGCTGGTTACCCAGTTTTGCGACCTGCTGGCGAAGCCGACTTTTCTAACGATAGAAAATGCGGGCCATTCGATTCTGACTGAGAACACCGCCGCTGTCTCAGCCGCATTTACCGACTTTCTCAATCTGGAGTAATGTATGAATATTGATGACCATCTGTTTTTCTGCGCGCCATCTCGTCTGATCATCAGGGAAGGAGCCAGACATGATCTGCCTGCCCTGCTGGCCAAACTGGGCTATCACAACGGCATACTGGTTACCGATCATTATTTCGCAGAACACACGCCATGGGTCAATGAATATGTGCAGGCTGCCCGCCAATGCGGAATTAACACTTTCGTCTATAGCGGCGGCGAACCGGATCCCTCCACAACATTGTGTGACCAGGCGACCCGGCAAATACTGGCTCAGACGAAAGGCCAGACCCCTGACCATGTCATTGCGCTGGGCGGTGGCAGCAATATGGATCTGGCAAAAGCACTCACATTGACGCTACGCAGCAACAAGCCGGTGGCCTGTTATAAAGACGGCATTGGCGAAGACGAACCACTGCCTTTTATCGCCATGCCAACTACTTCAGGCACAGCCTCGGAAGTCACCCCTGGCGCCATTCTGATAGACCCTGACAATGCCACAAAGATTGCCTTGATGGATAATCGCTTACGGCCATTTATTGCACTTGTGGATCCAGCGTTCACCTATACCTGTCCCCCACGCGTGACTGCCGATGCGGGCATCGACGCACTGATCCACGCCATCGAATCCTATGTCACCATGGACTCAAAGCAGTTTGAGCGCAACAACAATCCGGACCCTGGCTACAGCGGACGCACCCACTTGAGCCAGATGTTCGCCCGGGAATCCATGATTCTTTGCGCCCGGCATCTGCGACAGGCCTATCAGAACGGCGCTGATACACAGGCGCGCATCGGCATGAGTTATGCCAGCGTATTCGCGGGCCTCTCTTATGGCAGTGCAGGCTTGAACGCGGTACATGGCATCGCGTACAGCATCGCCGGACTGACCCATGAAACCCACGGGCGCACCAACGCCGTTATCCTTCCGTACGTGCTGTATGAGTTGCGCGACGCGCGCGCGCAGGAGCTCAAAGACATAGCAGCCATCTTCGGCGCCACGGAATCGGGGCAGGACACAATTTTGCAGCTGGCGCAAAAACTGCAGACGCTGGTCAGCGAACTGGGCATTCCCAATAACCTGAAAGATTTTGGCATCAAGGAGTCCGATCTGCCGCGCCTGTACACCGACGCCATGGACGTGACCCGCTTGCGCAACGCCTTCCCGGTCCCGGATACATCAGCATCGTACCTGCGTATTATTGCGAACGCATGGGCTGGCGACTTCTCAGATACGCCGAACGCTGTTTTGCAGCAGGCACAGGAAAATCTTGTCGCTTACGAATAAAAGGTTGTGCCGAGCGGGCCGCTTAAGCTTGCCCGCTCATCGCGTCCCCAAGAATCAAATCCATAAGTGACGGCGCAGCAGCAAATCAGCACCGCTTTCCCCTTTCGGTCAGCTTAAAAAAATAAAGCAGGCCCGCACGACATTCCCACAACGCCCCATTCCTCCACGCCCCAGGCTCAATGACTGCACCTATCGCATTATCACATTCATGATATATTTCTATTGCATTTCAGTAATATATCAGTTAAATTCAAAAAAAATATATTGATAAGGAGACTGGACATGGCATCAATACCAATTACGCCGTCGGACATTTCAGGCCGTATAGAACGGCTTCCGATGACAAGTTATCAAACCAAACTATTCTGTATTATCGCGACCGCATGGTTCTTTGATTCGATGGATCTGGGCGTCATGACCTTTATTCTGGGGTCAATCAAGGCCGAATTTGGTCTGAGCATTGCCCAGACCGGTGTTGTGGCTAGCGCCAGTTTTCTTGGCATGCTGCTCGGTGCCGCTGTCGCCGGCATGTTAGCTGACCGGTTTGGCCGCAAACCTGTCTTCCAGATCAGCATGGTGTTCTGGGGGCTCGGCAGCCTTTTCTGTGGTCTCTCGACCGACGTCAACATGCTGATTGCCAGCCGCATCGTACTGGGTTTCGGCATGGGCATGGAATTTCCGGTCGGGTTATCGATCGTCTCGGAAATTGTTCCCGCCAATCGACGCGGCAGATATCTGGCCATTCTGGAAGGTTTCTGGCCTATTGGTTTCATCTGTTCCGGTCTGCTCAGCTACCTGCTGCTGGACTCGATAGGCTGGCGGGGTATTTTCTTTGTATTGGCAGTACCGGCAGTGTTTGTGTTCTATATCCGCCGTCAAGTGCCGGAATCGCCGCGCTGGTTGTCTGACTCCGGTCAAAATGAAAAAGCCGACAGTGTGATGACGTCCATGGAAAACCATGTGCGCAAAACCCTGAACAATAAGGAACTGCCTCCTGTTGTTCCGCTGCCGGCGGCTGCCGCCCAGTCTGCTACGGGCTCCAGTTTTTCAGAGTTGTGGAAAGGTGAATACGGACGCCGCACACTGATGCTGTGGATTCTGTGGTTCTTTGCACTCATGGGCTATTACGGCCTGACCAGCTGGCTGGGCGCGTTGCTGCAGCAGGCGGGTTATGAAGTGACCAAATCCGTACAGTACACCGTCACCATTTCACTGGCAGGCATTCCGGGTTTTATCTTCGCCTCCTGGATCATCGAGAAAATCGGCCGCAAGCCTACCTGTGTCCTGTTGTTGCTGGGCAGCGCCGTTTCAGTCTATATCTACGGGCACGTGGCCAGCGTCCAGGGCGAACTTCACTACCTGATGATGTCCGGCATGTTCATGCAGTTCTGTCTTTTTGGCATGTGGTCCATTCTGTACGCCTACACCCCTGAACTGTATCCCACTCGCATTCGTGCCACCGGCGCCGGATTCGCCTCTTCCATCGGTCGGCTGGGTTCGTTCGTAGGACCTTTTGCCGTGGGCTTACTGCTGCCGGTGACCGGACAAACCGGCGTGTTCACGCTAGGTGCGGTCTCGTTCATCATCGCTGCGGCGGTTGTGATCTTCCTGGGTGTAGAAACCCGTGGCCGGGCCCTTGAAGATATCTCCGGCTAAAGCACCGGACATTGATTGGCAATTGAGATTTTATTTCAGGAGTAATAATTATGATGACCGAAAGACAAAGAAAATTTCGCGAACAATATAAAAGCGATATCAGTCCCCTGTATAACGGCCTGGTGCATATCGGCGTAATGTATGCAGTCGGCATAGCAGCAGTCATCTACTGTTTGTCGCAACTGACCACGGCCACCTGGGAGTATTTATTGATTATTCCGGTCTTCCTGGCGGGCAATTTCGTGGAGTGGGCCATGCATACCTACGTGATGCACAAGCGCATCAACGTCTTTGCCCTGCGCGCCATTTATGAACGGCATACCCGTCAGCATCATCAGTATTTCACTGATAATGATATTACGATAGATTCAAGCCGCGAGTTCAGAATTGTCTTCTTCCCATGGCGGGTATTGCTCACGCTTGGCGTCGGCGGCCTTATCCTGGGTTATCTGGCGTCCGTCATTATCAATCCCAATGCCGGTTATGTGGTGTTCCTGACCATGGTGCTGCAATACCTGGTTTACGAAACATTCCACTACTGCTGCCATGTACACGATAACTGGTTTGTCAGGAACGTGCCCTTTATCAACACCATTCGGCGCCATCACACGGCCCATCACAATATGGGACTGATGATGCATTACAACATGAACCTGACTTTCCCGATCGCAGACTGGTTCATGAAAACCAGCGATCTGGACCGCGGATTGCTTGGCCACCTGTTCAACGGCTACAGTGAAAAACATATCAAGGAAGAGCTCAAACCGATCATCAGGAAATATCGAAACGATGATGCCAGCGTGACCCTGGACGGGCCCAACCTCACGTCGGACGAACAGAGCGTACTGAACCGCGCCATGGCGCGTTGATCCGGGTACCTGATCCCGGATGAAAAACGTGCCTGTATCGGCCCGGCACGGGCTTGATACAGGCAGCCTGGCTATTCATCAAGACACTGCGTACACCCTGCTTCCGGCATCGGATGCAGGGTTTTGTTATGACGCGACCGGAACCGACGCTCCCTGGCGACGCAACACCCTGCCCGGGCGTTGTCCGCTGGGTTTGCCATCCTCCCAGACGATCTGACCATTGACCAGGACCGTATCGATGCCAATGGCAGCGGCCACAGGCTGGGCGAAGGTTGCCGCCTCATCCACCGTTTGCGCATTAAATAGCGTCACATCTGCAAACGCCCCTTCCCGCAACACACCACGATCTGCCAGGCCGAACTTGCTCGCCGTCAAACCGGTCATTTTATGCAGTGCCTTCTCCAGGGAAAACAGCCCAAGACCACGGCTATAATGCCCCAGCACCCGGGGAAAGCTCCCCCATAATCGGGGATGCGGTTTTTCATCATGGGGCAGACCATCGGAGCCGATCATTGTGTCATCAAATTGCAAAATGCGCTGCACATCGGCATCATCCATCCGATAATAAATCGCGCCGGCGGGCAGCAGCTTCTCAATGGCCTCTTCGGTGCTTACATTCAGTCGGCTGGCAATCTCCGTCAAATCCAGGCCGGCCATCTGCGGCAAACCTTTTGACCAGGTGACCGTGACCCGTGTCGAATTGGCCACCAGCCTGGCCGACAGGATCGTAGAAGAGGCGTCATAGGGATAGCAATCCAGGCAAATCGGCTGTCTGGTCATATGCTCGGCAATATATGCCAGCGTTTCAGCTGAGCGGCCGTGATTCTGCACGCCAACCACTTTATGGTGTGAAATAACGACGGGCACGCCAACTTGGCGGCCGATCAGGAACGACTCTTCCAGTGACTCGATGACACGATCGCCCTCATCACGCATATGCGTACAATAAATGCCGCCATAACGCGCCAGGGGGGCACAAACCTCGATCACTTCCTGTGTCGGCGCCGCCACCGCCGGAGGATAGACCAGTCCGGTAGATACACCAATGGCGCCGGCCTCCATCGCCTCAGCGACCAGCGCCTGCATCGCCGATATTTCACGTGCGGTCGCCGCTTTGGTCACATCCTCCATTGTCGCGACACGAAGTGTCGAATGGCCGACCAGCATGGCGCAGTTGGTTGCGGCCGGGCGAGCACTCAGCTCGCTGACGTATTGCGCAAAGCTGCGGAACCGGAACCAGCCTCCCTGCTCATCCAGCAGATTCAAAGGCGGTGTAACCGGATCGGGGATGTCGCGCGGCATGGGTGCCAGTGAAATGCCGCAATTGCCACCAATGACGGTTGTGATTCCCTGGCTGACCTT